>NZ_CP110678.1:1812187-2113125 GCF_026167545.1 Sphingomonas sp. S1-29 | reverse complement strand
ATGCCGACGCTCGCCAGTGCGGCGCGCATCGCCAGCGGAATGAAGCGGCGGCGTTCGTCGAGTGTCATGGGAACAACATGCCTTCGGTCCAGCGGTCAGCCGATCGTTCGAAGACCCGGCGTTCGTGCAGGCGGTGCGCGCGGTCGTTCCACAATTCGATCCGCGCGGGGACGATACGGTAGCCGCCCCAGAAGGGGGGGCGCGGCACGTCGGTGCCGTCGAAGCGCGCCTTCACTTCCTCGAAACGTGCTTCGAAGGTCGCGCGATCGGCGAGCGGCCGCGACTGGTCGCTCGCCCAGGCGCCGAGCTGCGAATCGCGGCCGCGGCTGGCGAAATAGGCGTCCGATTCGGCGTCGCTCACCCAGTCGACATGGCCCTCGACGCGGACCTGGCGGCGCAGGCTTTTCCAGTGGAAGAGCAGCGCGGCATGGGCGTTCTGTTCGAGCTCGCCGGCCTTTCGGCTGCCGCGGTTGGTGTAGAAGACGAAGCCGCGATCGTCATGCCCCTTGAGCAGCACCATCCGCACCGAGGGGCGGCCGGCGGCATCGGCGGTGGCGAGCGCCATCGCGGTGGGGTCGTTGGGTTCGCTGGCGCGCGCTTCGTCGAGCCAGGCGCTGAAGGTGGCGATCGGGTCGGTCGTCATGGGTGATTCGCGGTCGGAAGGCTACAAAAGCTACACCACGTCCCCCCCGGATTGCCCTTCTCCGCGCGGTGCGGATGCGGGGCGCGCGAGCAAAGCCGGGCGTCGGAAGTTGGATTACGCATGGGTCCCCTTAGCGCAATCGACCGCTTGTAGGACAGCCCCGCCCCGGGACGGTATCGCGGCGGTATCGTGGAGGTATCGGGTAGCGGCGGAACGACTCGTCGCGTCGCGAATTGAATCGCCTTCGCAACGAAGGAACCGGCGATGGCGGCACGTGCATATTGGCAAGGGCAGATCCGGCTGGCGCTGGTGTCGATCCCGGTCGAAATCTATTCGGCGACCAGGTCGGGCGCGTCGGTGTCGTTCCGCCAGATCCACGAGCCGACGGGCAAGCCGATCGCCTATGAGAAGGTGGTCGCGGGCGTCGGGCCGGTCGATGCCGAGGATATCCTGAAGGGCTATGAGATCGAGAAGGGATCGTATGTCCTGCTCGAACAGGACGAGATCGAGGCGGTGAAGCTCGAATCGAAGAAGACGCTCGAGCTGACGCAGTTCGTCGACGCCAACGAGATCGACGTGCTCTATTACGAGAAGCCCTATTTCGTGGTGCCCGCTGACGATTTGGCGGAGGAGGCGTTCATCGTGCTGCGCGAGGCGCTGAAGCGGACGAAGAAGGTGGGGCTCGGCCAATTGGCGCTGCGCGGGCGCGAATATGTCGTCAGCCTCAAGCCGTGCGGGCGCGGGATGGTGCTCGAGACGCTGCGCTATGCCGACGAGGTCCACAAGGCGCAGGGCTATTTCCGCGACATCCCCGATTCGAAGCCCGACGAGGATCTGCTCGAATTGGCCGAGACGCTGATCAGCAAGAAGAGCGCGAAGTTCGATCCGCAGATCTTCCACGATCGCTATGTCGATGCGCTCAAAGGGCTGATCGAGCGCAAGCGCAAGGCCAAGGGGGGCAAGATCATCGAGCAGGCCGACGAGGCTCCGGCGAAGCGCGGGTCGAACGTGGTCGATTTGATGGCGGCGCTGAAGAAGTCGCTCGAGAAGCCGGGGGCGACGACGGGGGCGGATGCGAAGAAGCCGGCGGCGGCGGCGAAGAAACCGGCGGCGAAGGCAGCGGCGAAGAAGGTGCCGACCGAGGCCGCGGCGAAGAAGGCGCCGGCGAGGAAGCGGGCGTGATGGGGCCACCGTTCGTTTCGAGCGAAGTCGAGAAACGGCAGCTAAGCACGCCATATCGGTTTCTCGACTTCGCTCGAAACGAACGGGGAGAAAGGGATCGCCGTGGCTAAAGCCCCTGATCCGCTCGCCAAATACAACGCCAAGCGCGATTTCTCGCGTACCGCCGAACCCGCCGGGACGCTTGAGAAGGGTAAGGGCAACCGCTTCATCGTGCAGAAACACGACGCCAGCCGGCTGCATTATGATTTCCGCATCGAGGTCGACGGGGTGCTCAAAAGCTGGGCGGTGACGCGCGGGCCGAGCCTCAACCCCGACGACAAGCGCTTAGCCGTGCGGACCGAGGACCATCCGCTTTCCTATGGCGATTTCGAAGGCGTCATCCCGGCCAAGGAATATGGCGGCGGGACCGTGATGCTGTGGGACGACGGAAGCTGGGCGCCGATCGCGGGCAAATCGGCGAAGGATATCGAGGCGGGGCATCTGCACTTCGTGCTCCAGGGCGAGCGGATGAAGGGCGAATGGATGATGATCCGCCTGAAACCGCGCGGCAAGGAACGCGGCGAGAATTGGCTGCTGCGCAAGGTGAACGATGCCTATGCGGGGGGATCCGACGCGCTGGTCGAGGGCGAACTCACCAGCGTGAAGACCGGGCGGACGATGGCCGAGATCGCCGAGGGGAAGGCGGCCCCTAAGATCCTCCCCCAGCGGGGGAGGGGGACCGCGCCCGCAGGGCGTGGTGGAGGGGGGGAGTCGCAGGCGGTGCGCTCGCGGAAAGCCCCCTCCACCGCTGGGGGAGGATTTAGGGCGCTGCAGCTGGCTACTTTGGTTGATTCGGTGCCCGGCGGGAATGGCTGGCTGCACGAGGTGAAGTATGACGGCTATCGCGCGCTGATCTCCACCGGGCCGGGGGCGAAGGTGTTCACGCGGTCGGGGCTCGACTGGTCGGACAAGTTTCCGGGGATCGTCGCGGTCGCCGAGACGATTGCGCCCGCGCTGATCGACGGCGAAATCGTCGCGTTCAAGGACGGCAAGCCCGATTTTTCGACGCTGCAGAATGCGATTTCGGGGGGCGGCGACGGGCTGACCTTGTTCGCGTTCGACCTGTTGGCCGAAGATGGTGAGGATCTCACCGCGCTGCCGCTGGTCCAGCGTAAGGAGCGGTTGCGGCCGCTGATCCCTGCCGATGACGATCGCATCCAGTTCGCCGAGCATGTCGTCGGCGCGGGCGAGGAGCTGTTCGAGGCGATGTGCCGCGAGGGCTATGAGGGGATCGTGTCGAAGAAGATCGACGCGCCCTATCGCGGCGCGCGCACCAAGGCGTGGCTGAAGGTGAAGTGCACGCGGCGGCAGGAATTCGTGATTATCGGCTGGCTGCCGTCGAAGGCCAAGGGGCGCGGCTTCGCGTCGTTGCTGGTGGGGCTGCACGGCGACGAGGGCCTGGTCTATGCGGGCAAGGTCGGGACGGGCTTCGATGCCGCGACGCAGGACGATCTGCTGGGGCGGCTCGAGAAGCTCGTGCGCAAGACCGCGCCGGTGGACGTGCCCAAGGCGGCGGCGCGCGGGGCGCAGTGGGTGACCCCCAAGCTGGTCGCCGAGGTGGCGTTCGCCGAGTTCACCGGGGAGGGGGTGCTGCGGCATGCGAGCTACCTCGGCCTGCGCGGCGACAAGGCGGCGAAGGACGTGGTGGCCGAGGTGCCGGTGGCGGTCGAACGCGCGGCGTCGAGCGTGAAGATCAGCAGCGCCGACCGCGTGATCTTTCCCGAGGACGCGATCACCAAGGGGCAGCTCGCCGATTATTACGCCGATGTCGCGGGTATCCTGCTGCCCTTCGCGGCGAACCGGCCGATCAGCCTGGTCCGCTGCCCGCAGGGGCGCGCGAAGCAATGCTTTTTCCAGAAGCACGACGCGGGCAGCTTCGGCAAACAGGTCCACCAGGTCGATATCCGCGAGAAGGACGGGTCGACCGAGCCCTATCTATATGTCGATGACGCCGACGGGTTGCTGGCGTGCGTGCAGATGGGGACGATCGAGTTTCACGGCTGGGGATCGCTGGTGGGCGATGTCGAAAAGCCCGACCGGCTGGTGTTCGACCTCGACCCCGACGAGGGGCTGGGCTTCGACGAGGTCAAGCGCGCGGCGATCGATATCAAGACGCAGCTCGCCGATCTGGGGCTGACGAGCTTCGCGATGCTGTCGGGGGGCAAGGGGGTGCATGTGGTGGTGCCGCTGACCCCGGTCGCCGAGTGGCCGGCGGTCAAGTCGTTCGCCGATCGCTTTTGCCGCGCCTTGGCGGCGAACGAGCCCGAACGTTATGTCGCGACGATGTCGAAGGCCAAGCGCAAGGGGCGGATCTTCCTCGACTGGCTGCGCAACCAGCGGGGGGCGACGGCGGTGCTGCCCTATGTCGCGCGCGCGCGGCCGGGGGCGCCGGTGGCGGCGCCGGTGTCGTGGACCGAGCTCAAGGATATCGACACCCCCGCGCGCTGGAGCGTGCGCGATGCCGCCGAACTGATCGAACGCGCGAACGGGCGCGGGCTGGCGGGCTGGGGCGCGGCGCGGCAGGTGCTGCCCGATTTGTGAATTGCTCCCCTCCCTGGAAGGGAGGGGTTGGGGGTGGGTGGCGTGCTCGTGGTACGGATGGGCTGGGTGCGCGGCGGCGCTATCGCCTGGCCTCGACCCACCCCCGGCCCCTCCCTTTCA
The DNA here is from genome assembly GCF_026167545.1 of Sphingomonas sp. S1-29. Lineage (NCBI taxonomy): Bacteria > Pseudomonadati > Pseudomonadota > Alphaproteobacteria > Sphingomonadales > Sphingomonadaceae > Sphingomonas > Sphingomonas sp. S1-29. The sequence continues at coordinate 2,108,600 of NZ_CP110678.1, read as the reverse complement.
GGGAGGGGAGTTATCCCGGTTGCACCGTGGCGGAACTTGTGGTCACGTTCGACCTTCGTTTCAGCAGGGCTTTGAAGAGTGAACATGGCGACGCGCGCGACCAGCTTGTTCGACGCCGGCGTCATCGCCGATCGCTGGATCACCGAGTATTGCGGCGCGCACCCACGCGGCGGCGACGTGCTGTGCAGCGCCAAGGGCGCCGCCGCCGAAGCATGGCGCACCGCGCTCGAGGAAATGGCCGGGGTGACCGGCGATTCGCTCGAATATGCGCGCGAGCGCGCGCAGCGCCAGGCCGACGATATCGGCACCGGCTTCCGCATCGCGGGCGAGAGCGAGGAGCGCGCCTGGCCGCTGTCGCCGATCCCGCTGATGATCGAAGCCGACGAATGGCGCGCGATCGAGGCCGGGGTGATCCAGCGCGCCGAATTGTTCGAGACGATCGTCGGCGACATCTATGGCCCCGGCCGGCTGGTATCGGGCGGGCTGCTGCCCGCGAGCGTGGTGACGGGCAGCCCGTGGTTCCTGCGGCCGATGATGGCGCTCGAGCCGCCGGGCGGACATCACCTGCATTTCGTCGCGGTCGACCTGTGCCGCGGGCCGACCGGCGAGTGGCGGGTGCTCGGCGACCAGCTGCGCGCGCCAGTGGGGGCGGGCTATGCGCTCGAGAACCGGCTGGCGATCAGCCGCACTTTGGGCGGGCTGCAGTCGCGGCTGCATGTCGAGCGTCACGCACCCTTCTTCGCGCAATTGCGCGAGGGGCTGGCCGAAGCATGCCACCGCGTCGAGCCGCGGATCGGGCTGCTCACCCCCGGGCGGCTCAACCAGAGCTATGCCGAGCAGGCGCATCTGGCGCGCTATCTGGGGTTCCTGCTGGTCGAGGGTGCCGACCTGGCGGTGATCGAGGACAAATTATACGTCCGCACGATCGCCGGGCTGAAGCGGATCGATGGCATCTGGCGGCGCACCGATCCGCGATTGCTCGACCCGCTGGCGTTCGATTCGACCTCGGCGATCGGGGTGCCGGGGCTTATCGATGCGATGGCGGCGGGCAATGTCGTGATCGCCAATGCGCCGGGCGCCGGCGTGCTCGAAGCCCCCGCGCTCGCGGCGTTCCTGCCCGCGCTCTGCACCCGGCTGACCGGCGACGCGCTCAAATTGCCCAATATCGCGACCTGGTGGTGCGGCCAGCCGCGCGAGGCCGCCCAAGTCGCCGACGAACTCGACAGCATGATCATCGCATCGGCATTCGGGGTGCCGACGCGGGTACTGCCCGATTGCAACGCGGTGGTGGGTGCCGACCTGAATGCCGCCGAGCGCGCGGCGCTGCTCGCCGACATGGCGCTTCGCCCGCAGGATTATGTCGGGCAGGAAGTCGTCCACCTGTCGACGATGCCGGTGGTGATCGACGATGCGCTGGCGGCGCGGCCCTTCGCGCTCAGGGTGTTCGCGGCGCGCAACGGCGAAGGCGGCTGGACGGTGCTGCCCGGCGGCTTCGCGCGGCTGGGGCGGCAAGGCGATGTCCGCGCGACCGCGATGGGCGAGGGGCTGTGGTCGGCCGACGTGGTGGTGCACGGCCCCGAGCCGGTCGCGCCTTCGTCGCTGCTGCCCGCGGTCGATTCGCAGCATCTTCGGCGCAATCCGGGGACGCTGCCCAGCCGGGTGGCGGACAATCTGTTCTGGCTGGGGCGCTATCTCGAGCGCGGCGAGGCGCTGCTCGGCGTCATCCGCGTGCTGCTGGGCAATTCGATCAGCGCCGATACCGGCGCGGCGCTCGCCGGGCCGACGGTCGAGCGGCTGGTGCGGCTGATCGTCGAGACTGGCGCCGCGCCGGCACCGCCGAGCCTCAAGCGGCAGGACCTGACCGCCTTCGCGCGCGCGGCGATGGAGGGGGTCGAGGAGGGCTGGTATTCGGTGCGCGCGACCAACCGCCAGGCGCGCGGGCTCGGCCGTGTGTCGCGCGACCGGCTGTCGGCCGACATGATCCGGCTGCTCGACGCGCCGCATCCGGTGCGCGGCGGCATCCTCGATCGCGCGGGCTCGCTGCAGCGGCGCTATGCCGCGCTCGCCGGGCTGTCGGCCGAGCATATGGGGCGCACCGATGCGTGGCGGTTCCACGATCTGGGGAGGCGGATCGAGCGCGCGGCCAAGGTGGTGCGCAACCTGGTGGCGTTCGGGATCGATGCCTCGACCGCCGATGACCTGTCGACGCTGCTCGACCTGGCCGACAGCCAGATCAGCTATCGCCAGCGCTATCTGACGGGGATCGCGCGGGTGCCGGCGATCGACCTGGTGGCGCTCGATCCGGGCAATCCGCGCGGGCTGGCGTTCCAGGTCGCGGCGATCGGCGAGCATCTGGCGGCGCTGCCGGTGCTGAGCGACGACGGGCTTGGCGAGCCGCAGCAGATGGCGGCGACGCGGCTGCGCGCAATGGTGTCGACGCAAGCCGCGGCGACGCTCGATGCCGCGACATTGGGGGCGGTCGAGGCGGAGCTGTATATCCTGGCCGAGGCGGTGGCGCGGCGCTATTTCCTGCAAGGGTCGGAACCGTTGCGCGGGGCGGGGCTTACGCTCGCGTGAGTTTTTCGGTTCCTTGCGGTGGCGATGTGCCTGTCGGGGCGTTGGCTCCCGTTTTCCGCGGGTCGCGTCCGTGGATGGTTCGCGGCGGCCCTTCGACAAGCTCAGGGCGAACGGGGGGTGAGGGGTGTCGACCCCAATCTCCGTTCGTGCTGAGCTTGTCGAAGCATCGGCCCGCATTTTCCGCTGGGCGCGTCCGTGGATGGTTCGGGCCGACCCTTCGACAAGCTCAGGGCGAACGGGGGGTTGGGGCGCGCGCACCTCACGCGAACGGGGATAGGGCGGTTCGTTTGTCGATGCGCGGAACCCCCGTCCGATGATGCGCTACGCCATCCGCCACGTGACGCGCTTCGATTATGACGAGCCCGTCGCCTTCGCGCGCTGCAACCTGCGGCTGGAGCCGATCGAATGGCCGGGACAGCGCGTCGAGCGCTATGCGCTGACGATCCTGCCCGGCGGGCGGACCAAGCCCGCGCGCGCGCAGGCGGGGCTCGCCAATGTCGTGCGGTTGGTGATCGAGAGCGCGGTCGAGGTGCTGACGATCGAGAGCGTCGCCGATGTCGTGGTCGAGCGGCTGATCCCGATGCCCGACCCGAGCGACCCGACGCTGCGCGAGATCGGCGAAATGGCGCGCGCGAGCCGCGATCTGTCGGCGCTGTCGCCCGCGGCGTATCTGTTTCCGAGCCCACGCATCCCGATCGACGACGGCATCGCCGATTGGTGCGCGCAGGAGCTCGATCCCGAGCGGGGCGGGCTCGAAGCGGCGATCGCGCTGGCGCAGCGGATCCAGCGCGAATTCGCCTTCGATCCGGCGGCGACGCTGGTCGATACACTGCCCGCCGAGGCCTTCGCCAACCGCCACGGGGTGTGCCAGGATTTCGCGCAGATCATGATCTGCGGCCTGCGCGCCGCGGGGCTGCCCGCCGCCTATGCCTCGGGCTATCTGCGCACGCTGCCGCCGCCGGGCGAGGAACGGCTGGTCGGCGCCGACGCGACGCATGCCTGGGTATTGCTGTGGTGCGGTCCGACGCGCGGCTGGATCGGGGTCGATCCGACCAACGGCATTTGGATGGCCGAGGACCATGTGATCGTCGCGATCGGCCGCGACTATGGCGACATCGCGCCGATCGACGGCGTGGTGCTCGGATCGGGGGCGCAGGCGATGGATGTGTCGGTCGATGTGGCGCCGGTGGGGTAACTTCTCCCCTCCCTCCTAGGGAGGGGTTGGGGGTGGGTAGCGTCCTGGGGATATGGTTGCTGTTGCGCGTGCGGCTTCCGTATCGCGAGCACTCGACCCACCCCCGGCCCCTCCCTTTCAGGGAGGGGAGAAGGGGAGGAAGATTGCGAAATCGTGGCCCTTCGCCCATCTAGAGCGGCGACCAACCAACGGGGAACTACGTGGCCGATCCTTATGCAGCTTTGGGCGTATCGCGCGGGGCGAGCGCCGACGAGATCAAGAAAGCGTATCGCACGCTCGCCAAGCAGCTGCACCCCGACCGCAACAAGGACAATCCCGCCGCCACCGAACGCTTCGGCAAGGTGACGCAGGCCTATGACCTGCTGACCGACAAGGACAAGCGCGCGCGCTTCGATCGCGGCGAGATCGATGGCGACGGCAATCCGACCTCGCCGTTCGGCGCGGGGCCGTTCGGGCAAGGGGGGCCGGGCGGGCCGGGCGGCTTCCGCCCCGACTATGGCGGTGGCAGCGACGGCGATATCGGCGACATTTTCGAGGGCCTGTTCGGCGGGCGCGCGGGCGGCGGCGGCTTTGCCGGCGGGTTCGGGCGCCGCCAGCCACCGGCCAAGGGCGCGAATGCGGCCTATCGGCTGGCGGTGCCCTTCATCGATGCAGCGACGCTCGCGCCGCAGCGGATCACGCTGGGCGACGGCAAGACGATCGACCTGAAACTGCCCGCGGGGGTCGAGAACGGCACCCAGATGCGGCTGGCGGGCAAGGGCCAGCCGGGGCCGGGGGGCGCGGGCGATGCGATCGTGACGATCGAGGTCCAGCCGCACCGCTTCTTCACCCGCGACGGCGACGATATCCGGCTCGACCTGCCGGTGAGCCTGGCCGAGGCGGTGCTCGGCGGCCCGGTGCGCGTGCCCACCCCCGATGGCGCGGTGATGCTGACGGTGCCCAAGGGGTCGAGCTCGGGCAAGACGCTGCGGATCAAGGGGCGCGGGTTTCACAAGAAGACCGGCGGGCGCGGCGACGAGCTGGTGACGCTGATGATCGAGCTGCCCGCCGACGATGCCGCGCTGGCGGCGTTCGTCGAGGGGTGGGCGGGCCGCGACCGGGGCGATCCGCGCGCGCGGTTCGGGGTTTGAAATTACTTGGACAGGCCCTCACCCTTCCGGCGCTGCGCGCCTCCCTCCCTCTCCCGCAGGCGGGAGAGGGAAGAGCGCCGAAGGCGCGATAGGGTGAGGGCCTGTATCCGTGACTGAAGCCTCGCCCCCCGAATATACCCCCGAGGCGCGCGCCAGGAGCGGGATGCGGCGGCGGTTGGCGTCGCTGGGGATCGGCGACCGGTTCATCGAGGTCGCCAGGCGGGTGGCGCTGGGAACCTATGACGACGGCTTCATGCACGCCGGCAACCTCGCCTATCTGTCGCTGCTGACACTGTTCCCCTTCTTTATCGTCGCGGCATCGATCGCGCAGATCTTTGGGCGGACCGGCGATGGGTTGCAGGCGCTGAACGCGTTCCTGCAGACGGTGCCGCCCGAGGTCGCGGTGCTGCTGCAACAGCCGATCACCGATGTGCTGGCGGCGCGCGCCGGATCGCTGGTGTGGTTCGGTGTGGTCGTCGGGCTGTGGACCACCGCGAGCTTCGTCGAGACGGTGCGGCTGATCCTGCGCCGCGCCTATGGCGTGACGATGTCGCGGCCGTTCTGGGAATATCGGCTGGGGTCGGTCGGGCTGATCCTTGCCTCGGTGATCCTGGTGATGGTGGCGTTCAGCTTCCAGGTGATCCTGACCGGCGCCGAGACCTTCATCACGCGGCTGTTGCCCTTCGCATCGGATGCCGCGCGGATCGTGTCGCTCAGCCGGATCGCGCCCGCGGTGGCGCTGTTCGGCGCGCTGTACATGCTGTTCTACACGCTCACCCCGTCGCGCTGGCGCTGGTCGAAATGTCCCAAATGGCCGGGGCCGTTGGTGGTGACGATCTGGTGGAACGCCACCACCGCGTTGCTGCCGCCGACCTTGGGGATGCTCGGCGGCTACGACCGCACTTATGGCAGCCTGGCGGGGGTGATGATCGCGCTCATCTTCTTCTTCATTATCGGGCTGGGGGTGGTGATCGGCGCCGAGTTGAACGCCGCACTGGCGGAAGTGCCCGAAAACGGGCTAGAGGACGCGCCCAATGACGAGAAGGCGGGTGCGGCGTGACGGGATTGATGCAGGGTAAGCGCGGGCTCATCATGGGGCTGGCCAACGAACGCTCGCTGGCGTGGGGGATCGCGCAGCAGCTCGCGGGCGCGGGCGCCGAGCTGGCGTTCAGCTATCAGGGCGAGGCGCTGGCCAAGCGCGTGCGACCGCTTGCCGCACAATTGGGCTCCGATTTCCTGTTCGATTGCGACGTGTCGGACATGGCGGCGCTCGACCGCGCGTTCGAAACGCTCAAGGAACGCTGGGAGACGATCGACTTCGTCGTCCACGCGATCGGCTTTTCGGACAAGAACGAGCTGCGCGGTGCCTATTACGACACCAGCCTCGACAATTTCCTGATGACGATGAACATCAGCGTCTATTCGTTCACCGCGATCGCGCAGCGCGCGCAGGCGATGATGCCCAATGGCGGATCGCTGGTGACATTGACCTATTACGGCTCGGAAAAGGTCGTGCCGCATTATAATGTCATGGGGGTGGCCAAGGCCGCGCTCGACATGTCGGTGAAGTACCTCGCGATGGACCTGGGGCCGCGCAACATCCGCGTGAACGCGATCTCGGCGGGGCCGATCCGCACGCTGGCGGCGAGCGGTATCGGCGATTTCCGCTATATCCTCAAATGGAACGAGCTGAACGCGCCGCTTCGCCGCAACGTGACGATCGAGGATGTCGGCGGCGCGGGGCTGTATCTGTGCAGCGACCTGGCAAGCGGGGTGACCGGTGAGATCCACCATGTCGATGCCGGCTACAACGTGATCGGGATGAAGGCCGAGGACGCACCGGATATCGCGCTGGCTTGAGGGATGGTGGTCGTGCATCGTGCGCACGGGCTGCGCTTCGTTATCTACGTCGATGATCATGAACCGGCGCATGTTCATGTTCGGGGCGACGGTGAAGCCAAGGTGCTGCTTGCCGGCGAGGACGGTTCCCCGCAGATCCTGCGCGTGAACGAGATGACGCGCGCCGACCAACGGCGTATGATGCGCGAAATCGCCAAGCAGCAAGCGATGCTGCTTGAGCGCTGGAAGGAAATCCATGGCTGACCCAACCGACGCTGAGTTCGCCGCCGCCGAAGAGCGCGGCCGAATCGCGATGGTGACCGAACCACGCGCGAAGACGGCACGCTACGACGCCGCGACCGACCGCGTCATTGTCGAACTCTTCAACGGCTGCACGTTCATGTTTCCGCCGCGGTTGGTGCAAGGGCTTGAGGATGCCAGCGAGGCCGAGATCGCCAAGGTCGAGACCACGCCAGTCGGCTTCGGGCTGCACTGGGAAGCGTCCGACGTCGACATCACCGTGGCCGGGTTGATGGCGGGTCGCTTCGGGACTGCGCGCTATATGGTCGAACGGTTCGGCCCTGGCTGGAACGCCGTGGCCGCCGAATGAGCTACAATAGTTTCGGCCGGGTATTCCGGTTCACCACCTGGGGCGAATCGCATGGCCCCGCGATCGGCGCGGTCGTTGATGGCTGCCCGCCGGGGATCGCGCTCAGCGAAGCCGATCTCCAGCCCTTCCTCGACAAGCGCCGGCCAGGCACGTCGCGCTTCACGACGCAGCGGCAGGAGCCCGATGCGGTGCGTATCCTGTCGGGGGTGTTCGAGGGGCGCAGCACCGGCACGCCGATCAGCCTGATGATCGAGAATGTCGACCAACGATCGAAGGATTATTCGGAGGTCGCCAAGGCGTATCGCCCCGGCCATGCCGATTATGCCTATGACGCCAAATACGGCTTTCGCGACCATCGTGGCGGCGGGCGGTCTTCCGCGCGCGAGACTGCGATGCGGGTGGCGGCGGGCGCGGTCGCGCGGCTGGTGATCCCAGAGGTGACGATCACCGCCTGGGTCGAGGCGATCGGCGGCGACGCGATCGATCCGGCGCGGTTCGACGCCGGCGAGATCGACCGTAACCCGTTCTTCTGCCCCGATGCCGAGGCGGCCAGGCGCTGGGAGCGGTTGGTCGACGAGGCGCGCAAGGCGGGATCGTCGCTGGGCGCGGTGATCGCGTGCGAGGCGACGGGCGTTCCCGCGGGCTGGGGCGCGCCGCTCTATGCCAAGCTCGACAGCGAATTGGCGAGCGGCATCATGTCGATCAACGCGGTGAAGGGGGTCGAGATCGGCGACGGCTTTGCCGCGGCGGCGCTGCGCGGCGAGGACAATGCCGATGCGATGCGGCCCGGTGCTGGCGCGCCGACCTTCCTGGCGAACCATGCCGGCGGGATTGCGGGCGGGATATCGACCGGACAGCCGATCCGCGTGCGCGCGGCGTTCAAGCCGACGAGTTCGATCCTCACCCCGGTCGAGACGATCGACCGCGAGGGCAATGCCGCCGAGATCGCAACGCGTGGTCGCCACGACCCGTGCGTCGGTATTCGCGGGGTGCCGGTAGTCGAGGCGATGGTCGCGTTAGTGCTCGCCGACCAGAAACTGCTGAATCGGGCTCAATGCGGCTGAAGCGAGGCTCGGGTCGCCGCAGAAGCGAGCTGTATCGAAGATGAACCGTTTTTCGGGGTGCGACCAAAGCTGCGCGCGACTGTTCTGCTCTCACTAGTTTCAATCACGGAGAGCAACAATGCGCACCAAGATCCTTGCAGGCATGCTGATTCTTTGCGGTTCGACCGCAGCCATCGCCCAGACTGCACCGACGCAGACGGCTCCTAAACAGACGATGCCCGCGCCGGGAACCCCGAGCACGCCGGTCGATGAAGCAATGGAAGGCCAGACCACGCCGACCGATCCGACGGTCCCCGATTCGATGACCGAGACCGCGCCGACCGACCCGACCGCCGATCCCGCGGGCACGCCCGAGACCGATGCCGAGGTGCCGGGCGAATCGTCGACGACGACCCCGCCGCAGGGCTAAGGTCGAACGACAAGAAAAAGGCCCGGTATTCGCCGGGCCTTTTTTTGTGCGTGTCGTCCGAGCGACCTCAGTCCGAGAAGGGATCGCGGACCAGGATCGTGTCCTCGCGCTCGGGGCTGGTCGATACCAATGCCACCGGGCAGCGGATCAGCTCCTCGATCCGGCGGATATACTTGATCGCCTGCGCCGGGAGTTCGGCCCAGCTTCGCGCGCCAGCGGTGGTTTCGGACCAGCCCTCCATCGTCTCATAGATCGGCACCACGCGCGCCTGATCGGCGGCATGCGCGGGGAAATGGTCGAGCGTGGCATCGCCCAGCCGATAGCCGGTGCAGATGTTGATCGTCTCGAACCCGTCGAGCACGTCGAGCTTGGTGAGCGCGATGCCGGTGATCCCCGATACCGCCGCCGATTGGCGTACCAGCACCGCGTCGAACCAGCCGCAGCGGCGCTTGCGCCCGGTGACGGTGCCGAATTCATGCCCGCGCACGCCGAGGCGCTCGCCGGTCTCGTCCTCGAGCTCGGTAGGGAAGGGGCCCGATCCGACGCGCGTGGTATAGGCCTTGGCGATGCCGAGCACGAAGCCGACCGCCGCCGGCCCCAGCCCCGAGCCGCCCGCCGCGGTGCCCGCGATCGTGTTCGACGAGGTGACGAACGGATAGGTGCCGTGATCGATGTCGAGCAGCACGCCCTGCGCGCCCTCGAACAGGATGCGGCGACCGCGCGAGCGCGCCTCGTTCAGCGAGCGCCAGACCGGCTGGGCATATTGCAGCACGAAATCGGCGATCTCGCGCAATTGCTCGATCAGTGCGGCGCGGTCGATCGGCGGTTCGCCAAAGCCGGCGCGCAGCGCGTCGTGATGCGCGGCGACGCGATCGAGCTGGGCATCGAGATCGTCGAGATGCGCCAGGTCGCAGACGCGAAGCGCGCGGCGACCGACCTTGTCTTCATAGGCGGGGCCGATGCCGCGCCGGGTGGTGCCGATCTTGCCCGCGCCTGAGGCATCCTCGCGCAGCCCGTCGAGGTCGCGGTGGAAGGGCAGGATCAGCGCGCAGGTGTCGGCGATCATCAGCGTGTCGGGCGAGACGGTGACCCCCTGGCCGCGCAGCCGCTCGACCTCGTCGCGGAGCGCCCAGGGGTCGAGCACGACGCCGTTGCCGATGACGCTGGGGGTACCGCGCACGATGCCCGACGGCAGCAGCGACAGCTTATAGACCTTGTCGCCGACGACCAAGGTGTGGCCGGCATTATGCCCGCCCTGGAAGCGCACGACGACGTCGGCGCGCTCGGCCAGCCAGTCGACGATCTTGCCCTTGCCCTCGTCGCCCCATTGCGCGCCGATTACTGCCACGTTCGCCAAAGCGCTTCGTCCTTCGTAGATGGTCGGGAATGCGGGCAAGCCCTATCGCGCGGCGGCGGCGGCGTCCACCGCCTGCGCGAAAGCCGCGAAGTCAGGCGTCGAGCACCTGGCGGACGCCGAGCGCGAGCTGCGACAGGTCGAACGGCTTGGGCAGCATCGGCGCGTCCAGCCCGTCGTCGCCCGCGGCGTCGCCGGTATAGCCGCTGGTGTAGAGCACGCGCAGCCCGGGCAGCCGGTCGCGCGCCAGCCGCGCGAGTTCGGGGCCGGTCATGCCGGGCATCACCACATCGGTGAACAGCAACGCGGGGCGGCGGCCGGCGTCGAGCATCGCGATCGCCTCGGCACCGCTACTCGCATGGGTGACGTCATAGCCGAGTTCGCGCAGCGCCTCGACCGAATGCGCACGCACGCGGTCTTCGTCCTCGACCACCAGCACCACCTCGGCGCCGCGCACCAGCGTCTTCGCGCGCGGCGGCAGGTCGGTCGCGGGGACCGCGCTGGCCGCGGGAAGATAGACGCAGACGGTGGTGCCGCTGCCCTGCTGGCTGTCGATCCGGACATGCCCCGCCGACTGGCGGACGAAGCCGAACACCTGGCTGAGCCCCAGCCCGGTACCCTTGCCCACCCCCTTGGTGGTGAAGAAGGGTTCGAACGCGCGCGCGGCGGTTTCGGGGGCCATCCCCTCGCCGGTGTCGGCGACCGCGATGGTGATATAGTCGCCGGGGCTGATGCCATAGCCAGCGGCGATGTCGGCCCCGATCTGCGCGCGGTCGGTTTCGATCGTCAGCGTGCCGCCGCGCGGCATCGCGTCGCGCGCGTTGACCGCCAAGTTGAGGATGACATTTTCGAGCTGGCTGGGATCGGCGATCGCGCTGCCGCTGAGCTCGCCCAGCTTGGTTTCGACGCGGATATCGTCGCCGATCGTGCGGATCAGCAGCTCGATCATCCCGCGCACCATCTGGTTGACGTCGATCGGCCGCGCCGCGAGCGGGCTTTGGCGCGCAAAGGCGAGCAATCGCTGGGTCAGCCCCGCGGCGCGCGTCGCACCGTCGCGCGCTGCCATCACATAGCGCGAAACGTCGGTCGATCCCTGCGCCAGCCGGCGTTCGAGCAGGTCGAGCGCGCCGATCACCACCGCGAGCATGTTGTTGAAGTCGTGCGCGATGCCGCCGGTGAGCTGGCCGACCGCCTCCATCTTCTGCGCCTGGCGCAACTGGTCCTCGGCGCTCATCAGCTGGCGGGTGCGCTCGTTCACCGCGCGCTCGAGCTCCTCGCGCGATCGCGACAGGATCTCGCGCGCATCGACGATGTCCTGGATGTCGGTGCAGGTGCCGAACCAGCGGGTGATCGCGCCGCCATCGTCGCGCACTGCGCTGGCGCGTGCGAGCACCCAGCGCCAGCCGTTCGAGGCGGCGTGGCGCATGCGATATTCGAGGTGATAGGGCTCGCCGGTTTCGAGCGCGTGGCGCCAGCGTTCGACCGCCTCGCCGCGCTCGTCGGGATGGACGACCTGCGACCAGGCGTCGCCGACCATCGCGCCATCGCTCGTGCCGGTGAAATCGTGCCAGCGCTGGTTGAGATAATCGATCCGCCCATTGGGGAGCGACGACCAGACCATATGGTCGATCGAATTGGCGATCGCGCGGAACTTGCCTTCGCTTTCCTTGAGCGCGGCGACCGCGCCGACGCGCTCGACCGCGTCCCAGGTGATTTCGGCGACGGCTTCGATGAAGGCGACTTCCTCGGCGGGCCATTCGCGCGGGCTGGCGCAATTGCCGTACATGCTCGCCACCCAGCGGCCGTGGCGCAGCAGCGGCACGCCGATCGCCGCCACCGTGGTCCGTGCGATCGCCGACCCGTTAAAGCTGGGATCGCGCGTCGTGTCGCTGACGATCAGCGTGCGCCCCGATTCATATTGTGCGCGCTGGACTGCGCCGAGCTCGTCTGCAGTGAGCGGGCCGCGCAGTTCGGGCATCGTGCCGTTGGTCCAGCCGGGACCCAGGTCGATATCGCCATTCTCGCCGACGCGGTAAAAGCCCGCGCGATCGAGCCCCAGCCGCTCGCCGAGCGCACTTGCGGTGAAGCGCATGATCGCCTCGGGAGTGTCGAGCGCGCGCTGGCGCTCGGCGAGCGCATAGAGAAACGCCTGCGCCTCGGTTGCGGCGCGCAATTCCTCGGCGGTCGAGCGCGCGGCTTCCTCGGCGGCCTTGCGGTTGGTGATGTCGAAGGTGATGCCGGGGAAGCGCGCCATGTCGCCGCCGTCGCTGCGCAGCGCGCGCCCTTGTGCTGCGACCCAGCGGATGCTGCCATCGGGCTGGACGAGGCGATATTCCTCGGAGAATGCCGCCCCGGTCAGCAGCGTCGAATCGACCGCGGTGCGGACGCGCTCGGCATCGTCGGGGTGGATCGCCGAGAAGAAATCGACCAGCGGGGCGCCGATCTGCGCGGTTTGCTCCTCGACGCCGTACAACCGCGCGAAGCCCGCATCGGCGGTCACCCGATCGTTGACGACGTCCCAGTCCCAGGTGCCGACGCCCTGCGAGACGTTGAGCGCCAATTGCAGCCGCGCCTGGCTTTCGCGCAGCGCGGCTTCGGCTTGGGCGCGATCGGTGATGTCGGTCGCCTGGATGAAGATATCGGTGACGGTGCCCGCGGCGTTGCGGATCGGCTGATAGACGAAATCGACGACGCGTTCCTCGAGCGCGCCATCGCCCGACCGCGCCAGCCGCACCGCCTCGCCCCAGGCGCGATAGGTCTTGCCGGTGGAAAAGACATTGTCGAGCAACGCGACGAAGCCCTGGTCGACCACCTCGGGCATCGCTTCGGCGACGCGCTTGCCCAGCAGGTCGCGGCGCCCGACGAGGCCGAGAAAGGCGTCGTTGGCCAGCTCGAAGCGGTGTTCGGGGCCGTGCAGCAGCGCGACCGCGCCGGGCGACTGGTGGAAGAGTTCGTGCAGCCGGCGCAATTCGGCGCGGCGCTCGCGCTCGGCGAGCACGAACCGCGTCGTCTCGTTGCCCTGGTTGAGCAGCCCCGCGACCTTGCCATATTCGTCGCGGACCGGGGTGCCGCTATAGTTCCAATAGGTTTCGCGGGGAACGCCATCGCGCTCCATCATCAGCAGCTGATCGTAGCTCGCGAACCCCACGCCTTCGTCGCGCGCGCGATCGAAATCGGGGCCGACGACGTCCCAGATATCGGCCCAGACCTCGGCGCCGGGGCGGCCGAGTGCCCAGGGGTGGCGATCGGCGGGGATCGCCGACCACGCGTCGTTGTAGAGCAAATGATAGTCGCGGCCCCAATAGATCGCCATCGGGAAGCTCGACGACAGCACCAGATCGAGGATGAATCGCAGCGCCTGCGGCCAGGTTTCGGGCGCACCCAGCGGGTGCCGCGACCAATCCTGTGCGCGGATTCGGCCGGCCATCTCGCCGGGGTGATCGAGGAAGCCAAGGCCGCGCTGCATCGCTCGTCGATGGGGAGCGAAAGGGGGACTGTCAACTGCCGCGAAGCGCTCGACTTCGCGGCGCCAGCGGCTATGCAGGTACGCGAAAACAGTGCTAAAAAATAGTGGAGAGCGCGATGAAGCTGGCAAGCCTGAAGCATGGTCGCGACGGACGGTTGGTGGTGGTGTCCGACGATCTGGCGTGGTGCGCCGACGCCGGGCATATCGCGCCGACGCTGCAGGCCGCGCTCGACGACTGGGATGCGGTCGAGGCGGCGCTGCGCAACCTGGCGACCGACCTCAACCACGAGGCGATCCCGATGATGCGCTTCCACGAGCGCCAGGCCGCGGCACCGCTGCCGCGCGCGTATCAATGGGCCGATGGATCGGCCTATGTGAACCATGTCGCGCTGGTGCGGCAGGCGCGCGGTGCCGAGATGCCCGAGACGTTCTGGCACGATCCGCTGATGTACCAGGGCGGGTCCGACGGGTTCCTGGGGCCGCGCGACGACATCCCGCTCGCCGACGAGGCCTGGGGCTGCGACCTCGAGGCCGAAGTGGTGGTGGTGACCGGCGACGTACCCGCAGGCGCGAGCCGCGATCAGGCGCTGGCGGCGGTGCGGCTGGTCGGGCTGACCAACGACGTCAGCTTGCGCAACCTGATCCCCGGCGAACTCGCCAAGGGGTTCGGCTTCTTCCAGTCGAAGCCCGCCAGCGCCTTTTCGCCGGTGTTCGTGACCCCCGATTCGCTCGGCGATGCCTGGGCCGACGGCAAGTTGCACCGCGCGCTCAACGTCGACCTCAACGGCCAGCCCTTCGGCCGCGCGCAGGCGGGCGAGGACATGACCTTCGATTTCGGCACGCTGATCGCGCACGCCGCCAAGACGCGCGCGCTGGGCGCGGGAACGATCATCGGATCGGGCACGGTCTCGAACCGCGACGCGAATGGCGGCCCGGGCAAGCCGGTGGCGGCGGGCGGCGTCGGCTATTCGTGCATCGCCGAGGTGCGGATGATCGAGACGATCGAAGGCGGCAAGCCGGTAACGCCGTTCCTGAAAGCCGGCGACACGGTGCGCATCTGGGCCGAAGACGAACGCCACCACGCGATCTTCGGGACGATCGAGCAGATCGTGGTCGCGGGGTGAGGGTGGGGGAGCCCCGTTAAGGCCGCACGCTGGGATCCATCGGACTAAGATCGGCTATGTCACGACTTCACGGCGTCTTGGGCCGATGCCAACATGATGATCGTTGCGAATCCTGTGCAGGGAGACGGACCCTTGTCATGGCTGGCACATAGAACGCCTGGCAGATCGCTTCGATAATGGCCGAAGGGGTACAAGCACTCACCGAACGCGAGAAGGAGACGCTTCGGCTTCTGCTTGGCGGCCACGACGCCAAATCGATTGCGCGTAGTCTGGACCTGTCGGTTCATACGGTGAACGAGCGGCTGCGCGATGCGCGGCGAAAACTGGCGGTTTCCAGCAGCCGCGAGGCAGCGCGGCTGCTGGATGAAGTCGAGCGCGACGATCCCAATTTGCTTGTGGACAAAGAATTGGGGGTCGCCCTGACGCCGGTCGATGGGGAAGATCGTCAGCATTCGGATGAACGCCGAACCGGGGGGCGTTCCCTGTTCTGGCTCAGTGGAGGAATGCTCATCATGTCGCTTCTCATTGCCGCAGCCGTGCTTTCGTTCGCATTTTTCGGAAACGGCGGCACGGAATCGCCGCAGGCCCCGAATGGCGATCGTGTCGAGACGGCGCCGAATGCCGTCCAATCGCCTGCCACGGTCGCTGCGGGTGCTTGGGTCTTGCTGCTCGACGACCAGCGTTGGGACGAAAGCTGGAATGCAGCAGGGGCATTGTTCAAATCCCAAATGCCGAAAGCGCGGTGGGCTTCAACCATTCAGCCTGTGCGACAGCCGTTCGGACCCATGTCTTCGCGGACGCTGCAAAGCGCGACCAAGGCGTCGTCGCTCCCCGGCGCACCTGCGGGCGAGTATGAAATTGTCGTGTTCAAAACGGATTTTGCGCAAAAGCCCGGCGCAATCGAAACCGTCGTGCTGGCCCGGGAAGGTGACGATTGGAAGGTGAACGGGTATTTTATGCGATAGGCAAGCAGCCGCTCCCTGCAACGGTTGCGCCTCGACGCAGTGTATGCGTTCCATCGCGGGTGATCGGTCACGGGCGCCGCCGGTCGTGCCTGAACGATAGGTGGCGATACCTTGGCGAACGCCTCCGCCGGCGCCTAGACAAGCTGCGTGCCCAACCCTTCACCACCCCCGGGAGTCCCCCATGCGCTCTGCCCTTGCCTGTCTTGCCCTTGTTGCCTGCGCGATCCCTGCTTCGGCGCAGGAGGCTGCGGTCGATCCGCAGGCGTTGTTCTATGAACTGCGCATCTATTACCCCGCGCCGGGCAAGCTTGCGGCGCTGAATGCGCGGTTCCGCGAGCATACGCTGGGGCTGTTCGCCAAGCACGGGATGCGCAACGTCGCCTATTGGAACGAGCAGCCGACACAGGCCGCGGCCGAGGGGCGGATCGTGTATGTGCTGGCTTATCCCAGCCGCGCGGCGCGCGAGGCGAGCTGGAAGGCGTTCGGCGCCGATCCCGAGTGGCGCGCGGTGGCGGCGGCGTCGGAGGCGAACGGCAAGCTGGTCGCCAAGGTCGACAGCGTCTTCATGACGATGGCCGATTATTCGCCGCCGCTGACGCTGCCGCGCTAACCGTCAGGGCGGCGGCGGAGGCTGGTCTGCCGTCCGCCGCCGCGGCTGCTAGGCAGCCATCCGCGTGCAATTCCGCCCGCCTGCCTTGGCGGCGTAGAGCATCGTGTCGGCGCGCTCGAGCCATTGCGCGAAGGATGTCATGTCGGGGCCGAGCGCCGCGACCCCCATGCTGGCGGTGACGTCGATCACGACATCGCCATCGAGCATGACCGGGTTTTGCGCGATCATGCCGCGCAGGCGGTCGGCGACGACCACCGCGTCGCTGGCCGCGGTTTCGGGCAGCAGGATCGCGAATTCCTCGCCCCCCAGCCGGCCGAACACGTCGCTGGGGCGAAGCGCGCCGCCAGCGATCCTGGCGACCTGGTTCAGCACCCGGTCGCCCGCGGGATGGCCATGGGTGTCGTTGACCGATTTGAAGTGATCGAGATCGAGCATCACCAGGCTGCTCGGGCGACCATAGCGGCGGGCGCGCGCGATCTCGCGCTCGGCCTGCGCGACGAAGCCGCGGCGGGTGAGCGCGCCGGTGAGGTGATCGACCTGCGCGATCAGCCGCAGCTCGAGCTCGTCGCACACGATGTTGGCGAAGTTCGACAGGATCGCGAGGTCGGCTGGGCTGAAATGGCGCGGCCGCGTATCCATCGCGCACAGCGCGCCGATGTTATAGCCCTCGGGCGTGCGCAGCGGGATGCCGGCATAGCTTTTGATATAAGGCGGGCCGGCGACCAGCGCGGTGCCGGCGAAACGCGGATCGAGATCGGCATTCTCGACGACGAACGGCGTGCGTTGCTGGATGGTGTGGGTGCAGAACGATATCGACCGCGGCGTCTGGTCGGCATCGACCCCGCGCTTGGCCTTGAACCACTGGCGGTCGCGATCGACCAAGGTCACGGTCGCGATCGGTACCGCGAGCACGGTACGCACCAGCGTGACGATCTTTTCGAACGGTTCCTCGACCGCGGTGTCGAGCACGCTCAGCCGGTGGAGCGCGGCGATCCGCGCCTCGTCGTCGTGCAACAGCATGTCGGTCGTCATGCCGCATCCCCCTTCATCATCTCGCGGATCGCGGCGGTAAGCTCGTCGGCATAGCTGTCGACCAGCGTACGCACGCTGCTCTCGATCGTGTCGTGTTCGACTCCGGCGGCGCGCATGCTGGCGATGAGTGCCGCCAGATGCGCCTGGTGGCGATGGACGCTTTCGAGCAGCTCGCTGGGTATTTCGAGCGGCTCGGCGGCGGTGGGGGTGGGGTCGAGTTGATCGATACGCATGGCCCGTCCTGGCTTATACTGGATCAAGTTTGACTAGGCGCCAAAGGTTAACCGAGTGGAAAAGCCGGGCTAGCGTTCGCTTCGTGGCGTTTCGTCCTGGCGCAGCGTCAGGACCTCGACCCCGGTGCGCGTGACCGCGACGGTATGCTCGAACTGCGCCGAAAGCCGACCGTCGGCGGTGACGACGGTCCAGCCGTCCTCGGCGGTCTCGGTCCGGCGCGTGCCCTGGTTGACCATCGGTTCGATCGTGAAGACCATCCCTTCGCGCAGCCGCATCCCGCTGCCGCGGCGGCCGAAGGCGAGCACCTGCGGCTCCTCGTGCATCTCGCGGCCGATGCCGTGGCCGCAATATTCGCGGACGATCGCATAGCCATGCTGCTTGGCGTGGCGCTCGATCGCAAAGCCGATATCGCCCAGATGCGCGCCGGGGCGGACCTGCGCGATCCCCTGCCACATCGCCGCCTGCGCCGCGCGCACCAGCCGCCACGCGGGCGCGGAGGCGTTGCCGACGATATAGGTCTTGCTCGAATCGGCGATGAAGCCGTTTTTTTCGAGCGTGATGTCGAAATTGACGATGTCGCCATCGGCGATGATCGCGGCGGCGTCGGGAACGCCGTGGCAGACGACCTGGTTGATCGAGCAGTTGAGGACATAGGCGAAGCCATATTGTCCCTTGCTCGCGGGGCGTGCGGCCAGGTCGTGCGTGATGTAGCGTTCGACCAGATCGTTGACCGCGAGCGTCGACATGCCGGCAAGGTCGAGCGTGTCGAGCATCTCGAACACCGACGCGAGCAGCCGGCCCGAGATCCGCATCAACGCAAGCTCGTCGGCGGTCTTGATCAAGTCAGGCAGCTTGTACCTCGTTCAGATGCGGCTGCGCGCGTTCGAGCTGGCGCTGGACGATGGCGTTGAACGACAGCGTCGGATTGGCCTCGGCGAGCATGCCGATCTTCATCCAGAATTCGGCCTGTGCGTTGATCGATCGGCACATGACATTGCTGGCGCGGCGCGCTTCCTCGTGCAGCTGGTCGTCGATCTTCACGATACCCATCGGCGATGGTCTCCAATTGGCGGCAATATGATTCGTATATGAAGCGTATCGCGCGTGGTCAATCGCCCGCCCTGGCCGATAGACGGGCTGGTAATATCATTTGAAACTTTATAACAAGGCGCCGAACCGGCTCTGGAGCGTTGTCCAAGCGACGTCCGAGGCGAATCTGGAGAGTGTCTTGACCGGCGAACCCCGCGCCAACCTGCCCCCGCTGTCGCTCCACGTGCCCGAGCCCAAATTCCGCCCGGGCGACCAGGCCGAATACAGCGACGTGATCGTGCCGCCTGCGGGCAGCGGCCGCCGCCCCGACCCCGCCGAGCCGGCGGCGCAGTTTCACGAGCTGGCCTATGGGCTGGTCCGCGTGCTCGACGATGAGGGCAATGCGGTGGGGCCATGGGCACCGCGGCTGACCCCCGACACGCTTCGGCGGATGCTGCGCTACATGGCGCTGGTGCGCGCGTTCGATGAGCGGATGTTCCGCGCGCAGCGGCAGGGCAAGACCAGCTTCTACATGAAATGCACCGGCGAAGAGGCGGTCGCGGTCGCCGCGACGATGGCGTTGCAGCGCGACGACATGACCTTTCCCAGCTATCGCCAGCAGGGCATCCTGATCGCGCGCGATTGGTCGCTGGTGGACATGATGAACCAGATTTATTCGAACAAGGGCGACCGGCTGCAGGGCAAGCAATTGCCGATCATGTATTCGACGCGCGAGGGGGCATTCTTCTCGATCTCGGGCAATCTGGCGACGCAATATCCGCAGGCGGTGGGCTGGGCGATGGCGAGCGCCGCCAAGGGCGACACGCGGATCGCCGCCACCTGGTGCGGCGAGGGATCGACCGCCGAGGGCGATTTCCATTCGGCCTGCACCTTCGCCAGCGTCTATCGCGCGCCGGTGATCCTGAACGTCGTCAACAACCAATGGGCGATTTCGAGCTTTTCGGGGTTTGCCGGTGCCGAATCGACGACTTTCGCCGCGCGCGCGCTGGGCTATGGCATTGCCGGCCTGCGCATCGACGGCAACGACGCGCTGGCGGTGTACGCCGCGACCGAATGGGCAGCCGAGCGCGCGCGGACCAACCAGGGTCCGACGCTGATCGAGCATTTCACCTATCGTGCCGAAGGGCATTCGACCTCGGACGATCCGTCGCAATATCGATCGGCCAATGAAGCCAGCGATTGGCCGCTGGGCGATCCGATCGCGCGGCTGAAGGGGCATTTGGTTCGGTTGGGAGAATGGGACGAAGAACGCCACGCGGCGCAGGATCTCGAGCTCGCCGAGCTGGTGAAGCGTTGCCAGAAAGAGGCCGAGGCCAACGGCATATTGGGGCACGGGTTGCACCAGCCGCTCGACACGCTGTTCGAAGGGGTGTTCGAGGAAATGCCCTGGCATCTGAAGGAACAGCGCGCGCAGATGCTCGCCGAGGAAGAAGCGAGCGGGCGGCCATGGGCGAGAAAGTGAAAATTCCAGTCGTCACCCCAGCGAAGGCTGGGGTCTCGTGCCGCAAGCGCGCGGACGGCTACGCAGAGACCCCAGCTTTCGCTGGGGTGACGGAGTGGATGTGGTGAGTGACGTGACCCAAGCAGACGCCGAAGCCGGCACTGAAGCCCCCGGCGAAACCACCCGCATGAACATGATCCAGGCGATTAATTCGGCGATGGACGTCGTGATGGCGCGCGATCCCGATGTCATCGTGATGGGCGAGGATGTCGGCTATTTCGGCGGCGTCTTCCGCGCGACCGCGGGATTGCAGGCGAAATATGGCAAGACGCGGGTGTTCGACACGCCGATCACCGAATGCGGCATCATCGGCGTCGCGGTGGGAATGGGTGCCTATGGCCTGCGCCCGGTGCCCGAAATCCAGTTCGCCGATTACATCTATCCTGCGCTCGACCAATTGGTCTCCGAAGCCGCGCGGCTGCGTTATCGTTCGGCGGGCGAGTTCATTTCGCCGATCACGGTGCGCTCGCCCTTTGGCGGCGGGATTTTCGGCGGGCAGACGCATTCGCAGTCGCCCGAGGGCATCTTCACCCATGTCTCGGGGATCAAGACCGTGATTCCGGCAACGCCCTATGATGCCAAGGGGCTGTTGATCTCGGCGATCGAGGATAATGATCCGGTGCTCTTCTTCGAGCCCAAGCGGATCTATAACGGCCCGTTCGACGGCTATTGGGACAAGCCCGCCAAGAACTGGTCGGCACATCCCGCGGGCGAAGTGCCGACGGGCTATTACAAGATCCCGCTGGGCAAGGCGGCGATCGCGCGGGCGGGCAACGACCTGACGATTCTGGCCTATGGCACGATGGTGCATGTCGCGATCGCGACGGTCGAGGAAGCCGGCGTCGACGCCGAGGTGATCGACCTTCGCACGCTGGTGCCGCTCGACATCGAGACGATCGAGGCATCAGTGAAGAAGACCGGGCGCTGCATGGTTGTCCACGAAGCGACGCGCACCGGCGGTTTCGGCGCCGAGCTGGCGGCATTGGTGCAGGAGCGCTGCTTCTACCACCTCGAAGCGCCGGTCGAGCGGGTGACGGGGTTCGACACGCCGTATCCGCACAGCCTGGAATGGGCGTATTTCCCGGGGCCGGTCCGCATCGGACAGGCGCTCAAGAAAATCATGAAGGACTGACGTGCGCGTCGGTCCCTTCCGTTCGTTTCGAGCGAAGTCGAGAAACGGAAGCGTGTGTATGACCCAAGGTGTCTCGACTTCGCTCGACACGAACGGAGTGTTTTAATGGCGCGTTTCTCTTTCCGCCTGCCCGATATCGGCGAAGGCATTGCCGAGGCCGAGATCGTCCAATGGCATATCGCGGTCGGCGACCGGGTCGAGGAAGACCAGCAGATCGCCGACATGATGACCGACAAGGCGACCGTCGAGATGGAATCGCCGGTGTCGGGGATCGTCGTCGAACTTGCGGGCGAGGTCGGCGACCATGTGGCGATCGGCGCAACCTTGGTGGTGATCGAAACCGAGGCGGTGACCGAGAGCGACACGATGGTCGCGGAGAATCCGGGGGTCGAGGAGGCGAGCGACGCGCAAGCGGTGTGTCCCACGCCCGAGGAAGATGCGCGGATTCGTGTTGAGGCGAAGGACGCGGGGCTCGGCGAGCCCGAAAAGCCCTCTCCCCTCCGGGGAGAGGGTTGGGAGAGGGGCAGTAATGGCACGCCAACCTCGCCTACTGCGCCAGCTGCCCCGACTGCCCCTCTCCCCGGCCCTCTCCCCGGGGGGGAGAGGGAGCAGCAGCAGGTGCTGGCTTCGCCGGCGGTGCGTGCGCGTGCCAAGGCGCTGGGCGTCGACCTCGCCTCGGTGAAATCCGATGGCAATCACGTCCGCCACGCCGATCTCGATGCGTATCTGCGCTATGGCGGCGGCGAGGGTTATCACGCGCCGGGGGCCAGCCGCGCGCGCGCCGATGTGCCGGTCAAGGTGATCGGGATGCGCCGGCGGATCGCCGAGAATATGGCGGCATCGAAGCGCGCGATCCCGCATTTCACCTATGTCGACGAGATCGACGTCACCGCGCTGGAAGAGATGCGCGCCGATCTCAACGCCAATCGCGGCGCGCGGCCCAAGCTGACGATGCTGCCACTGCTGATCGTCGCGATCTGTCGCTCGATTCCCGATTTCCCGATGCTCAACGCGCGTTATGACGACGAAGCCGGCGTCGTG
Source organism: Sphingomonas sp. S1-29 (assembly GCF_026167545.1). Classification (NCBI taxonomy): domain Bacteria; kingdom Pseudomonadati; phylum Pseudomonadota; class Alphaproteobacteria; order Sphingomonadales; family Sphingomonadaceae; genus Sphingomonas; species Sphingomonas sp. S1-29. Next base: position 2,086,267 of record NZ_CP110678.1, on the reverse strand, counting down.
ACTCGGCATGGCAGCGTGCATCTGGGGATGGCGACGCAGACCGATGCCGGGCTGATGGTGCCGGTGATCCGCGACGCGCAGGACAAGAATGTCTGGCAATTGGCGAGCGAGATCGGCCGGCTGGCCGACGCCGCGCGCACCGGCAAGGCAAAGTCCGACGAGCTGTCGGGATCGACGCTGACGATCACCTCGCTCGGGCCGCTGGGTGGGATCGCGACGACGCCGGTCATCAACCGCCCCGAGGTGGCGATCATCGGGCCGAACAAGATCGTCGAGCGGCCGATGTTCCGCGGCGACGACCTGGTGCGCGCCAAGCTGATGAACCTGTCGATCAGCTGCGACCACCGCGTCGTCGATGGCTTCGACGCGGCAAGCTATGTCCAGGCGGTGAAGAAGCTGCTCGAGACTCCGGTGCTGCTGTTCGCTGAGTAAAAGCTCCCCTCCCTGAAAGGGAGGGGTTGGGGGTGGGTAGGGGCCTGGAGATGGCTCTCCTCGCACCTGTCGCCGCCGTAGCGCGAGCACTCGACCCACGCCCGGCCCCTCCCTTCCAGGGAGGGGAGAAGGGCGATACCGAACTGTCATGAAGCTAGGCTACGCCTGCCCCCATGCATTTCGACCTGCTCCAGTCGATCGGCCTGGCCGGCGACGCCGCCACCCCCAATGACGACCGTGCAGGCTGTGGCGACACGCTCGCCTGGGTGATCGACGGCGCGACCGATCTGGGGCCGCCGGGGCTGCTCGGCGAGCGCGGCGGCGCGGCGTGGCTGGCGAGCGTGACCGATGCGGCGTTCGCGGGTGTCGCGCCCGGATCGATCGCGCGGGTGTGCAGCGACGTGTTCGCGGTGATCGAGCGCCGCTATCGCAGCGAGCATCGGCGCGAGCCCGAAGCCGCGTGGGAATTGCCCAGCGGATCGATGCTGGCGGTGTCGATCGTCGGCGACCAGCTCGATTGCGGCTGGATCGGCGATTGCGCGGGGTTGCTCCGCCACGGCGATTCGGTCCGCTGGATCGGCGCGGCCCCCGACCGATCGGGCGAGCGCGCGCAGGCGGCGGCTTTGGGGGTTGGGATCGGCGCGGCCAAGAAGCGCGCGCCGTTGGTCACCGCCGATCGCCGCGCGGCGCGCGGACGGCCCGGCCGGCGGGTGCTGGGGGTGAATGCGGGGCGATCGCAGGCGGTGCTCACCACCGCGCGGGTGCCCGTCGCGCGCGGCGACATGCTGCTGCTGATGAGCGACGGGTTTTCGGCGCTGGTCGATGCCTATGGCGCCTATGACGGCGCGGGGCTGATCGCGGCGGTCGAGGCGCGCGGGCTGGCAGCGCTGGCGTGCGAATTGCGCGGCATCGAGGCCGAGGATGCGACGTGCGTGCGCTTTCCGCGCTTCAAGCGATGTGACGATGCCACCGCGCTTTGGGTACAGGTGGGCTGAGGCCTATTCCGCCGCGAGCAGCCCCTCGGCGCTGCCGAGATCGACCGATACCAGCCGCGATACCCCGCGTTCGACCATCGTGACGCCGAACAATCGGTGCATCCGGCTCATCGTCGCGGCGTTGTGCGTGACGATCAGATAGCGGGTCTCGGTTTCGCGAGTCATCACCTCGAGCAAGTCGCAGAAGCGATCGATATTGGCATCGTCGAGCGGGGCGTCGACTTCGTCGAGGACGCAGATCGGCGCGGGATTGGTGAGGAACAGCCCGAAGATCAGCGCGACCGCGGTGAGCGCCTGTTCGCCGCCCGACAGCAGCGTGAGCGATTGCAGCTTCTTGCCCGGCGGCTGCGCCATGATCTCGAGCCCGGCTTCGAGCGGATCGTCCGAATCGACGAGCTCCAGATGCGCCTCGCCGCCGTCGAACAGTGTCGCGAACAGCCGACGGAAATGGCCGTCGACCGCCTCGAACGCCGCGAGCAATCGCTGCCGCCCCTCGCGGTTGAGCGTGCCGATCGAGCCGCGCAGCCGCGCGACGGCTTCGCCAAGTTCGGCGCGCTGGCGGGCGTTGTTCGCGCTTTCGGTTTCGAGTTCGGCGAGTTCGCTGTCGGCGATCAGGTTCACCGCGCCGATCCGCTCGCGTTCGGCGACGAGCCGGTCGTGCGCCGCGGCTTCGTCGTCGGGCGCGCCGACGCTCGCCGAGGCGAAGCCCGCGCGTTCGGGCAGCAAGGGCGGCGGGCATTCGAAGCGCTCGCCCGAGACGCGGCCGAGCTCGAGGCGGCGTTGCTGCTGGTTTTCCGCACGCGCGGCCGCGCCCGCCCGGCGCTCGCGCGCTTCGCTCAAGGCTTCGGCGGCCTGGCGCGCGGTGTCTTCGGTAAGGCGGAGCGCGGCTTCGGCAGCGCGTTCGGCGGTGGCGAGGGTTTCGGCCTGCGCACGGGTGGCGGCGGCGGCGCTGGTGGCTTCGTCGATCGCCAGCGCCAGCGCGACGGGCTTGTCGGCGAGCGTCTGCGTTTCCTGGGCAAGGTCGGCGGCGCGCTTGTCGATGTCGGCGATCCGGCGTGCGGCCTCGCCGGCGCGGGCGCGCCAGCTCTTGGCCTCGGCGGTGGCGGCAGCGTGGCGTTCGCGGTCCTGCGCCAATGCGCGATCGAGCGTGGCGCGTTCGGCGCGCGCCTGCGCTGCGGCGGCGCGGCGCGATTCGGCTTCGCTCGACAGTTTGGCGACGGCTTCACGGGTCGCGGTGCCGTCGGGGAGCGCGGTGATCGCCTGCGCGGCGCGGGTCTCTTCGGCCTCTGCCTCGTGGAGATCGGCTTCGATCCGCTGGCCGCGGGCGTCGAGGTCGGCGCGCTGGGCGTCAAGGCGTTCGAGCTGGCCCGCGGCGCGATCCTCGGCGCGCGCCATTTCGCGTTCTGTCCGGTCGGACTGGTCGAGCACGCGGCGGGCATCGGCGGCGGCGCGGCGCGATTCGGCGATGACCGCCTCGATCCGCGCGAGTTCGCCATCGGCGCTGTCGACCGCGCGGATCGCGGCGGGGCGCAGCGCTTCGATCGCGCGCAGCCGGCTGATTCGTTCGAGCCGTTCGGCAGCCGCCGCGCCGCCGCTCTTGGCGACATAGCCGTCCCAGCGGCGAAGCACGCCGTTCAAGGTCACCAGCCGCTGGCCGACCGCGAGCGGCTGGCCGCTGTCGCTTTCGGCGACGAGGATCTGGGCGAGGCGGCGCGCCAGCGCGGGGGGTGCTTCAACATGGGCGGCGAGCGGCGTCGTGCCCTGCGGGGGCGGCGGATCGGCGGGGTCCACCTGCGCCCCGGCCCACCAGCGTTCGGCGCTGGCGTCGAGCCCGGCTTCGAGATCGTCTCCGAGCGCAGCGGCGAGCGCGCGCTCATAGCCCGGGGCGGGGACCACCGAATCGAGCAGCCGCACGCGCCCGGCGGGGCGGGTCGCCTTGGCGAGCGCGGCGGATTCGCTGTCGAGCGCGGCTAGTTCGGCGTGTGCTGCCGCGCGCGCCGATTGCGCGCGACCGCGCGTGTCGATCGCGCCGCGTTCCTCGGCATCGGCTTGCGCGAGCGCGGCGCGCGCGGTTTCGGCGTGGCGCGCGGCTTGCGCACGGGAATCGGCGGCGCGGGTGCGCTCGGCGTGGAGCGGGGCGGCGTCGCCGAGCGCCTGTGCCTCGGCGGCGATGCGCGCGCGGTCGCGGGTGGCGCGATCGAGCCGGGCGCGGGCGGCGGCGAGCGCGGCTTGCGCGACGCGGACCTCGGCGGCCTCTTGGGCTTGCGCGGCGAGCGCCTGGGCGAGCGCGACCTCGGCATCGCGCGCCTGGCGTTCGGCCTGTGCGAGCGTGGCGTCGAGCGTGGGGATTCGTTCGGCGGTCTCGGCAATCCGGGCGTCGAGCGTTTCGCGTTCGGTGGCGAGGCGTGCGATCGCTTCGGCGGCGTCGCTCGCTAGCGTGCCTTCGCGGGTGCGGTCGCCGGTCAGCCGCTGTGCGCTGGCGCGCAATTCGCCCAGCCGCTGGGTGATCGTCGCCTGTTCGGTGCGGAGCGTATCGAGCCGGTGGCCGGCCCCGGTGGCGGCATCGCGCGCGGTCTGCGCGGCGGTCCGGGCATCGCCGAGCGTCGCGGCGGCGGTGGTCTGATAGGCGGCGGCGGCACGCTGCGCCTCGGCGCGTTCGTTCACCAGCGTGTCGGACTCGGCAGCTTCGCGCTTGGCGAGATCGGCGGCGGCGGCGGCGTCACGCCAGCGCGCGAAGAGCATCCGTCCCTCGGCGGTGCGAATCTGCTCGGACAGCGCGCGATAGCGCTGCGCCTGGCGCGCCTGGCGCTTGAGTGCGGCGGCGCGCGCGTCCTGGTCGGCGATTAGTTCGTCGAGGCGGAGCAGGTTGGCCTCGGTCGCGCGCAGCTTCTGCTCGGCATCCTTGCGGCGGACGTGGAGCCCGGCGATGCCGGCGGCTTCCTCGAGCATCGCGCGGCGCTCGGCGGGGCGCGCGGCAATGATTGCGCCGATCCGCCCCTGGCTGACCAAGGCGGGCGAATGCGCACCGGTCGCCGAATCGGCGAACAGCAAGCCGACATCCTTGGCGCGGACGTCGCGGCCGTTGATGCGGTATGCCGAGCCCGCGCCGCGCTCGATCCGGCGGACGACTTCGACCTCGTCGTCCGCGCCCACCCCCTCGGCATGCAGTGCGACTTCGGCGAAGTCGCGCGCGGGGCGGGTGGCCGTTCCCGCGAAGATGACGTCCTCCATCCCCGCGCCGCGCAGCGACCGCGCCGAGCTTTCGCCCATCGCCCAGCGCAACGCCTCGAGCAGGTTCGACTTGCCGCAGCCATTGGGGCCGACGATGCCGGTGAGGCCGGGTTCGATCCGCAGGTCGGAGGGGTCGACGAAGCTCTTGAAGCCGGTCAGGCGGAGGCGGGTGATCCGCATGGCGACGCGAGCCCTATCGTCCGTTCGTCCTGAGCCTGTCGAAGGACCGTTCTTCTCTCCACCTGCGGAAGGAAGGACAGTGCTTCGACAAGCTCAGCACGAACGGGAGCGATGGTTCACCCAATCGCGATTACGCCCCCGCGTTCTTCAGCGCCGCCTCGACCTGCTGCCAGCTCACCGCGTTCTCGACCTTCTCGCCGTTGATGAAGAAGCTGGGGGTGCCCTGGACTTCGGTCGCCGATTCGGTGGTCTTCACCAATTTGTCGACCAAGGCGGTGTCGGCGAGGCAGGTCTTGGCCTGCGCGTCCGAAATGCCGCGCTGCTTGACGAAATCGACATAGCCCGCGGCTTGCGCGATCGCGGCGATCTGCTCCTGCGGCGGCAGCGACTGCAATTGCTGCTGCTGCGCCTGCGACAGGTTCTGCAACCGGTCGAGCGTCGCCGACTGGTCGGCATACATCTGTTCGAGCATCGGGAAGAAGGGCGCGGTGCCGCCGCAGCGGCCGAGCACTGCCGATGCGAGGTCGGGCGCACCGTGGATCAGGAAGTCGCGGAATTCGAACGAAACCTTGCCGCTTTCGACGAGCTTGGTCAGCGGATCGAAGCCGTCGCGCGCAAAGGCGGCGCAGGCGGGGCAGGTGCGCGAGCCATATTCGACCAGCTTCACCGCGGCATCGGGATTGCCCATGCGATAGCCGCCCTCGGGGGTTTCGCTGACGGTTTCGGTCCAGTTCTGGCCGGCGGGCGCGGGCGCCGCGGCGACCGGCGCGGCAGGCGCGCTGGTGTTCGAGCTGGTGTCGGCGCCGTTGCACGCGGCGAGCAGGGCCAGGGAGGCGAGAGCGAGGGTGGTACGCATGGAAGACGGGTCTCCTGGAGGGTGTCAGCGGGCGCCAGCGGCGAGCAGGCGCGGTTTGAGGCTTGCCCAGTCGTTGCCGGGCACGAGCGTGCCGTTGACTTCGAAGCTGGGGGTGCCCTGGATCTTGGCGAAGGCGGCCTCAGCCATCGCGACGAGCTTGGCGCGGTCGGCGGTGGCGGCGAGGCAGGCTTGGGGAGCGGTCTTGAGGCGCGGGCGGACCAGGGCGGTAACCCCGCTGGCATCGGCAAGCCCCGCTAGCTGCGCTGCCTGCGATGCGCCCTCGGCGGGGCGATAGGCCTGCGCCTTGGCGAGCATCGCTTCCTGGTTGGCGAACACCGCGTTGTGCGCGGCGACGAAATTGGCGGGGCCGGTGCAGCGCACCAGCATCGCCGCCGACAGATCGAGCCCGTCGCGCACCGCGTGCCGCACCTCGAGGCTGACGCTGCCGCGGCGGACCATGCCGTCGAGCAGTTCGGGCTTCGATTCGGCGACGAACGCCGCGCAATGCGGGCAGGTGTAGCTGAGATATTCGACCAGCTTCACCTTGGCGGCGGGGTTGCCGATGATGTGTGCGCCGGTGGGGGTCTGGCGGATCGCGGTGCGCCAGTCGCGCTGGGCTTGAGAGGGGGCCGTTTGGGCCTGGCTCGAGCCGGTGAGCAGCGCGCCGAACAGCAACGCGAGGACGATCAGATAAGGGCGCATCAGCGTATCTTTCCCAGGATGGGGATCGAGCGGGGTTCGGCGAGGCCCGATGCCAGCGCCTCGAGCACCGCCTTCAGTTCGGGATCGGCGATGTCGCGCAGCGAATCGCCGAGCTCGGCGGGAACCGGCGCGCGCGGCGGGCGCGCGACCGGGCGGGTGGGGCGGCGGATCTCGCCCTGGCGAAACACCAATTTGATGACGGCGGGATAGCCGAAGAAACGGTTCACCCGCTCGATGATCTCGGGCGCGATATGCTGCATCATCGTCGCGTGCGCGCCGCCGACGGTGAGCGTCAGCACCCCCTCGCCGCGCTTGCCGTGTGGGAAGCGGATCGATTCGGGGGCCGAGACGCGCGCATAGCGATCGCCGACGATCTCATGCCAGCGGCTGACCACCGCCGACTGGACGAAGCCGAATCGCTTGAACGCGGCGCCGCCGACCTGCGGCAGCAGATCGGCGACCGGCCGCGCGCGGTTCGAGCGCGGCGGCGGCTGGATCGGTTGCCTCGCGGTCGAGGTGGTACGCGGTGTCTTCGCCATCGCGAATGTCCATGCCATAGGCCGGGCGTGTCCGCCAAGGTTCCTTTGTCCCCGCCACTGTCGCCCAAGCCCGCGGTCGCGAGCGATCTGCTCGCTTGGTACGATGCCAATGCCCGGTCGCTGCCGTGGCGCGCGCCGCCGGGGACCGCTGCCCCCGACCCGTATCGCGTCTGGCTGTCCGAAGTGATGCTCCAGCAGACGCAGGTCGCGACGGTGCGGCCCTATTTCGAACGCTGGACCACGCGCTGGCCGACCTTTGCCGCGCTCGCGGCGGCAGATGATGCCGAGGTGATGGCTGCCTGGGCGGGGCTTGGCTATTATGCGCGGGCGCGCAATCTGCTCGCCGGGGCGCGGGTGATCGCTGCCGTGCATGGCGGCGAATTGCCCGATACCGAGGCGATGCTGCGGACGATACCCGGCATCGGCGACTATACCGCCGCCGCGATCGCCGCGATCGCGTTCGGCAGGCGTGCGGTGGTGGTCGATGCCAATGTCGAGCGCGTGGCCGCGCGGTTGTTTGCGATCCAAACCCCGCTGCCCACCGCCAAGCCGCTGATCCGCGCCGCCGCCGACCGCGTGACTCCCGGCGCGCGCGCGGGCGATTTCGCGCAGGCGATGATGGATCTGGGGTCGGGCATCTGCACCACGCGAAGTCCGCGCTGCCTGTTGTGCCCGATCCGCGCGCATTGCGATGGCTTTGCGCAGGGCGCGCCCGAGCGATTGCCCGTGAAGGCGGCCAAGCGCGCGCGCCCGGTGCGGCATGGGACGATGTTTTGGCTCGAATGCGATGGCCGCGTGCTGCTGCGACGCCGGCCCGCCAAGGGGCTGCTCGGCGGGATGCTCGCGCTGCCCACCGGGCCTTGGGCGGATACTGCGCCGCTGCTCGACAACGCCCCTGCCGACGTCGCCTGGCGGCTGCACGACGAAACCGTCGCGCACGGCTTCACCCATTTCGAGCTGGTGTGCGCGCTTGCCAGCGGTGGCTGGCGTCGTCATCCCGACACAATAGACGGCGAATGGTGGCCGATCGACGCACTCGATTCGGCGGGGTTGCCCACCGTCTTTCGGAAAGCGGCAGATGCGATGCGGAGGATATGCAGATGACGAAGGTGAAGCGCTGGATGCTGGGCTCGGCGGCAATGACGCTGGTGGCGTGCATCGGAGTCGATGGAGCCCCTCCGGTCCAGGCGCAGCGCCAGCCAGCGACCGCCGCCGCTTCGAGCGCGATGCCGACCATGGCGGCGCTCGCCACGCGCTACGTCGCCGAGAAGAAGGCACCGGGGATCGTGCTGGCGATCGGCCAGGGCGATCGGCCCACCAGCTTCACAGCCAAGGGCACGATCGCGATGGCGCCAGGCGCCGCGGCGACCAGCCGCGACACGCTGTGGCGCGTCTATTCGATGACCAAGCCGATCACCGGGATCGCCGCGATGATGCTGGTCGAGGAAGGCAAGTTGAAGCTCGACCAGCCGATCGGCGACTTCATTCCCGGCTTCAAGACGATGACGGTGCTCACCGATCCGGCAAACAGCCTGGCGAGCCGCCCCGCCAAGACGCCGATCACGGTGCGCCACCTGCTGACGCATACCGCCGGGCTTGGCTATTCGATCAGCACCAAGGGGCCGCTGCTCAAGGAATATGAGCGGTTGGGGCTCGTTCCCTTCGCCGCCAACCGCCAGATCGAGGCCGCGGTGAAGCCGGTGCGGCCCCCCAGCTTGCGCGAATTCGCCGATCGCACCGCGACGCTGCCGCTGATCGCCGAGCCGGGGACGGTGTGGAGCTATTCGATGAGCCTCGACGTGCTGGGCGCGGTGATCGAGGTGGCGTCGGGAATGCCCTTCGATCGCTTCGTCGCGACGCGGATCTTCCAGCCGCTGGCGATGAATTCGAGCTATTTCACCGTGCCCGGCAGCGAAGTCGGGCGGTTCGCCGACAATTATATCTGGGCGGGCGACAATCTGATCCCGGGTGATCCGGCAGCGCGCTCGACCTTCCTCGATCCGCCCTCGTTTCCCTATGGCGGGGCGGGGCTGGTGATGTCGGCGCGCGATTATGATCGCTTCCTGCACATGCTGCAGAATTATGGCGAGCTCGACGGTCGCCGGCTGATGAAGCGCGAAACCGCGATGCTGGCGATGTCGAACCTGCTGCCCAAGGGGGTGAGCTATGGCAGCGTCGCGGGCACCACCGGCGGCAGCGCGGGGCCGACGAGCGGCTATGGCGCGGGCGGATCGGTGACGCTGACCGACGCGCCCGGCGGTGGCCCGGGGGCGGGCACCTATGGCTGGGGCGGCGCGGCGGGCACGATCGCCTGGGTTGATCCCAAGAACCAGGTGCGCGGCACCGCGATGGTCAATTACTTCCCCGCCGACCGCTGGCCGCTGCGCGCCGACGTCGTGCGCGCCGCCTATACCGACCTGGCGACCAGCCGCCCGCGTCGGTGACTCCACCGGGCTTTACCGGCGCGACGATCGATCGCGCCGATCGATTGAGGGGAGATGCCGAGGCGCTGGCGGCAGCCACGCGCGATCCGCGCGCGCGGCTGCTGGTGCTCGACGGGCTGAATCCGGTGGTCGAACGCGACCGGCTGGTGTGGCGCACGCTCGCCGACGCACCGGCTGGAGGCGAGTTGCTGTTGCTCGGGCTGATCGACGGCACCCCGCATTTCGCCGCGCTCGCGCCCGATGCACCCGCCAGCGGCCCGCGCCCGCCCGAGCTGTTCGCGCTGCTGGGGGTGCTGCCGCGCGAGGAAATGGCGCTCTATGCCGCGGCGCGCAGCCTGGTCGACTGGCATGTCCGCCACCGCTGCTGCGCGGTGTGCGGCACCGGCACCGCGCCGATCAAGGGCGGCTGGGCACGGTCTTGCCCAGAATGCGGCGCACAGCATTTCCCGCGCACCGATCCGGTGGTGATCATGCTCACCGAATGCCGCGGGCGGGTGCTGCTGGCGCGCGGGCCCGGCTGGCCGGCGGGGCGCTATTCGGGGCTCGCGGGGTTCGTCGAGCCTGGCGAATCGATCGAGGAAGCGGTGGCGCGCGAGACGCTCGAGGAAGCAGGCGTGCGGGTGCGCGACGTCCGCTATGTCGCGAGCCAGCCCTGGCCGTTCCCCTCGTCGCTGATGATCGCGTGCACCGCGGTGGCGGACGATGATTCGCTGACGCTCGATCGCGCCGAGCTCGAGGATGCGTTCTGGGCGACGCGCGACGAGGTGGCTGCGGCGATGGCGGGGGTGGAGGGCGCGCGGTTTGTGGCGCCGCCGGCTTATGCGATCGCGCATACGTTGCTCGAGGCTTGGTTGGAGGGGGATCCGCGCAGAGGCGCAGAGGACGCTGAGGAAGTGCGGGCTTAGCCAGCCCGTCACCCCAGCGAAAGCTGGGGTCTCCCGTATGTGAGCGCGCGCCTTGCGGCTCTGGACCCCAGCTTTCGCTGGGGTGACGATATTGGGGGGCTGCCTTGTCTGTAGCTCGGCGTCCTCTGCGCCTCTGCGCGAACAATCCGGCCTCGCGCCTCGCCTCCGCCTACCCCCGCGACCGCGCCTGCGGATACGACCCCAGCACGCGTAGCCATTTCGAATGGAAGCCGAGCTCCTCGAGCGCGCGATCGACATTGGCGTCGCCCGGCCGCCCCTCGATATCGGCATAGAATTCGGTCGCGGCGAAGCTGCCGCCGCGCTGGTAGCTTTCTAGCTTGGTCATGTTGACCCCGTTGGTCGCGAACCCGCCCATCGCCTTGTAGAGCGCGGCGGGGACGTTCTTCACCTCGAAGATCAGCGTCGTCATGATCGCGCCGTCGGTGACGATCGGCTTCGATCCGCGCGCCAGCACGACGAAGCGGGTCATGTTGTGGTCGGCATCGGCGATGTCGTCGGCAAGGATCCGCAGCCCGTACAGCTCGGCCGCCGCCGCCGGCGCGAGCGCGGCGATGCGTGGGTCGCCGAGTTCGGCGACCATCGCTGCGGCACCCGCGGTATCGGGGTAGGATTTCTGCTGGATAGCGTGCGCGCGCAGCCAGTGGCGGCACTGGCCCAGCGCCTGCGGGTGGCTCATCGCCTCGCGGACCTCGTCGCGCGTCCCCAGCCCCATCAGCGTGTGGCGGATCGTCAGGAAATGCTCGCCGGTGATCACCAGCCCCGATTCGGGCAGCAGGAAATGGATGTCGGCGACGCGGCCGTGGAGCGAATTCTCGATCGGGATGATCGCGCAATCGGCGCGCGCCTCGCGCACCGCGTCGATCGCATCGGCGAAGTCGAAGCAGGGCAGCGGCAGGCCGTCGGGGAATGCCTCGCGCGCTGCGACATGGCTGTTGGCGCCGGGCGCGCCCTGGAACGCGACCGCGCGCGCAGGGTCGGCGGCGGCGGCGGCGGTCATCGCTTCGACCAGCGGGCGGGCGGGGGCGGCATAGCTTTCCATGGTGCGCTTGCGCCTATCGGGCGGTTCGCCGCCGGGCAAGCGCGGCTTGCCGTGCCGGGAAAGCCAATCTAAAGGGACCCCACCTTTCCCCTCGTTGAAGAGTTTTCGGCAGCGCAATGGATAATCGCACCAATACGATCGCCGGCTGGGCCCTGGCCGGTTGCACCGCAGCACTCGGGCTGACGATCGCAAGCGGCATGATCTTCCACGGCGGCCGCCCCGAAACGATGGGCTACCCGATCGAGGGCGTCGTCGAAGAAGGCGCGGCGGCTGCGGCAGCCGTGCCGATCGCCACGCTGCTCGCCAGCGCCGACGTCGCCGCGGGTGAGAAGTCGTTCTCGAAATGCGCCTCGTGCCACTCGATCAACCAGGGTGGCGCCGCCGGGATCGGCCCGAACCTGTATGGTGTCCTTGGCCAGCCGCACGGCGGCAAGCCCGGCTTCCCCTATTCGGACGTGCTGAAGGGCATTGCAGGCAATTGGACCTTCGACGCGATGAACGAATGGCTGCTCAGCCCGCGCAAATACGCGCCGGGTACCAAGATGAGCTTCGCGGGCCTGTCGAACGACCAGGAGCGCGCCAACGTGATCGCGTATCTGAACGCGCAAGGCTCGAACCTGCCGCTGCCGGCAGCGCCTGCCGCGGGCGCAGAGGCGGGTGCGAGCACCGACGAAGCCGCGACCGCGAACCAGACCGACGCCGCCGCCAACGTCGCGACCGAAGCGCCGACCGCCGACATGGCGAACCGCTCGACCCCCGCGCCCGGCGCACCGTCGCAGGATCCTGCCGCCGCCGAAGAGGCCGCGAAGGTCAAGTAAGCCTTTTTTAGCCCTCTCTCCGCCGGGGAGAGGGTGGCCGACCCCGGCGAATGCCGGGGGAAGGTCGGGAGAGGGGCAGAGGAGCGATGCGCTTCATGACAGCCCCTCTCCCAACCCTCTCCCCGGAGGGGAGAGGGCTTTTGAGGTTCAGCCCTCGGCGTCTTTCGCCGCCCAGAAATCCTGCACCACGCGCCAGCCCTCCTCCGCCGTCTCGACGAAGGTGATGAGGTCGAGGTCGCGCTCGGAGATCACGCCCTCCTCGCACAACGCCTCGAAGCTCACGACGCGCTCCCAGAATTCGCGGCCGTAGAACAGCACCGGCATCCGCTCGATCTTGCCGGTCTGGATCAGCGTCAGCAGCTCGAACGATTCGTCGAACGTCCCGAACCCGCCGGGGAACACCGCCACCGCGCGCGCGCGCAGCAGGAAGTGCATCTTGCGCAGCGCGAAATAGTGGAACTGCATCGACAGCGACGGGGTGACATAGGCGTTGGGCGCCTGTTCGTGCGGCAGCACGATGTTGAGCCCGACCGATTCGGCGCCGACATCGGCGGCGCCGCGATTGGCAGCCTCCATGATCGAAGGCCCGCCGCCCGAGCACACCACGAAATGGCGATTGCCGTCTTCATCGCGCGGGAAGGCGCTGGCGAGCCGCGCCAGCTCGCGCGCGACGTCGTAATATTTCGACTTGTCGACCAGCCGCTGCGCGATCGCGCGCGCCTTGTCGTCGGCGGCGAGCTCGAACAGCGCCTTGGCCTTTTCGGGCTCGGGGATCCGCGCCGAACCGTACATCACCAGCATCGAGGCGATCTTGGCCTCGTCGAGCAGCAGGGTCGGCTTGAGCAATTCGAGCTGGAAGCGGATCGGCCGCAGATCCTCGCGCAACAGGAAATCGAGGTCCTGGAACGCCAGCTGATAGGCGGGATGCTCGGTCTGCGGGGTGTGGCTGCCAGTGCGGGCGGTCTGCGCATCCTCGTCCGCCCGGCGGAACATGCGCGATGGTACTCGTGTATCGTTCATCGCGCGGCTCTAGGGTATCGGGCGGGGCGGGGGCAACCGATACCGGGCGCGGGGCTACATCACATCGAGCAACGACTGGATCGGCACCGAGGCGAACGCCACCGAGGAATCGGCGACGCCATAAGGAATGAACAGATTCTCGCCGTGCTTGAGCGCGCCGCACGAATAGACGACGTTGGGGACATAGCCTTCGCGATCCTGGTCGGCGGCCGCCAGGATCGGGCGCGACGTCCGGCCGATCACCATCGAGGGATCGTCCTTGTCGAGCAGCACCGCGCCGATCGAATATTTGCGCATCGCGCCGACTCCATGCGTCAGCAGCAGCCAGCCCTCGGCGATCTCGATCGGCGGGCCGCAATTGCCGATCTGGACGAACTCCCAGGGATATTGCGGCTTGAGCAGCAATTCGCCTTCGCCCCAATCGGTCAGCGTGTCGGACTTGATCAGGAACAGATTTTCGCCGTCCTGCCGGCCGATCATCATATATTCGCCGCCCACCTTGCGCGGGAACAGTCCCATGCCCTTGTTGCGCGCGGCGCTGCCCGTCATCGGCACCAGATCGAAGCTGCGGAAATCGCGGGTGCGCAGCAGTTCGGACTGGATGACCGAGCCGTTATACGCGGTGTAGGTGCCGATCCATTCGACGCTGCCGTCCTCATGCGTAAAATTGACCAGCCGCATGTCTTCCAGGCCGTTCGACTGCGCCTTGGTGATCGGGAAGATCACCGTTCCCGACAGCGTCGAATCGCGGTGGCGGAACACCGTCACCTCGCCCTCGGGCATCGCCTGTTCGTCGCCATGGGTGTCGGCGGCGGTGGCGAAAGGAGGTTCGGGGGCCAAGGTGAATTCACTGTCGGCGGTGATGATCCCCTCGCGGAACGCCACCGACGAGATATGGCCTTCGCCCACCGCGCGCAGCGACATCAGGATGCGGAGCGATCCCTCGGGCATGCCGGTCTGGTCGTAATGCGGCACCGCGCTGGGGTTCATCAGCGCGGCGGCGGCATAGCTATATTCGTGGCAGAAATAGGCGCCGATCAGCTGGCGCTTCTCGTCGGAGATATTGGCGCCGTCGAGCCCGAGCAGCGCCTCGATCTCCTCATAGCGGGTCATGAAGACGCGGCGCGTCTGCCAATGCCGCGCCTCGAAATCCTTGAGCACCGCGCGCAGTTGCGCACGCGCCTCCCCCGGCGACATGTCGAGCACTTCGCGCACCAGCCGCTCGGTGCGGCTGGGCGCCGAGCCGTTCGATTGCCAGGCGATATGAAACGGACGCACCACCACGCGCGAGGGATCGGCATGGAGCCGAAGCTCGTGGTTAAACAAATCGAGCAAGTCCCGCCCCCCTAAAGGCCGAACGCCGTTTACATCATGCTACGGCGCGCGGCGGGTCTGCCATGGATTCGGCTGCTTTTGAAAGGGAGGAAATTGCGCAATTGGCCAATTGGAGCGCCAAAATCGATTCGGCGCCCTGATTGCGGTTCAAACCATTGGGCTGGAGTCCATCGAAACAGCCGCCGTCCTGGCTGGTCGCCAGCGGCAGATCGAGGTCGTTGGCCCCCAGATACCAGCGATAGGCCTTGAGCCCCTCGGCGATCCATTTGCGATCACCCGTCGCCACGAACGCCGCCGAGCAAGCATCGACCGTCGCCTGCGCCTCGAGCGGCTGCTGGTCGAACGGCAGCGGATCGGCGAAGGGGCGGCCGAAGCTCTCGGTGCCCACCGCGCGAAAACGCCCGCTGGGCGAGGTCTGGCGCTCGACGATCCATTCGAGCGTCTCGATCCCGCATTGGACGAATTCGGGGCGACCAAGCGCATGCCCCGCGCGGATCAGCGCCTCGGGCATCCGCGCATTGTCATAGGCCAGCACGATCTCGAACCATTGCCATTCTGGGCGGCGGGTGATGTCGCACAGGGCGATCAGCTGCTCGCCGAAACGGTTGAGGATCGAGGTGGCGAGGCCATGCCCCGGATGCGCCTCGACCATCGCCGCTGCACCCAGCATCGCGAACGCCTGCGCGCGCGGGCTGCCAAGGTCGAAGGCGATGCTCGCGGTCTGGTCGAACAGCGCGCCCGCCCAGTCGCGATGCTTCTGCGCGCGCGCCTCGCTCGCGGTGACGCCCAGCGCCCAGAGCGCGCGACCGTTCGAATCCTCGGACCCCTGATCCTCGCACCACGTCCGGTCGAAGTTCATGAAGTTGCGGAAGCGCCGCGCGTCGGGGTTCCAGGCGAACTGGACGAACGAGCCATAGACCGCCGTCCATTTGTCGCGCTGTTCCTCGCTCAAGGGATCGATCCGGCACATCAGGATCAGCGCGCGGGCATTGTCGTCGATGCAATAGCCGTGGCGGCGATCGGGCATCGAATAGATCGAATGCTGGAGCATGCCGGTCGCATCGCTCATTCGCTCGACCGCCGACAGATCGGGGGCGAGCGCGACATATTCGACGGCCATGCCGGGCAGGCGGCGCGGGCGCGCAGCGATGACCGCCTCGAGCTCGACCATCGCCGCCTCGGCGAGTCGCGGCCAGATCATCGTGCGGCCGCGCGCATAGGCACGCTGCGATAAACGATTGCGGCGGCTCTGGTCGGTCAGCAGTTCGCCGATTTCGCGCGCGAAGGCTTCGGTATCGCGGAAATCGACCAGGATGCCGTGATGATCGGCGAGAATCTCGGTCGCGTGAACATAGGGCGTCGAAACCACCGGCTTGCCCACGCCGACCGCATAGGACAGCGCGCCCGAGGTGATCTGCGCGGGGTTGTGGTAGGGCGTCGCATAGATGTCGGCGGCCTGGAGATAATCGAGCAGCTCGTCCTGCTCGACGAAGGCGTCGACGAACTCGACATGGTCCTGCATGCCGAGCGCGCCGACCAAGGTCGCCAGGCTCTCGCGATAGCGCTCGCCCTCATGCGCCACCAGATTGGGGTGGGTCGCGCCGAGCACGACATAATGTGCCTTGGGGCAGCGCTCGACGATCGCGGGCATCGCCTCGATGACCGTCTCGATCCCCTTGTTGGGGGCAAGCAGGCCGAAGGTGAAGATGACCTCGCGCCCCTCCCAGCCGAAGCGGCCCTTCAGCGTATCGGGATCGACCAGCGGGCGATCGGGAACGCCATGCGGGATCATCGCGATCGCGCGCGGCTGCGCACCATAGACGCGCAGCAGAATCTCGCGACCGCGCTCGGCCATCACGATCACCTTGCTCGCGCGGCGAAGGATCGCCTCCATTACGCGGCGTTCGTCGGCGCTCGGGCGCTCGAGGATGGTGTGCAATGTGACGATGACCGGCAGCGAGATGCGATCGAGCAATGCGAGCAGATGGTCGCCCGCCGCGCCGCCATAGATGCCATATTCGTGCTGCACCCACAGCGCCTTGGCGCCGCTCGCCTCGATCGCGCGCGCGGTATCGATATAGGCGCTCAAATCCTGTTCGGGGATGCTGCTCGTGACCTCGGGGGGGTAGGCGTAGCGTCCGGGATGGTCGTCCATCGCATAGACGTCGACCTGGATGTCGGGAAACTGATCGACCAACGCCTGATAGGTGTGCGTCGTATACGTCGCCAGCCCGCACTTGCGCGGCAGGAAGTTGCCGATCAGCGCGAGATGATCGACCCGCGCAGCTGCCACGTCGATAGGGGCCGACATCCGTTTCCCTCCAGCAATGTTAAAGAGCGGCATCTCAGCCGGTTACGATCTCCCAACGTTTTATCCGCAATATGGTTGCAACAATTGTGCAACGCAACACCACTGTTGCGATGTTTGGCACCCGATGTTCAGTCAGCCGCGGCCGCGATAGCCCGGCACTTCCTGGTCGGGAATCCACACGTCCTGCGGCGGGGCGCCCGATTGCCAGAAGACGTCGATTGGAATGCCGCCGCGCGGATACCAATAGCCGCCGATCCGCAGCCATTTGGGCGCCATCTCGCGGAACAGCCGGTCGCCGATGCCGACGGTGCAATCCTCGTGGAACGCGGCATGGTTGCGGAAGCTGCCGAGGAACAGTTTGAGCGATTTCGATTCGACGATCGTGTCGCCTGGGACATAGTCGATCACCAGATGCGCGAAATCGGGCTGGCCGGTCACCGGGCAGAGCGAGGTGAATTCGGGGGATACGAAGCGTACGCAATAGGCAAGCCCCGCGCGCGGATTGGGAACATAGTCTAGCGTCGCTGCTTCGGGCGATGCGGGGAGGGCGGCGGTCTGGCCAAGGAATTTGGGGGTCATGCGCAGCGATGTAGGATGGAGCCGGCAGACATGGAAGCATACGCATGACGATCCTGATCCCGGTGCTGGGCGACCAGCTGTCGGACACACTCTCGTCGCTGCAAGACGTCGACCGCGCCGACGCGGTGGTGCTGATGATGGAGGTGGTCGACGAGGCGACGTATGTCCGGCATCACCAGCGCAAGATCGCGCTGCTTTTTGCGGCGATGCGGCATCATGCCGAGCGGCTGCGCGGCGCGGGGTGGCGCGTCGATTATGTGAAGCTCGACGACCCACAGAATGAGGGCGGCTTTTCGGCCGAAGTCGCGCGCGCGGTCGAGCGGTATTCGCCCGAACGGATCGTCGTCACCGAAGCCGGCGAATGGCGGGTGCGCGCGATGCTCGAGTCATGGGAGGATCGCTTCGATTGCGCGGTCGAAATCCGCGCCGACGATCGCTTCGTCGCCAGCCATGCCGATTTCGAGCAATGGGCGGCGGACAAGAAGCAGTTGCGGATGGAATTCTTCTATCGCGGCATGCGGCGCAAGACCGGGCTGCTGCTCGATGCCGAGGGCAAGCCCGAGGGCGGCGCGTGGAATTACGACGCCGAGAATCGCAAGCCCGCCAAGAAGGGCGCACGCCCGCCGCGGCCGCTGTCGTTCGCGCCCGACGCGATCACCCGCGAGGTGCTGGCGCTGGTGGCGGACCGATTCGGCGATCATATCGGCGATCTCGAGGGGTTCGATTTCGCGGTGACCCCCGAAGACGCGCTGGCGCAGCGCGAGCATTTCCTCACCCACGCGCTGGCGAGCTTCGGCGATTATCAGGACGCGATGGTCACCGGCGAGCCCTTCCTGTGGCACGCGGTGCTGTCGCCCTACATCAATTGCGGGCTGCTCGACCCGCTCGACCTGTGCCGCGAGGTCGAGAAAAGATACCGCGTGGGGGCCGTGCCGCTCAACGCCGCCGAGGGGTTCATCCGCCAGATCATCGGCTGGCGCGAATATGTCCGCGGCATCTATTGGCGCGAGGGGCCGGAATATACCGAGCGCAACTTCCTCAATGCGCGGCGCGACCTGCCGGGCTTCTACTGGACCGGCGACACCGACATGCACTGCATGGCGCAGGCGGTTCGCGAGACGATCGACCATGCCTATGCCCACCATATCCAGCGGCTGATGATCACGGGCAATTTCGCGCTGCTGATCGGCGCCGATCCCGCGCAGGTGCAGCGCTGGTATCTCGAAGTCTATGCCGACGCCTATGAATGGGTCGAGGCACCCAATGTGCTGGGGATGAGCCAGTTCGGCGATGGCGGGCTGCTGGCGTCGAAGCCCTATGCCTCGTCGGGCGCCTATATCAACCGGATGTCCGATTATTGCGGCCATTGCCGCTACGACGTGAAGCAGCGGCTGGGCGACGATGCCTGCCCGTTCAACGCGCTGTATTGGGATTTCCTGGCGCGCAACCGCGGCAAGCTTGGCGACAACCAGCGGCTGGGGATGCCGTATCGCAACTGGGACCGGATGGATGCCGAGACGCAGGATGCGCTCCGGGCGCAGGCGGCGGGGTTTCTGGCAAGGTTGTAGCCTTCTCCCCTCCCTAAAAGGGAGGGGTCGGGGGTGGGTACGGTCCGGGCGATACGGTTACCCGGAGCACCCGCGGTTCGGTGAACCCCCTACTCGACCCACCCCCAGCCCCTCCCTTTCAGGGAGGGGAGAAGTAGCGGGTGTTGCCCCCGATCCCGGATGCTCTAGAGTTGCGCCGACGACCCCGCAGGAGAGAAAATATGGAATCGCTGGTGACCACCGAATGGCTTGCAAACGAGCTCGGCGCGAGCGACCTGCGGGTGGTCGACGCCACCTGGTTCATGCCCGAACCCGGCGGACGCGACGCCGCCGCCGAGTATGAAAAGGGGCATATCCCCGGCGCGGTGTTCATGGACCTTGGCGAGCTGCGCGATTCGACCAGCAACCTGCCGATGATGATGCCCCCCGCCGAGAAATTCGCCAGCCGGATGCAGTCGCTGGGCTTGGGCGATGGCAGCCGGATCGTGCTGTACGACGATGCCCCGCTCAAGACCTCGGCGCGCGCGTGGTTCATGCTCAAGGCGTTCGGCGCGCACGACGTCGCGATCCTCGACGGCGGGCTCGCCAAGTGGAAGGCCGAGGAGCGCGAGCTTTCAAGCGGCAAGGAAACGCTGCGCCATCGCCACTTCACCGTGTGGGAAGACCGCAAGGATCTGCGCGACCTCGAGCAGATGAAGGCCAATGTCGACAGCGGCGCCGAACAGGTGGTCGATGCCCGCTCGGCAGCACGCTTTACCGGCGAGGAGCCCGATCCACGCCCCGCGACGCATGCCGGCCACATTCCCGGCAGCCGCAACCTGCCGATCTCGGCGATCCTCAACGAGGACGGCACCTACAAGGACGAGCAAGCGATCAAGGCAGCGTTCGAGGGCGCGGGCATCGACACCACCAAGCCGATCGTCACCACCTGCGGATCGGGGGTCACCGCCTCGGTGCTCGCCTTCGGGCTGCACCTGATCGGCAACAAGGCGGCCTTGTACGACGGCAGCTGGTCCGAATGGGGTGCCGACCGCACCACGCCAAAGGCGATGGGCGCGGCGTGAATCCAGACGGTAAAGGCGAAATCGACAATGAAACGCGCGTCGTCCAGGCCGGGCGGCGCGCCGAATGGACCCAGGGGATCGTCAATCCGCCGGTGTGGCGCGCATCGACGATCCTCTACGATTCGGTCGCCGATCTGCGCGCCCCGGGCAAGCGCGACACCCATCACCGGCTATTCTATGGCCGCCGCGGCACCCCGACCCAGTGGAGCCTGGCCGACGCGCTGACCGAGCTCGAGCCCGGCGCCAGCGGCACCCTGCTCTATCCCTCGGGGGTCGCGGCGATCGCCACCGCGTTGCTCGCGGTGCTGTCGCCCGGCGACGAATTGCTGCTGCCCGACAGCAGCTATGACCCGACCCGCGCGCTGGCGGGCGGGCTGCTCGCGCGGATGGGGATCACGACGCGCTTCTATGATCCGATGGTCGGCGCGGGGATCGCGCAGCTGATCGGCGAGCGCACCCGCGCGATCTTCATGGAAAGTCCGGGCAGCCTGACCTTCGAGGTGCAGGACGTCCCCGCGATCGTGGCGGCGGCGCGCGCGCATCGAATCGTGACGCTGCTCGACAATACCTGGGCGACGCCGTTGCTGTTCCCCGCGATCGCGCACGGGGTCGATTACACGATCCTCGCCTGCACCAAATATGTCGTCGGGCATTCGGACGTGATGCTCGGATCGGTGACCGCGGGGCATGGCTGCTACGACGCGCTGCGCACCGCAACCTATCAATTGGGGCAATGCGTCAGCCCCGACGATGCCTGGCTCGGCAGCCGCGGCCTGCGGACGATGGCGCTGCGGCTGAAGGCGCAAGGGAGCGCGGCGCTGCAGATCGCGCAATGGCTCAAGGTACAGCCCGATGTCGCGCGGGTGCTCCACCCGGCCTTGCCCGATTGCCCCGGCAACGACGTGTTCGTCCGCGATTTCAAGGGCGGCTCGGGGCTGTTCAGCTTCGTGCTCGATGGCGGCGACGAGGCGGCGCGCGCCGCGCTGATCGACGGGCTCGCGCATTTCGGCATCGGCTATAGCTGGGGCGGGTTCGAAAGCCTCGCGCTGCCGGTCGATCCGCAACATCATCGCAGCTGCACCAGCTGGGAGGCCGAGGGGCCGTTGGTGCGGTTGCAGATCGGAATCGAATCGGTCGACGACCTGATCGCCGATCTCGACGCGGGGCTTGCGCGCTTTCGCGCCGCGCGATGAACGTCGCTGCAACCTGGCTCGCGGCGAACGGCTTCACCGTGCCGACCCAGCCGCAATTGATCGAGGCCGCGATCGCCGGCGCGCTGACGATCGCTGCGCTGGCGATCGGCTGGTACACCTCGCGCACGGTCGGCCCGCGGCTGGCGCAGCTCGCCGCCGACCGCGCCGGGCTGAAGGACGGGCCGTTCCAGCCGCGAATCTGCGCAATCGTTCGTCATCTCAGCGCCGCGCTGCTGCTGGCGATCATCCTGGCGTCGCGCGGCTGGGCGGCGCTGGCGACGCTGCCGATCGGTTTCGCGCTCAGCGCCGCCGCGGCGCGCGCGACGGTCGCGCTGCTGCGCGGTGCCAACCTGTCGCGCTGGGTGTCGTGGGGGGTCGCCGGGTTCGTCTTCCTGTCGCTGTTCAGCTATTCGGTCGGCGGACTTACCCCGGTCACCACGGTACTCGGGCGGATCGGGGTCGAGGTCGGATCGAAGCGGATCACCTTGCTTTCGGTCGTCACGCTGATCATCGCGTCGGTGGCGATCTATGCGATTGCGCGGCTCGCCAACCGCGTGATCAACCATGCGATCGGCCAGGCGCGCGGCTTCGACCCCGCGCAGAAGCTGCTGTTCCAGAAGCTGGCGGGGATCATCGTGATCGTCGTCGCCTTCTTCGTCGGCGTCGACATGCTCGGCATCGACCTGACGACCTTCGCGATCTTCGGCGGTGCGTTCGGGCTGGCGATCGGCTTCGGCCTGCAAAAGACGATCGGTAACCTGATCGCCGGGATCATCCTGCTGATGGACCGGTCGATCAAGCCCGGCGATGTCATCGTGATCGGCGAGGCGGTGGGGCAGGTGAACAAGATCGGGGTCCGCGCGGTGAGCATCATCACGCGCGACGGCAAGGAGCATCTGATTCCCAACGAGAATCTGATGACGCAGGAGGTCGAGAACTGGTCCTTCTCCGATCGCAACGTGCGCGTGCGGATTCCGGTCGGCGTTTCATACCATTGCGACCTCAAGCTGGCGCAGGAGCTGATGCTGCGCGCCGCCAACGACAGCCCACGCGTGCTCAAAAGCCCCAAGCCCAATGTCTGGCTCGCGGCGTTCGGCGACAATGCGGTCGAGCACGAGATCCTCGCCTGGGTCAGCGATCCCGAAAGCGGCATCGGCAATGTCCGCTCCGACGTGCTCAACCGCCTGTGGTGGCTGTTCAAGGAACATGGCATCGAAATCCCGTTCCCGCAGCGCGACATCCATGTGCGCAACTGGCCCGCCGCGGCGCCGGCAGCGGTAACCGATTGAAAGCCGAAGGCGAGTTTGGGCCCGATGGCGGTGTTGCAGCCGCGCCGAACCGCTCTACATCTGCCGGGGTGAGCGACACCCCCATTCTCGCGCGGATCGCCAAGGGCGTCTCGGGCCTGCCCGCCGACCAGTGGGACGCCTGTGCCGGCTCGGGCAACCCCTTTGTCAGCCACGCCTTCCTGTCGATCCTCGAGGAATCGGGGTCGGTCGGCGGGCGCTCGGGGTGGCAGGCGGCGCCGATCGTGATCGACGGGCCCGATGGCCGGATCGCGGGCGCGGTGCCCGCTTATGCCAAGGCCGACAGCCAGGGCGAATATGTCTTTGATCAGGGCTGGGCCGATGCCTGGGATCGCGCCGGCGGCACTTATTACCCCAAGCTCCAGATCGCCGCGCCCTTCACCCCGGTGCCCGGCCCCCGACTGTTGCTGCGCGACGAGCGCCAAGCCCCCGCGCTGATCGCCGCGATCGAGGCGGTGACCGACCAGAACGAATTATCCTCGGCGCACGCGACCTTCGTCGACGAAGCCCAGATCGGCCATTTCGAGGCGGCGGGCTGGCTGATCCGCCAGGGAACCCAATTCCATTGGGCGAACGAGGGTTATGGCTGCTTCGACGATTTCCTCGGCGCGCTCGCCAGCCGCAAGCGCAAGGGGGTGCGCAAAGAACGCGCCGCCGCGGTCGAGGGGCTGACGATCCGCCACCTGACCGGCGCCGAGATCACCGAGGCGTATTGGGATGCCTTCTGGGTCTTCTACCAGGACACCGGCAGCCGCAAATGGGGCCGGCCCTATCTGACGCGCGCGTGCTTCTCGCTGCTCGGCGAGCGGATGCCCGATCGCGTGCTGATGATCGTCGCCGAACGCGACGGTCGCCCGATCGCCGCCGCGCTCAACCTGATCGGCGACGACGCGCTATATGGCCGTTATTGGGGCTGTACCGAGGACGTGCCCTTCCTCCATTTCGAGCTTTGCTATTACCAGGCGATCGACGTGGCGATCGCGCGCGGGCTGCAGCGCGTCGAAGCGGGAGCGCAGGGCGAGCACAAGCTGGCGCGCGGCTATGCGCCGATCACCACCTGGTCGGCGCATTACCTGCCCAACCCGGGCTTCAGGCGCGCGGTGGCCGACTTCCTGGCGCGCGAGCGCGAGGCGGTGGCGCAGGAACAGGTGTTCCTGGGCGAGATGACGCCTTTCCGAAAGCCCGGCGGCGGCTGATCGCCTCGAAATATTCGGGCCCATAGGGGCCAAGATCCTGCATCAGCAAGCGCGGCGGCCGCCGGTCCTCGACGCGGAACAACGCGCTGTTGCCGTCGCGCCATAATGGCGTGAGCCCGGCTTCGAGCCGGCGGTCATAGGCCGGCGGATCGACCATCCAGACATAGTCGAACGCATTGCGCGGGAAGCGCGTCAGCGCCACCGCGATCGGCCGCCAATATTGCCGCGGGCATTTGACGTCGGTGACGATCTGCGAGGGGTCATGGTTGAAGCCGCGCCCGGGATCGTATTTCACCGTCAGCATCTGCGCGCCCGCCATCGACCATTGATCGTTCGAAAAGGCGAGCTTGCGCGTCAGCGCCATCGCCGGGAGGTGCTCGAGCCGCGACATCGTCCATTCGTCGCGGCAGGTCTCGCCGATGAAGGTCAGCAGCCGCGCCCCGACGGGCAGCTTGTCGAGCGCGGCGAGCTGGCGGTCATAGCTCTGGTCATATTGCCAGAAGCTCACCGTCGTCGCCGCCACGCGCCCGACGAAGAACGCCATCCCGATCGCCGCGACCACCGACGCGCCGCGGATCGACAGCCCCGCCTTGGGGCGCAGCGCCAGCAAGGCGATGCCGAGCAGGAAGGGCGCGAGCCGCATATCGGCATAGGCCGAGCCGAAGACGATGCGCGGCAGCAGCAGATAGACCGCGAGCAGGAACAGTGCCGACAGGCTCAGATTGCGCGAATATTCGATCGCGGGATCGCGCACGCCCTTGAGCAGCAGCAGGAAGCACGCCGCCAGCGTCGCCATGTCGAGCAATTCCCAGCGGTCGCGAAAGATCATCAGCACCCAGCGCGCCTTGATCCGCCAGTTGAACCAGTCGGCGGTCTGCCCGGTGACGTCGCCGCCGGTGCGCCACACCAGCATCAGGATCGCGGGCGGCAGCAGCACGATGCAATGGAGCCCGGCGAAGAACGCGGCGATGAACCAGTTGCGCCCGCGATCATGCTGGCGGATCAGCTCGCCCGAAAAGGCGAGCACGCCGAGCAGTCCCCAGCCATAGGTGTGCGTGACCCACAGCACGAGGCCGAGCGGGACGAACAGGATCGCGCGCAGCCGGATATGCCCCAGCCTGGCGAGCCGCAGCCACAGCGCGAAGGCATTGAGCGCCAGCGCCATCGCCAGCGCGAAATTGACGAAGCCGAAATGGAAGGGGAAGCTGTAGACGATCGGCAGCGCGAACAGGGCGGTGGCGGGGATGCGCCCGTGCACCTCGCGCGCGATCCAGAGCAATCCTACCGCGGTGAGCACCGGAATCGCGATCACGATCAGCTTTACCGCGAGCTCGAGCCCCAGCAACGGCTCGAGCGGCACGACCAGCAGGTCGATCCCGAGATTGCCGATCAGCTGCCATTCGAAATTATACCAGTCGGCCAGCCAGGGCGCCTGGCCGATCGACTGCTGCACCCGCCAGCGCCCCAGATGGCCCGGCAGGTCGACCAACGGCGGCACGTCGGGCAGCAGCAGCGGGATCGCCGCGACGAACGCCATCGCCGCCACGAACCACCGCGTCTGCCACCAGTTCAGTCGTTCGTCGCCCACCGCCTGCATCGTGCCGCCTTAGCGAGCCGAGCGCCGCGCCGACAAGCGGCGATCGCTGCGGTCTGCCGCACAAGCGATAACGCCGCGGTAAGTCGCTGGTGGTAAGACGACCTGATGGGGGACATGATCGGTTCGCCGCGCGCAGCGCGGTCTGGCGGCGGCGAGCCGATGCGCGGCTGGGCATGGCTCGCCCCCTGGATCGTCGGCAATCTTGTCGTCTTCGGCCTGTTCGCGGTCGATCTGCGCCATCTCGACGCCGGAATGGTTTCGCCCGGCGCCTATTGGGGGCGCGATTTCGTCAATGTCTGGACCGCGGGGCGGCTGCTGATCGAGGGCCGGCTCGAGCTGCTATACGATCTGGCGGGCTATCATCGCTTCCAGCTCGAACAGTTCGGGCGGATCGGGCAGCATAATTATTCCTATCCGCCGCTCACCCTGCCGCTGGTGCTGCCATTCGGGCTGCTGCCCTATCCGGTCGCGTTGCTGGCGTGGCTGGTGGCAACGGGGTGGTTCTTCGTGCGCGCCGCGCGGCCATGGTGGGAACGTGCGACCGGGTTGCCGGCATGGCTGGTGCTGGCCACGCCCGCGGGGCTCATCAACATCTGGGCGGGGCATTACGGATTCCTGATCGGCGGGTTGCTGCTGTATGGCTGGCGCAACCTCGAGGCCCGCCCGGTGCTGGCGGGGATTTGCTTCGGGCTGCTGGCGATCAAGCCGCATATCGCGATCCTGGTGCCGCTGGTGCTGCTGGCGCGCGGCGAGTGGCGCGCGATCGGGGCGGCGGCGGTGACGGTGGTGCTGCTGGTCGCGGGCAGCGCGGCGCTGTTCGGGATCGATCGCTGGATCGAATATGTCACCGTCACGCTCGGCGTGCAGGCGGCGCTGATCGATGCGGGGAACAGTTTCTTCCGCTTCATGTCGACCTCGCTCGCCACCGGGCTACTGCATTGGTCGATGCCCCGCATGACCGCGTTCGCGATCCATTGGGCGCAGGCGGCGCTCGCGGCGGCGATGGTGGTGCATGCCGCGCGGCGCGGCAGTATCGAGCAAGTGGCGCTGCTCGCCGCCACCGCGACCTTCCTGGTGCTGCCCTATGCGTTCAACTACGACCTGACGGTGTCGGCGATGGCGGCGGGGATGCTGCTGTACGTGCCGCGACTGCAGGGCTGGGAGCGGCGGCTGGTGCTCGGCGGCTTCATGGCGGCGCAGCTGGGAATGGTGCTGGTCGCGGCGGGAATCCCCGGCATCGCGCTGCTGCTCTGGGGGTTGTTCGTGGTGCAATATCGCTCGACCGTGATTGCCACGGTCGAGCGATAGCGCCGCTTACTGGTCGCGGCGGCCCAGCAGGCGCAGGCGCAGTGCCTGTAGCTTGATGAAGCCCGCGGCGTCGCGCTGGTCATAGGCGCCGGCGTCGTCCTCGAAGGTCACGACCTTTTCCGAATAGAGCGAATCGGGCGATTGGCGGCCGATCACATGGACGCCGCCCTTGTAGAGCTTCAGCCGGACCATGCCGTTGACCTTCTTCTGGCTCAGGTCGATCGCCGCCTGGAGCATTTCGCGCTCGGGGCTGAACCAGAAGCCGTTGTAGATCAGCTCGGCATAGCGCGGCATCAGCTCGTCCTTGAGGTGCGCTGCGCCGCGATCGAGCGTCAATTGCTCGATCGCGCGGTGCGCGGCGTGCAGGATCGTGCCGCCGGGGGTCTCGTACATTCCGCGCGACTTCATGCCGACGAAGCGGTTCTCGACCAGGTCGAGCCGGCCGATGCCGTGCGTCCGGCCGAGATCGTTGAGCGCGGCGAGCAGCACCGCGGGCGTCATCGAAAGCCCGTCGATCGCGATCGGATCGCCATGTTCGAATTCGATCTCGATGACCTGTGGCTTGTCGGGCGCATCCTCGGGATCGACGGTGCGCGAGAAGACATAGCCTGGGACTTCGGCCCAGGGGTCTTCGAGCACCAGCCCCTCGGAAGAGGTGTGGAGCAGATTGGCGTCGGTCGAGAAGGGGGCCTCGCCGCGCTTGTCCTTGGGCACCGGGATCTGGTGCTGCTCGGCATAGGCGATCAGCGCGGTGCGGCTGGTCAGATCCCATTCGCGCCACGGCGCGATCACCTTGATGTCGGGCGCGAGCGCGTAATAGCCGAGTTCGAAGCGGACCTGGTCATTGCCCTTGCCGGTCGCGCCGTGGCTGACCGCATCGGCCTCGACCATCCGCGCGATCTCGATCTGGCGCTTGGCGATCAGCGGGCGCGCGATCGAGGTGCCGAGCAGGTACAGCCCCTCGTACAGCGCATTGGCGCGCATCATCGGGAAGACATAGTCGCCGACGAATTCCTCGCGCAGATCGTCGATGAAGATATGCTCGGGCTTGACCCCCATCATCTCGGCCTTGGCGCGCGCGGGCTCGAGCTCCTCGCCCTGGCCGAGATCGGCGGTGAAGGTGACGACCTCGCAATTATAGGTCTGCTGGAGCCATTTGAGGATGACGCTGGTGTCGAGCCCGCCCGAATAGGCGAGGACGACGCGATTGACGGGGTCGGTCATGGGCAGGCTCCGGGGATGGTGATGCGGGGGCGTTTAGGCGAATGGACGATGCGAAGGAATACCGTTCGTCCTGGGCTGCGCACTGCTCCCCTCCCTTTCAGGGAGGGGCTGGGGGTGGGTGGCGTGCTCGTGATACGGCAGGGGTCACGGACCAGCGCAGCCGTATTGCCCGGCCTCGACCCACCCCCGAACCCTCCCTTTCAGGGAGGGGAGAGTCTCACCGCTCGCTCAGATAATAACGGTCGGTCGCCGCCATCGCATCGTTCAATTCGTACACGATCGGCTGGCCGGTCGGGATCTCGAGGCTCGTGATCTCGTCGTCCGAAATCCCCGACAGATGCTTGACCAGCGCGCGCAGCGAATTGCCGTGCGCCGAGATCACGACGCGCTTGCCCGATTTCAGCTCGGGGACGATGCGCGATTCCCAATAGGGCAGCACGCGCGCGATCGTGTCCTTCAGGCTCTCGGTCGCGGGGATGGCGATGCCGGCATAGCGGCGGTCGGCCGACAGGTCATATTCGCTGCCGGGCTCGATCGGCGGCGGCGGCACGTCGAAGCTGCGCCGCCAGATATGGACCTGTTCGTCGCCGTGCTTCGCCGCGGTCTCGGCCTTGTTGAGTCCGGTCAGCCCGCCATAATGCCGCTCGTTGAGGTGCCAGTCCTTCTCGACCGGCAGCCAAAGCCGCCCCATCTGCTCGAGCGCCAGGTTGAGCGTGCGGATTGCGCGGCTCTGGACCGAGGTGAAGCACAGGTCGAAATCGAAGCCCTTCTCAGCAAGCAGCCGGCCCGCGGCCTTGGCCTCTTCGACCCCCTTGTCGGTCAGGTCGACGTCCCACCAGCCGGTGAAGCGGTTTTCGAGGTTCCAGGCCGACTGGCCGTGGCGGATCAGGACGAGCGTTGGCATGGGGGCGTCTCCGGACGGGGCGGGGGAAGGCGTCGCTCTAGCGGCTGGAGCGGGGGAGGCAAACCGCGCGTCTCCTCCCCTCCCTGAAAGGGAGGGGCTGGGGGTGGGTCGAGTGTCCGCAATACGGGGTGGGTTCAACCGATCGCCGCAACGCTCTCAGCGAACTTCTCAGCTGGCGTTTGGTACATCAAGGTTTTTCTCGGCCGCTCGTTGAGCTGTCTTGCGATGGTGCTGAGCTGGGCCTGGCTGAAGGTCGACAGATCGACGCCGTGGGGCAGATACTGGCGCAACAGGCGGTTGGTGTTTTCGTTGGTGCCGCGCTGCCATGGGCTCTGAGGATCGCAGAAGTAGACGGCAACGTCGGTTGTGAGAGTGAAGCGCCGATGGTCGGCAAGTTCCTTGCCGCGATCCCAGGTCAGCGATCGATAGAGTTCGTGGGGCAGTTTGCGCGCCTGCTTGATCAGCGCCGAGACGACGCTGGCAGTCTCCTTGTTCGCGACCTTGGCCAGGATCACGTAGCGCGACTGGCGCTCGACCAGCGTCACGACATGGCTGCCTCGCGCCCCCGAGATCAGATCGCCCTCCCAGTGCCCGGGCACGGCGCGATCCTCCACCGAAGCAGGCCGTTCGCTGATCGATATCGCATCCTTGATCTGGCCGAGCCCGTCGCGCTTCAAGCTGGCGTGGCGCGAGCGCCGGATCGTGCGCTTCGCCCGCAGATGCGCAAGCAGCTCTTTCTTGAGGACGCCACGCGCCTGAATATAAAGGCTCTTGTAGATCGTCTCGTGTGACACGCGATGCTGGTCTTCGTCCGGAAAGCTATGCTTGAGCCAGCCCGCAACCTGCTCTGGCGACCATTTGCGGCGCAACTTGCGTGATACTGTTCGTCGCAAGCCCGGGTGGCAAGCGAGCTTGCAGCGCTTCGGGCGCAGCGCGCGGTCCCATGCCGCCTGATCCGATAGCGTGGCACGATACCGATCGGCGCCACCGTTACGGCCGACCTCCCGGCTGATCGTTGACGGCGCGCGGTCGAGCTGGACTGCAATGGCGCGCAGTGAACGGCCGGCGACCAGACCTCTGGATATCTCTTCGCGTTCGGCCAGGCTGAGCGCGCGCCCGGATCGCTTCCGATCGGGTGGGCGGATCCCGCCCGACGGGGAGAGCACCGAGAAGATCGACGAGCTCTCCCGCTCAAAGCCGCGACCAATCGAACTCATCGACTCTCCGCGCTGCCACCGATCCCAGATCTCCGCCCGCTGAGCGGCCGAGTAATATATCCGACGACGCTGCTTCATCGCACCACTCCTCTCATCATGAGAATGATGCGTTGCGACCACCCGTTGAACCCACCGGCGGCATCGGGATGCCGGGTGACCGTAGCTCCAGGCCTCGACCCACCCCCGACCCCTCCCTTCCAGGGAGGGGAGAAGGGCGCCTAGATCGCCCTCGTCATGAAACGGTTGAACGGCGTCGCTTCATAGTCGCCGAAGGGTTCGCACCAGTCGAAGCCGTGGCGCAAATACAGCGCCACCGCCGCCGCGAAGGGCTCGCCCGATCCGGTCTCCAGGCTCAGCCGGGTCATCCCCTGCGCGCGCGCGGCCTCCACGATCGCAGTCAGCAAAGTCGCCGCCACCCCGCGGCGCAGCGCCTGATCGGCAGTGCGCATCGACTTCACTTCGCCATGCCCGGCATCGATCGCCTTGAGCGCGCCGCAGCCGAGCAACGTTTCGCCCTCCCACGCGGTCAGGAAGGTCGCCTCGGGCGCGGCGAGCCCCGACAGATCGAGGAAATGACACGCGCCGCGCGGCGAATGCGCGAGCATCGAATCGAAATGCTGCTGGAGCAGCGCCACGACCGCCGGATGCTTCAGCTCGCCCTGCGCGACCCGCATCACAGCGTGTCGATCACCTCGGCGAGCGTCACGAGACACGCATGCGCCAATTGCTTCGATCGATCGGGCGACCAGCCATACACCGGGTCGGGCGAGGGATCATGATCCTTGAACGGCATTTCGAGCGTCATCGACACCGCGCCGAAGCGCTCGGCGAGCTGGTTGGTCGACATCGACAGATTGGCGCGCCCCGGCGCCGATTTCTCATAGCCGCGCTCGGTCTGGAACAGCGGCGTGTTCGCCGCGAGCCGCCGGCCGTAATCGTAGAATTTGGCGCCATGCGCGTCGGTCCACGACGCGATGCCCTCGAACCCCGCGATGAAGTTCGCCGGAATCGCCTCGTCGCCATGGACGTCCATCGCATAGGTCACGCCGGTTACGTCCATCGCGTCGCGCACCGCGAGCACTTCGGGGCTGCGATCGGGGGTGGGCGCGTGCCATTCGCGGTTGAGGTTCACCCCCGCGGCATTGGTGCGCAGATGGCCGCGCGCCGATCCGTCGGGGTTCATGTTGGGGACGCAATGGAGCGTCGTCTTTTCGCGCAGCGCGCGCGCGATGGCATCGTCGGGATCGGTGAGCTTTTCGAGCAGCCCTTCCATGAACCATTCGGCCATCGATTCGCCCGGATGCTGGCGCGCATAGAACCAGACCTGCTTGGGGCCATCGCCGATCTGCAGGCAATCGATCGGCTGGCCGTCGAGCGAATTGCCGAGCGAGCGGTGCGAAACGCCGGGCATCGCGGCGATCCGCGCCACCGTCTCGCGGTGCCGCTCCATCGAATAGGGCGCGAAATAGGCGAACCACGCCGCGTCGCCCTCGAACCGGTGGGTGAAGCTCAGCACCCCATCGGCATAGGCCGTGTCGGTCATCGGCCATTCGACCTGATCGCTGCTCACCCGCGCGCGATAGCCCGGCCAGCCGAAGGCATAGGCCGCCTTGCCCGCGTTGAGGATGCGGAATGTCAGCGTCCGACCCGCCGCGCCCGACACGCGGAAGTGGAACCACTGGAAGAAATCCGAATGGGCGTCGCGGCGAATCTCGAGGTCGACTCGGTCGCCCTCGATCCCCACCAGTTCGATGTTGCCGCTGTCGAACGCGGCGCTGATCTCGATCGTCATGGGACGGTAGTAGTGATCCCCGACTGGCCCGGAAAGCCCTGGAACAGCGCATCGGCGAGGCGATCCGACTGTTTGGCGGCTTCGATCGCGTCGCGCGGCGCGGTGCCCACGGTGCGCGCGGCGCCTTCCCAGACCACTGTCGAATCGGTGCGGCGGCGAAGCTTGGCCGACAATTCGGTCTCGACGATGTCGCGTCCGCCGCCGAGCCCGGTGCTGAGACCACCCCCCAGCCCCACGCCGCCGCCGCGGCGACCGAAGCTGCCGCCGCCACCGCCGAGCCCGATCGATACCGGCGGCGGGGTGCGCTGCCCGGTCGCCTGGCGGTTGAACGCGATCTCGACCAGATACGCAGCCGGCTCGTTGCCGGTCACCCGGCGAAAGTTCAGCCCCTCGAGCGCGCGCGCGACCGAATCGGCCTGCGCCTGATATTCGCTGCTGATCGTCGGCGCGGTGCGCAGCGGCTCGATGCCGAAGGTGCCCGGCCCGACCGGGGTGCCCAGATTGTAGCGAATGACGTTGACTGGCCCGCTGCGGCCACCGCCCGCCGCGCAGGCGCTGGTGAGGGCGGCGAGAGAGAGTATGGCGATCCTGGCAAGCATGAGACGACGTCCTTGTGCACCGCCCCGGCAGGGGTGGCATATGGGCAACCGCGCCGCCCGGCGGGCAAGCGATATCAGGTTGTAACGCACGCGTTGCGATTTGGCTTCACTGGTTTGCGCGGCGGTGCTCGCCTTGACTTGGTGCGGGGCCACCGCTAACCGAGCGCCTCTTTCCGGCACATCCATTCAAATAGAAGCGAATCGGTCATGAAGATCGTCAACTCCCTCAAGTCGCTCAAGGGGCGGCACCGCGACAATCGCGTGATCCGTCGTCGCGGTCGCGTGTACGTCATCAACAAGACCAACCGTCGCTTCAAGGCGCGCCAGGGCTGATTCTGCCCGGACCGCGTCGCCGCTTTGCGATTGCATAGAGTGGCAACCGGTCCGACCGCCGTTATCTTCGATATCGGCAACGTCCTGTTCAGCTGGCATCCGCGGTTCTTGTACGAGCGCCTGATCGGTGACGATCGGGCGCTTTCGACGTTTGTCGAGCAGGTCGTGACCCCCGAATGGCATTTCCAGCACGACGAGGGCCGCCCCTTCGCCGAGACCTCGGCCGAGCTCGGCGCACGCTTCCCCGAGCACGCCGAGCTCATCGCGCTGTGGGGGCCGCGCTTCAACGACAGCGTCGGCGGGCCGATTCCGGGGATGTTCGAGATCGTCGAGGCGCTCGACGCCGCCGGTGTGCCGCTGTTCGCGATCACCAATTTCAGCGCCGAATTCTGGCCCGCGTTCCGCGCCGCCTGGCCGCAGCTGTTCGATCGCTTCCGCGACATCGTGGTGTCAGGTGCCGAGCGGCTGGTGAAGCCCGATCCCGCGATCTACGCGCTGGCGCTCGACCGATTCGGGTTGCGCGCGCACGACGCGGTGTTCGTCGACGACAATCCGGCGAATGTCGCGGCCGCGCGGGCGATGGGGATCGACAGCGTCGCGTTCACCGACGCCGCGGCGTTCCGCGCGCGGTTGGTGGAAGTGGGGCTGCTGGCTTAAGCTCCCCTCCCTGGAAGGGAGGGGCTGGGGGTGGGTCGCGTGTCCGCGATACGGCAGCGTCGAGGTGCCGGATTGCCGTAGCTCCAGGCCTCCACCCACCCCCGACCCCTCCCTGAAAGGGAGGGGGGAAGTCAGCTCACCGCTCGCCGGGGTAATTCTTCAGTTCGTCGCCGATGATCTGCGTCACGTGCAGCACGTTGGTCGACCCCGGCATCCCGAAAGGCACGCCGGCGCACACCACCACGCGGTCGCCGCCCTTGGCGATGTGGTTGCGCAGCGCCATCCGCTTGGCCTTGGCGACCATTTCCTCGAACGAGGCGACGTCGCGCGTCACCACCGCATGGACCCCCCACAACAGCCCCAGCCGCCGCGCGGTTTCCTTCTTGGGGGTCAGCACCAGGATCGGCACGCCGGGCCGCTCGCGCGCGATCCGCCGCGCGGTCGATCCCGACAGCGTGAAGCAGATGATCGCGCTCGCCGACGCGGTCACCGCGATGTTCTTGGCGGCCTCGGCCAGCGCATCGGCGGTGGTGGGGTCGGGCTTGAGCACGGTGAAATGCACGCGGTCGCCATGCATCGGATCGCGCTCGACCGCATTGGCGATCGCATCCATCATCGCGACCGATTCGACGGGCCAGTCGCCCGCCGCGCTTTCGGCCGAGAGCATGATCGCATCGGCGCCGTCATAGACCGCGGTCGCGACGTCGCTCACCTCGGCGCGGGTCGGCGTTGGCGCGGTGATCATCGATTCGAGCATCTGCGTCGCGACGATCACCGGGCGGCCGAGCCGGCGCGAGGTCTCGACGATCCGCTTCTGGAGCGGCGGCACCGATTGCGGCGGGAGTTCGACGCCCAGATCACCGCGCGCGACCATCACCCCGTCGCACGCCTCGACGATTTCCTCGAGCCGTGCGACCGCGCTCGGCTTCTCGATCTTGGCGAGCAAGGCGGTCTTGCCGCCGATCAGCTTGCGCGCCTCGGCGAGATCCTCGGGCCGCTGGACGAAGCTCAGTGCGATCCAGTCGACCTTTTGCTCGACCGCGAAGGCAAGGTCGCTCACATCCTTTTCGGTCAGCGCCGCCATCGGCAGCACGACATCGGGAACGTTCAGCCCCTTCGAATTCGACAGCCAGCCGCCGACCTCGACGACGGTGACGATCTGCTCATCGTCATGATCGGTGACGCGCAGCACCAGCTTGCCATCGTCGAGCAACAGCCGCGCATCGCGCGCGATCGCGACGAAAATCTCGCGGTGCGGCAGCTCGACGCGGTTGGCGTCGCCCGGCGTCGGGTCGCGATCGAGCACGAAGCGCTTGCCGACCTCGAGCAGCACCTTGCCCTCGGCGAAGCGGCCGACGCGAAGCTTGGGGCCCTGCAGATCGGCGAGGATCGTCGTCGGCCGGTCGTAGATCTTCTCCATCGCGCGGATCGCTTCGATCACCGGCACCTTCGATGCCTGGTCGCCATGGCTCATATTGATTCGGAACGCGTCGGCACCGGCCTCGAACAGCCGGCCGATCATCTCGGGCGTGTTGCTCGCGGGGCCCAGCGTGGCGAGAATGCGCACCTTGCGCGAACGGGGGGCGATTGCCTTGGTCATTGTAACGCTTCCTCGGCTTGTTCGCGGGTGGCTGTACCCAATATTGTACGTCGATCAACCTTGATGGGGACATGATGACCAATATCGACCAGCTCGACGACCACACCGCCGCCGCCGCCTTCCGCCGGCTGGTGCGCCATCTGCAGCATCGCACCGACGCGCAGAATGTCGATCTGATGGGGCTGGCGGGGTTCTGCCGCAATTGCCTCGGCGACTGGGTGGCCGAAGCCGGCGGGCTGTCGAAGGACGAAGCGCGAGGCGCGGTGTACGGCATGCCCTATGCGCAGTGGAAGGCCGAGCACCAGCAGCCCGCGAGCCCCGAGCAGCTCGCGCGGATGGAGGCGAGCGTGGCCCTGAACGCGCGCGTCGAGCAGGAAGCGGCGCTGGACGAGGCACTCGAGGATACGTTCCCTGCGAGCGATCCCCCCGCGATGACCGAACCGCGGTAACGCCTCCCCTCCCTTGCAGGGAGGGGAGCAAGGGGGCTTTCCTTCCGCGAGCGCTCGGCTACCTTCCCCGCCAAACAAGGGGGACCATCACCAATGCGAACGATCCTGACGGCAGCCGCGCTGCTCGCCACCACTGCCGCCACGACCGCCTTCGCGCAGACGCCGCCGGCACCCGCCCCGCGCGCCGCGCCCGTCGTCACCTACATTCACGCCGGCCAATTGCTCGACCGCCCCGGCCAGCGCGTGCGCGGGCAAAGCACGATCGTCGTGCGCGACGGCAAGATCGCCGAGATCCGCGACGGCTTCGCCGCGCCCGAGGCCGGCGCCAAGCTGGTCGACCTCAAGGACCAGTACGTCCTGCCCGGGCTGATCGACATGCACGTCCATCTCTATTCGACCGGCTATCCGCTCCAGGCGCGGCTCGACGAGACCACCAAGGATCTCGAAGACGGGCTGCTCACCGCGATGCAGAGCGCGCGCAAGACGCTCGATGCCGGCTTCACCACCGTCCGCGACCTGGGCGGCGAGCCGCGCGGCACCCGCGCGCTGCGCGACGCGATCGCGCGCGGCGATGTCGAGGGGCCGACGATCGTCAATGCCGGTCGCATGGTGTCGGTCACCGCGGGCCATGGCGACGCCAACGGGCTGCGCCGCGACTTCGCGCATGTCGAGCGCGAGGGTTCGCCCGAATTGTGCAACGGCGCCGATGACTGCCGCCGCGCGACGCGCGAGCAGATCTTCACCGGCGCCGAAGTCATCAAGTTCGCCGCCTCGGGCGGGGTCGGCAGCAACATCGCCGGCGGGCTCGAGGCGCAGATGACGCTCGAGGAGATGAAGGCGATCGTCGACACCGCGCACGCCTTTGGCCGCAAGGCGACCGCGCACGCGCATGGCAAGTCGGGAATCGACACCGCGCTTCGCGCCGGCGTCGATTCGATCGAACATGGCAGCTATATCGATGACGAAACGATCGCGCTGTTCAAGGCCAAGGGCGCGTATCTGGTGCCGACGATGCACGCCTTCGAAAGCGTGATCCGCCAGGGCCGCGCGGGCGAGCGCCCCGCCGCCAGCGTCGCCAAGGCCGAACAGGTCGCCACGGTCGTCAAGGAAAGCCACCGCCGCGCCTTCGCCAGCGGCATGAAGATCGCGTTCGGCACCGATTCGGGGGTCGGCCCGCACGGCACCAACGGGCTCGAATTCGGCTATATGACCGCGGTGGGCATGAAGCCGATCGACGCGATCCGCACCGCGACGGTCGAGGCGGCGACCCTGCTCGGCCGCGCCGATCGAATCGGCACGATCGAGGTGGGCAAGGACGCCGACATCATTGCGGTGGCGGGCGATCCGGTCGCCGACGTCGCGCGGCTGAACGATGTCGGCTTCGTCATGCGGCGCGGCGCGGTGCACAAGCTGGGCGGGCAGCGGCAGGGTTTTCCGGTCCAGTGAGGTTGCGTGGGCCATTGTGGTTGCGCCGGCCATTCGGGTTGCGCCGGCGCGCGCATGGTTTATGCCGCGCCGCCTGACCCCAATTCATCGCGAGAGAATCATGAGCGACAATATTTCCGCCGAGCAGCTGCGTCTTCTGATCGAGCGGATCGAACGGCTCGAAGAGGAAAAGCGCGGCATCGCCGACGACATCAAGGACGTGTATGGCGAGGCGAAATCGACCGGCTTCGACGTGAAGACGATGCGGACCATCGTGCGGCTGCGCAAGATGGAGAAGCACCACCGCGACGAGGCCGAAATGCTGCTCGAGACCTACAAGACCGCGCTCGGGCTGGTGTGATCATAGCCCTCTCCCCTTCAGGGGAGAGGGTTGGGAGAGGGGCAGTACGGGACGGCAGTACACTGCCCCTCTCCCCGGCCCTCTCCCCTGCAGGGGAGAGGGGGAAGGAAAAAAGATGGCAGGCCATTCCAAGTTCAAGAACATCATGCACCGCAAGGGTGCGCAGGATAAGAAGCGCTCGTCGCTGTTTTCCAAGCTCAGCCGCGAAATCACCGTCGCGGCCAAGGCGGGCACCCCCGATCCCGACATGAACCCGCGGCTTCGCGCCGCGGTCAACGCCGCCAAGGCGCAGTCGGTGCCCAAGGACAATATCCAGCGCGCGATCGAAAAGGCCTCGCGCAGCGATGCCGAGACCTATGAGGAAATCCGCTACGAGGGCTTCGGTCCCGGCGGCGTCAGCCTGATCATCGAGGCGCTGACCGACAATCGCAACCGCACGGCCACCAACGTGCGAACCGCGGTATCGAAGAATGGCGGCAATCTGGGTGCGGGCGGTTCGGTGAGCCACGGCTTCGACCGGATGGGCCTGATCAACTATCCCGCCAGCGCCGGCGATGCCGAGAAGGTGTTCGAAGCCGCGCTCGAAGCCGGCGCCGAGGACGTGACCTCGAGCGAGGACGGGCACGAGATCTGGACCGCGATGGATGCCCTGCACGAAGTCGCGCGCGCGTTGGAGCCGGTGCTCGGCGAACCCGAGGGGGCCAAGCTCGCCTGGCGCCCGCAGACGATGGTCGAGGTCGGCGAAGCTGATGCCGGCACGCTGATGAAGCTGATCGACGTGCTCGAAGAGGATGACGACGTCCAGACCGTGTGGGGCAATTACGAGGTCTCCGATGAGGTGATGGAGAAGCTGGGTTGAGGCTGCCGATCCTCCCCCGGCGGGGGAGGGGAACCGCCGCGGGCGGTTCGGCTGCGGTTGGGGACAGTGCTGCCTCGGCAATGCTCGTCACCCCAGCGAAAGCTGGGGTCTCCTGCGATCGAAGCGCGCGCTGGCGGCGCGAGACCCCAGCTTTCGCTGGGGTGACGGCAAGACGGAAGCGCCTTCTTCCCAACCCCCCATGCTGATCCTCGGCATCGACCCAGGCCTCGGCACCACCGGCTGGGGGCTGATCCGCGCCGAGGGCAACCGGCTGTCGCATGTTGCGAATGGGCGGTTGAAGACCGACACCGCCGCGCCGCTGCCGCGCCGGCTCGCGCATCTCGATGCGATGCTCGCCGCGCTCATGGCCGATCACGCGCCGCAGGCCGCCGCGTGCGAGGAGGTGTTCGTCAATTCGAACCCGCAATCGACGCTTAAGCTCGGCCAGGCGCGCGGCGTCGTGCTGTGCGCGCTCGCGCGTGGCGGGCTCGAAGTCGGCGAATATGCCGCGCGGCTGGTCAAGAAGGCGGTGGTCGGTATCGGCGCCGCCGAAAAGGCGCAGGTCCATGCGATGGTCGCGCGGCTGCTGCCGGGGGTGAAGATCGACGGTGCCGACGCCGCCGACGCGCTCGCGGTCGCGATCTGCCACGCGCACCATATGGCAAGCCGCCGCATCACCGGCTGAAGTCGCTCGCCAAGCTTGCAAAAAGCTGGTTTGTTCAGGCCATGAGAAACGCCCGCCCGCTCGCGCTCGCCCTGATCCTCGCCAGCGTCGGCATCGCCACCGCGCACGCGCAGGACGAAGATCCACGCGGCCCCCGCCGCACCCGCATCGCGCTCGGGCCGCAGCTGGTGCCGAGCTATCCCGGATCGGACAGCTACGACGTCCGCCCCTTCCTCGACGTCTCGCGCACCCGCGGTGACATTCCCTTCGCCTTCGAAGCGCCCGACGAAAGCGGCGGGCTGCCGTTGCTCACCAAGGGGCGGTTCCAGATCGGCCCGGCGTTCGGCTTCGAAGGCCGGCGCCGTGGCCGCGAGGTCGGCGGTGCGCTGCCCGATGTCGGTTTCACCGTCGAGCTCGGCGGCTTCGCGCAATATGCGGTGACCGATGCGGTGCGGGTTCGTGTCGAGGCGCGGCAGGGGATTGGCGGGCATAAGGGGCTGATCGCCAATATCAGCGGCGATTACGTGATGCGCGACGCCGATCGCTGGCTGTTCTCGATCGGGCCGCGGCTGACGCTGTCGAACAGCCGCTACAACCGCGCCTTTTTCGGCGTCGCCCCCGCCGATGCGGCGGCTTCGGGATTGCCCGCCTATACCGCCGATGGCGGGCTCCAGGCGGTGGGCGCGACCGCGGGGCTGCTGCGCCAGCTCACCCCGAGCTGGGGCGTCTATGGCTATACCAAATATGACCGGCTGGTCGGCGATCCCGGCGGCTCGCCGCTGGTCCGTGAGTTCGGCTCGCGCAACCAGCTGTCGGGCGGCCTGGCGCTGACCTACACCTTCGGCGCGGGCGTCCGCTGACAAAGCTTTCGCGTTCCTCGATCGCGCGGACCCTGATAGGTCGTGGCGATGACCCTGTCTGAACATCCCGCCGCGGCGCTTTTCCGCATCGTTGGCACCGCATGATCGCGCACCTCACCGGGCGGCTGGCGGCGACCGATATCGACCATGCGGTGATCGACGTCGGCGGCGTCGGCTATCTCGTCGGCTCGTCGGCCAAGACGCTCGCGGCGATCGGCCCGGTCGGCGGCACCGTGACGATCCACACCGAAATGCTGGTGTCGGAGGATTCGATCCGGCTGATGGGCTTCGCCGACGCCGACGAGCGCGACTGGTTCCGGCTGCTCACCGGGGTGCAGGGGGTCGGCGCGCGCGTCGCGCTGGCGATCCTGTCGGTGCTCGCGCCCGACGAATTGCGCGCGGCGGTGGCGCGGCAGGACAAGGCGATGGTCGCGCGCGCCAACGGGGTCGGGCCCAAGCTCGCCGAGCGGATCGTGCGCGAATTGAAGGACAAGGCGGGCGGGTTCGGCATCGGCGCCGCGGGCGTCGCGGGTGCTTCGCCCGCTGCCGGCGGGCAGGCGCAGGATGCGGTGTCGGCGCTGCTCAACCTGGGCTTTCGCGCGCCCGAGGCCAATGCCGCGGTGCGCGCCGCCGAGGATGCGATCGGCCCCGATGCGCCCTTCGACACGCTGGTGCGCGAGGCACTCAAGCGCGCCTCGCGCTAAGCGATACGGGATTTCGGTAAGGCTGCTCCCCCGATCTTGCGCAGTCGCATGATAGCGCTAGCATTTGTGCAACGACTCGGAATCGATAGCCGAGCGGGACCGCGATCCACCGGATCGCCAGGGGAGGAGAGCGATGATGAAGGCCTATTCGCGGCGCGAAACCCTCGTGCTTGCCGGCGCGCTCGGCGTCACTGCGTGCAGCGGCAGCGGCGGGGGCGACAACAGCAGCCCGCCGATCGCCACGCCCAGTCCGACCCCCACCCCCGCGCCGACCCCGACGCCCACACCAACGCCAACGCCGACCCCGACGCCCGCCATGACGCTCGCGGCGGCGGCAGCCACGCGCGGCATGCGCTTCGGCTCGACGCTGGCGTGGAGCGCCGCCGGGGCCGATGCCGGATCGTTCGCCAACCCCGCTTATGCCGCGCTGCTCGAGCGCGACTGCCAGCTGCTCGTCCCCGAAAACGAGATGAAGTGGGAATATCAGTCGAGCGCCGAGAATGTGTACGATTGGACGCGCGCCGATGCGATGCTCGCTTATGCCGAAAGCAAGCGGCTCGAGATGCGCGGCCATGTGATGCTGTGGTACATCCAGGAACGCTTCCCCGCCTGGCTGCGCAGCTATGATCTGGGCGTCAACCCGCGCGCGACCGCCGAACGGCTGATCCGCAGCCATGTCCAGAACGTCGCGCGGCATTTCGGCAACCGCATCAAGAGCTGGGACGTGCTCAACGAGGCGGTCGAGCCGAGCACCGGCGCGGTACGCCGCAACATGCTGGCCGACGCGGTGGGCGGCGACCCGAGCATCATGGACCTGGCCTTCCGCACCGCGCGCGAGGAACTCCCCACCGCCGAGCTGGTCTATAACGATTATATGGATTGGGGATCGGTCACGCACCGCAACGGCGTGCTCGCGCTGCTGCGCGGGTTTCGCGATCGCAACGTGCCGATCGACGCGCTGGGCATCCAGTCGCATATCGGCTTCTATTCCTCGGGCACCGCGCAATCGATCGCCGATGCGCAGATCCCCGGCATGCGCAGCTGGCTCGATCAGGTGACCGGGCTCGGCTACAAGCTCATCATCACCGAACTCGATGTCAGCGATCGCAACCGCACCGGCACCATCGCGCAGCGCGACGCTGATGTCGCGGTCTATGGCAAGGCATGGCTCGACCTGTTGTTCAGCTATCCGCAGCTCAAGGACGTGCTCGTCTGGGGGATGAACGACAAATATAGCTGGCTGCAGAATTTCTCGCCGCGGCCCGACGGGCAGCCGGTCAGGCCGTGTCCCTATGATGCCGAGGCGCGGGCGAAGCCGTTATACGATGCGATTCGCGCGGCCTTCCAGGCAACTACCGCGCGCTGATCGCCATCGCTCGCCAGGATGGGGGCGGGCGGTTCGATGTCCCGCTTTCGTTCCGCCGCGCGCGCGGCTAATGCAGGGTGTGACCGACACCGACCGCATCCTCACCCCGTTGCGCAAGCCCGACGATGTCGATGCCGCGCTGCGCCCCAAATCGCTCGACGATTTCGTCGGGCAGAAGGGTGCGCGTGAGAATCTGCGGATCTTTATCGAAGCGGCGCGGTCGCGCGGCGAGGCGCTCGATCATGTGTTGTTCTTCGGGCCGCCCGGGCTCGGCAAGACCACGCTGGCGCAGATCGTCGCGCGCGAAATGGGGGTGGGGTTCCGAGCTACCTCGGGGCCGGTGATCGCCAAGTCGGGCGACCTGGCGGCGCTGCTCACCAACCTTGAGGATGGCGACGTGCTGTTCATCGACGAGATTCACCGCCTCGCCCCCGCGGTCGAGGAAGTGCTCTACCCCGCGATGGAGGATCGCGCGCTCGACCTGATGATCGGCGAGGGGCCGTCGGCGCGCAGCGTGCGGATCGATCTGCCGCGCTTTACTCTGGTCGGCGCGACGACGCGGCAGGGGCTGCTCACCACCCCGTTGCGCGACCGCTTCGGCATTCCGATCCGGCTGCAATTCTACTCCGTCGACGAGCTCGAACGCGTGATCACCCGCGCCGCCGGGCTGCTCGACCTGGCGATCTCGCCCGATGGCGCGCGCGAGGTCGCCCGCCGCGCGCGCGGCACCCCGCGGATCGCCGGGCGGTTGCTGCGCCGGGTGCGCGACTTCGCCAATGTCGCGGGCGCGCCGATCGTCGATGCGCGCACCGCTGATGCCGCGCTCAACCGGCTCGAGGTCGATTCGCTCGGGCTCGACGCGATGGACCGCCGCTATCTGCTGATGATCGCCGACATTTATCGTGGCGGCCCGGTGGGGGTCGAGACGCTGGCGGCGGGGCTATCCGAGCCGCGCGACACCGTCGAGGAAGTGATCGAGCCGTATCTCATCCAGATCGGCATGATCGCCCGCACCGCGCGCGGGCGCTGCCTCAACGGCGCGGCGTGGAAACATCTGGGACTGCCGATGCCGACGGGCGCGCAGGACGGGTTGTTCGACTAGCTCTCCCCTCCCTGGAAGGGAGGGGCTGGGGGTGGGTAGGGTCCGGGAGCTACGGAACCCGCTCACCACACCCATCCGTATCGTGAGCACTCGACCCACCCCCGACCCAGTGTCGGGTGAACAGCGCCCCGCGCTGTCCGGGCCATGGCGGGGGCATGGCCGACCCGGCACTCTTCCAGGGAGGGGAGGAGCGCGACCAGCGGTTCGGGGAATGCGACGAGGCTCTCGCCGCCGCCACATTCGCGCTTCCCTCGCGCCCGCATCCACCGCACAAGCTTTGACCCGTCCTCAAGCCTTGGTTAATGCGCGCAAATGACGCCGGACACCCCGCAATCGGGCCGCTTCGTGGGCGGCGAGCATCGCTTCGCGGTGCGCGTCTATTTCGAGGATACCGACCTGTCGGGCGTCGTCTACCACGCCAATTATCTGCGCTACATGGAGCGTGCGCGCTCGGACATGCTGCGCGTCGCCGGCGTCGATCAGCGCGCCGCGCATGAGGCGGGCGAGGGCGCCTATGTCGTGCGCGATCTGCGAATCCGCTATGCCGCGCCCGCGCGGCTCGACGATGCGCTGGTGGTCGTCTCGACGATCACGCGAATTCGCGCCGCCTCGGTCGATATTCATCAACGAGTCATGCGCGACGGGGTCGTCTTGACCGATGCGCAGGTCGAAGTCGCGTTCGTCGCGCCTTCGGGTCGTGCGAGACGCCAGCCGGCAAAGTGGGTAGAGGCGTTCGACGCCGTGTCTGAAAAGGGAAAGCCGAGCTAGATGGAAGCAATCGTGAACGCCGACGCTGCGACCCTGTCCCCGCTGGCGCTGTTCCTCACCGCCGACTGGGTGGTGAAGGGCGTGATGCTCGGGCTGTTGCTGGCGAGTATCTGGACCTGGGCGATCATCGTCAGCTTCCGCCGCAAGATCGGCCGCGCGCGCAAGGCGATCGACCAGTTCGAGAACGACTATCGCCGCGCCGAGGATGTCGATGCGTTCCACCGCACCCATTCGGAAAGCGACATGGCGATCGCGCGGGTATTTTCGGCAGGCGTCGCCGAATGGCGGCGATCGACCGCGGGCAAGGCGATCGACCGCGAGGGCACGCGCGAGCGGCTGGGTACCGCGATGGGCGCCGCGGTCGCGAGCGAGATCGATCGGATGTCCGATCGGCTCAACGTGCTCGCAACGATCGGCTCGGTCGCGCCCTTCGTCGGGCTGTTCGGCACCGTCTGGGGGATCATGCGCAGCTTCACCGCGATCGCGCAGGCACAGAATTCATCGCTCGCGGTGGTCGCGCCGGGCATCGCCGAGGCGCTGTTCGCGACCGCGATCGGGCTGTTCGCGGCGATCCCCGCGGTGATCGCGTACAATCGCTTTAGTCACGGCATCAACAAGATCGAGGCGCGGCTGAACCGGTTTGCTGACGGCTTCCACGCGACGCTGAGCCGGCAGCTGGAGCTGGGGGCGTGAGGAGCCTTGCAATCCTCCCCGCGCGAAGCGGGGGGAGGGGGACCATGCGCAGCATGGTGGAGGGGGCCGCCGTGCAACGGCGGCTGCGCCGCCGCCCCTCCACCATCGCTTCGCGACGGTCCCCCTCCCCAAGCAAGCTTGGGGCGGATTGAGCGATGGCGATGAATCTCCCCTCCTCGCGCGGCAAGGGCCGGCGCGCGCCGATGGCCGACATCAACGTCACGCCACTGGTCGACGTCATGCTGGTGCTGCTGATCATCTTCATGGTCACCGCGCCGTTGCTCACCACCGGGGTGCCGGTGAACCTGCCCGAAAGCCGCGCCAAGGCGCTCGATGAAGAGCA
This sequence comes from Sphingomonas sp. S1-29, assembly GCF_026167545.1. Taxonomy (NCBI): domain Bacteria; kingdom Pseudomonadati; phylum Pseudomonadota; class Alphaproteobacteria; order Sphingomonadales; family Sphingomonadaceae; genus Sphingomonas; species Sphingomonas sp. S1-29. The sequence goes on along the minus strand of NZ_CP110678.1, from coordinate 2,041,728 downwards.
GGAGCCGGTCCAGGTCGCGCTCGACGCCGGCGGCAAGATCTTCGTCAACGACAATGAAGTGAGCGCATCGATCCTGCCCGACGTGCTGGCCGAGATCGCCGCCGCGGGCGATGCCGAAAACCCGCGCCAGGTGTTCCTGCGCGCCGATCGCGCGCTCGATTATGGCGAAGTCATGCGCGTAATGGGCGAGCTCAACCGCGTCGGCCTCAACCGCGTCGCGCTGGTGACGGTGGGGTCCGAGGCGCGTTGAGCCGGGGCCGCGCCTGATGGATCGCGCCGAAAAGGTCGGACTCGGCGTCGCCGCGGCGGGTCATGTCGTGCTGTTCGGGCTGTTGTCGGTCGGCTTCCTGGCGACCCCCAATCCCGAAAGCCTGGTGTCGACCCCGGTCGAGGTGAGCCTGGTCGACGAGGTCGGGCTGGTCGCCGAATCGCCGACGCTCGAAGCGCCCTCGGCCTCGGTCGCGCCCGAGGAGGGGCCGCCCGAGGACGCGGCGCCGCCCGCCCCCGCCGAATCCGAGCCCGAACCGGCGCCCGAACTCGAACCCGCGCCTCCCGAGCCTGCCCCCGCACCGCGTCCGGCGGCGAAGCCCGCGCCGCGGCCCGTGACCAAAGCGGTGCCGCGCCCGGCGGCCAAGCCTGCGCCCAAGGCAGCGCCCAAGCGCCCAGCGCCTGCCGAAGCGCCGCCCGCCAAGGCCAAGGCAGCACCGCGCCCCGCCGCGAAAGCGCTTGCCAAGGCGGCCCCTAAGGCAGCTGCTGCAAAGGCCGCGCCGAAGTCCGCCGCCGCCAAGGGCAGCGGCACCGACGCCGCCGCCAAGAAGGCGCGCCCGCGCGGATCGCGGCTAGGCGACGATTTCCTCAAAGGCCTGAGCGCCGACGACACCCCGCGCAAGGCGAGCAACGCCGCGCCCGCGCAGCGTGTCGGCGCGTCGCAGCTCGCCAATATCGGTTCGGCAATCAGGCGTCAGGTGCAGCCTTGCGCGGATCGCCAGGTGACTCCTGGGCCTGGGGCCGAGCGGATTCGCGTGACGATCCGGTTGCAACTGGCCGAGGACGGCTCGCTGCGCTCGCGCCCGACGGTGGTCGGCCAGCCGCAGGGAGTCGATGACGGCAACCGCCGCTATGTCGATCGCGTCAACGATCTGGCGATCGCGACCTTCGTCGGCTGTTCCCCGCTTCGCGGCCTGCCCGCCGAGCTATATGATGCCCCCGGCGGCTGGCGGACGTTCACGTTGCGCTACAATCTGCCCGGTTGAGGAGAGAAGTGATGCGTTGGTTTGCACAGCCTGGCCAAATCCGTTCGTTTCGAGCCCTTCGACTGCCTGCCAAGGCAGGCGCTCAGGACAAGCTTCGGCCCAGCGGGCCGAAGTCGAGAAACGCTGACCGGACGGCTGGGGCGGTTTCTCGACTTCGCTCGAAACGAACGGGTGTGGTGGCGCTTTCCGTCCTCGCCATCGCCTTCCCCGCCGCGGCGCAGGAGATCGTTCCGCCGCCCGCCGCCGCCCCCGCCGAGCAGCAGGGCGAGGAACTCGTCGTCGACGTGACCGGTGGCATTTCAGCGCCGATGCCGATCGCGATCCCCTTCTTCCCCACCCCCGCGGTCACCAGCACCGCCGCGGGATCGACCGACGCGCTCGGGCGGCAGCTCGCCGAGATCATCGCCACCGACCTTCGCAATTCGGGCCTCTTCACCCCGATCGCGCCAGCCCAATTGCGCACCGTGTCGTTCCCCGAAGTCACCGCGCCCGCTTATGATTATTGGAGCGGCACCGGCGCGCAGGCGTTGGTGCAGGGGTTCATCCGCGCCAACAACGACGGCACGCTCACCGTCGGCTGCTATCTCTACGACGCGCTCAGCCGCGCCGAGCTGTCGCGCCAGGGCTTTGTCGTGCCGCCCGCCGATTGGCGCCGCGCCGCGCATAAATGCGCCGACACCGTCTATACAAGGCTGACCGGCGAGGGGCCGTATTTCGACACCCGCATCGTCTATGTCTCCGAAACCGGTCCCAAGAACCGGCGGATCAAGCGGCTGGCGATCATGGATCAGGACGGCGCGAACCACAAATTCCTTACCAACGGCCAGTCGATCGTGCTGACCCCGCGCTTCGCGCCCAACCAGCAGTCGATCGTTTATATGAGCTATGTCGACGACAAGCCGACCATCTATGTCTACGACATCGGCACCGGGCGTCAGCGCCGCGTCGTGTCGGGAGTCAGCCTCGCCTTTGCGCCGCGCTTCTCGCCCGACGGCCGCAGCATCCTGTTTTCGATGGCGCAGAACGGCAACACCGACCTGTACCGCGTCGCGGCCTCCGGCGGCAGCCCGCAGCGGCTGACCAATTCGCCCGGCATCGACACCGGCGGCAGCTATTCGCCCGACGGCAGCAAGATCGTCTTCGAAAGCGATCGCGGCGGCACCCAGCAGCTGTATGTGATGAACGCCGACGGATCGAACCAGCGCCGGATCAGCTTCGGCAGCGGCCGCTACGGCACCCCCGCCTGGAGCCCGCGCGGCGACCTGATCGCCTTCACGCGGATCGCCGGCGGGTTCAAGATCGGCATCATGAACCCCTCGGGCGGCGGCGAGAAGATCCTCACCGAAGCCTGGGGCGACGAGGGGCCGAGCTGGGCGCCCAATGGCCGCGTCATCACCTATCTGCGCTCGGGCCGCGGATCGGGGGCACAGGTCTGGTCGGTCGATCTGACCGGGGTCAACGCGCGCCGCATCCCCACCCCGCTCGACGGGTCGGACCCCAGCTGGGGCCCGGTCCGGCCCTGATACCGGAACCATCCAACCGCGTACCGATTTGAAGTTTCAGAGGAGACGACGACATGGCGACCAAGAAAACGACGGTGCTGATCCTGGGTGCAGCTTTGCTGGCCACCGCGGGCTGCGCCAAGAAGCGCCCCGAAGTGCTCCCGCCCGCACCCGGCGAGACCGGGACCGTGGCACCCGGCACGGGCATGAACGACGGCAATGTCGGCACCGGCAACGTCCCCGGATCGGCCGAGGACTTCCGCCGCTCGGTCCAGAGCGACACGGTGAATTTCGAGCTCGACAGCTACGACATCGATCCCACCGCGCGCGCGATCCTCGACGGGCAGGCGACGTGGCTGGCGCAATATCCCGCGACGCGGATCACGATCGAGGGCCATGCCGACGAGCGCGGTACGCGCGAATACAACCTCGCGCTGGGCGATCGCCGCGCCAATTCGGCGAAGAACTACCTCGTCGCGCGCGGCATCTCGGCCGATCGGATCACGACGATCAGCTATGGCAAGGAACGCCCGCTGGGCGGTTCGGGCGAAGCCGCCTGGGCGCAGGATCGCCGCGCGGTCACCGTGGTGGTGAGCTGAACTTGGCCCCCCTCCCGCTTGCGGGAGGGGATAGCCTACCCGCGCCAATCGTCACCCCAGTGAAAGCTGGGGTGACGGGCGTAGCGGCGGTCTCTCCCTACCGCCGCCGCTCGGGCTTGAACGCCTTTGCCGGATCGAGCGCCTCGTCGAGCAATCGCGCCAGCCGCAGTCCCGCGCGCTCGACCTGCAACCGCGCAGGCGCGATCGCCTGTTCGATCGCGGCGTTGGTGAGGGTCACCCGCTCAGAGGGCTTGGGGCCACACGGATCGCCGCCGAGTGCCAGTGCATAGGCGACGTCGTGGCTTACGGCCCAGGCTTCACGGCTCCAGTCCTCGGTCGTCCCGGCAGCGATTGCCGCGCGTTCCTGCGCTGAATAGACTCGTTCAAGCGAGGGCGGTGTCGTCAGCGCGCGTTCGGCCAATTGGCCGTCCCACACCGAATGCAGGTTGAGCCGTTCGCTGACATAGTCGCCATAGCTCGACTTCACATCATTGCCGCCGCGATCGCCGCGGTCGCCGGCATGGAGCGGCATGTGCAGGTCGCCGACGAAGTGGATCAGGAAAGCGAGCGCCGCCACCTTCTCGCTTTGCGGAACCGTGCTGTTCTGCAGGATCTTCACCTGCCGGTCGATCTGCGCCGACACGCAATTGCCGTCCTTGCACGCGCTTGCCGGGTCGAACGGCTTGCAGATGTCGATGTTCTGATAATGCCAGGGCGAGGTGTAGCTGAACCGCTCGCCCATTCCGCGGATGCAATCGGGCCAGACGCTGGCGTCTTCGGGGCTGGCGGCGCGGCAGCTGGGGGTCTGGAGCAGCGCGGTCTGCCGCAGCATCGCCGCCACCTTGGCGCGGGTCGCGGGGCTCGCGTTGGCGAGCGCGATCCGCGCGACCGCGCCGTGCGCGTAGCGGCCATAGGCTTGGGCGGGGGTGTGGAAGGCGAGTGCGAAAAGCGCGGCGAGCAGGGCGAGGGTACGAAGCATGTGCCTGCGCTAGCGGTGCTTTATGACGAAGCCAATACTTCCCCCCTCCCTGTAAGGGAGGGGTCGGGGGTGGGTAGGGTCCGGGCGATACGGAAACCACAACAACCAGGGCTACCGTACCACGGTCACTCGACCGACCCCCATCCCCTCCCTGTAAGGGAAGGGGAGAACCCTCACTCGTCCCCGTAAATCGCCACGCTCCGCTTGCCCGCGGCGCTCGCCATCCCGCGATACATCCCCGGCGTGTTGAAGCTGTACGCCATCTCGCCGCTCGGCCCCGTCACGATCACCCCGCCGGTGCCGCCCAGCGCCAGCGTTTCGGCCATCACCACGTCGGCGGCGGCCTTCAGCGTCTCGCCCTTGAAGCGCACCCGCGCGCAGATTTCATGCGCCACGCCCTCGCGGATGAAGAATTCGCCCGCGCCGGTGGCGGAGATCGCGCAGGCGCGATCGTCGGCATAGGTGCCCGCCCCGATCAGCGGCGAATCGCCGATCCGGCCCCAGCGCTTGCCGGTGACGCCGCCGGTCGAGGTTGCGGCGGCGACATGCCCCTTGGCATCGCGCGCGACCGCGCCGACGGTGCCGTATTTCATGTCGATGTCGTAGGCGTTGGCGCCCTGCGACTTCAGCTCGTCGAGCTGGCGGCGGCGCTCGTCGGTGGCGAACCATTCGGGGCCGGCCTGTTCGAGGCCCTGCTCGCGCGAGAAGCGGTTGGCGCCTTCGCCCGCGAGCATCACGTGCGGGCTGTTCTCCATCACCGCGCGCGCCAGGCCGATCGGGTTCTTGGTCGCGTTGATCCCCGCGACCGCACCCGCCTTGCGCGTGGTGCCCTCCATGATCGCGGCGTCGAGCTCGTTGGTGCCCTCATAGGTGAACACCGCGCCGCGCCCGGCATTGAAGCTGGGATCATCCTCGAGCACGCGCACCGCCGCCTCGACCGCGTCGAGCGCGCTGCCGCCCGCCGCCAGCACCTTGGTCCCGGCATCGATTGCGGCATTCAGCCCGGCGCGCGCCGCAGCCTCGCGATCGGGGGTCATCCGCGCCCGTTCGATCACGCCAGCGCCGCCGTGGATGACCAGGGTCCAGCCGGGATTGTCTTGCGCGGCGGCGGGGGTGGCAGTCATGGTCAGGGCTCCGATGGCGGTTAGGATGGTGCGTGCGAAGGGCATGGGAGGGTACCTTCTTTCCCCCTCCCGCTGCCGGGAGGGGTCGGGGGAGGGGCTGTCTTACGACGACAGTTCTCGCCGACATGCCCTCCCCTAGCCCCTCCCGCAAGCGGGAGGGGGACTCAAGCGGCAGGGTCTAAGGCAGGATCAACCCCGCCAGCGCCGCCGACATCAGGTTCGCCAGGCTGCCCGCGAGCAGTGCGCGGATGCCTAGCCGTGCGATCACCGGGCGCTGGTTGGGGGCGAGGCTGCCCGTCGCGGCCATCTGGATCGCGATCGAGCTGAAATTGGCGAAGCCGCACAGCGCGAAGGTGATGATCGCGGTGGTGCGGGTGCTCAATTCCCCGCCCATCCGGCCGAGATCGATGAACGCGACAAATTCGTTGAGCACCAGCTTGGTGCCGAACAGCCCACCCGCGCGGCCCGCCTCGTCCCAGGGGATGTTGAGCAGGAACATGATCGGCTTGAAAAAGCTGCCAATCACCGCCTGGAAGCTGAGCGTCGGATAGCCGAACCAGCCGCCGACCGCGCCGAGCAAGCCATTGGCCATCGCCACCAGCGCGACGAACGCCAGCACCATCGCGCCGACGGCGACCGCGATCTTGACGCCGATCTGCGCGCCCATCGCGGCGGCCATGATGACATTGGCGGCGCGTTCGTCCTCCTCGACCTTCTCGCCGACCGCGATCACCGCGTCGTCGGGCTCGCCCGTCAGCGGCAATTCGGGCTCGACCGGATCGTCTGGCATGATGATCTTGGCCATCAGCAGCCCGCCAGGCGCTGCCATGAAGCTGGCGGCGAGCAGATAGGGCAATGCTGCCGGCCCAAGGAACGAGGCATAGGCCGCCAGGATCGTGCCCGCGACGCCCGCCATGCCGACCGACATCACCGCGAACAACTGGCTTGGGGTGAGCGCGGCCAGATAGGGCTTGATGACCAGCGGCGATTCGCTCTGGCCGACGAAGATGTTCGCCGCCGAACACAGCGATTCGACCTTCGACACGCCGGTCACCTTCTCGATCGCGCCGCCGACATAGCGGATCACGAACTGCATGACGCGCAGGTGATACAGCACCGAGACGAGGCTGGCGAAGAAGATGATCACCGGCAGCGCCGAGATCGCGAAGCTCGCGCCGCCCATGTCGGGGCGCGCCAGTGGGCCGAAGATGAAGTCGGTGCCCGCCTGGGCATAGCCGAGCAAGGCGGTGACGCCCGCTGCCATCGTGCCGATCATCGCGCGTCCGGCGGGGACGTAGAGCACGAGGAAGGCGATCCCCGCCTGCAACGCAAACGCCGCCCCCACCACGCGAAGCCGGATCGCGCGGCGATTGGTCGACAGCAGGACGGCGAGCCCCAAGATGACCGCGATACCGGCCAGGCCGATCAGAAACCGTGTGAACAAAACCCTGTCGCTTCCCCAAGCGCGCCGCGCAACGCCGGCACAGGTGAAAGGTCGCAGGTGACACAGGACGCCGGGCGATGGAAGCGCGATGTTGTGGCCAAGGCCCTCAGCCAACCGTCTCCCACAGAGGGGAGGGGGTTAGAACGGAAAAGGGCGGCGCTCCTTTCGGAACGCCGCCCTTTCTACCGCAACACGGTCCGCGATTATGCGACCGGCTTTGCCTTTTCGGCGGCGATCGCCATCCGGTTCGACAGCGGCTGGGCAGCGTCGCCGGCCAGCTTCATCATGTGCTCGGTGGTCTTCGATGCTTCGGCTACATAGGCGTCGAAGGCGGCGCGCATGTAATCGCTCTGCAGCTTGAACAGCTCGGTCGGCGACTTCACCGCGGCCATGCTCTTCATCGCGGCGGTGGCCTGCTCGAACGACTTGCGGCCGAACTCGGCGGCTTCCTGCGTCAGCGCTTCCATGCCCTTGGCGGCGATTCGGCCCGATTCGGTAACCGCTTCGAGATTGCCCTTGGCCATCTCGTTCATTTCCTCGACCATCTTGGCGTTCTTTTCCATCATGCCCTTGGCGCGATCGTTCATCTCGCCCAGCATCGCCTGCGTCTGCTCGGTGGTCTTCTCGGCGGCGTTCTTCATTTCGGTCTGCATGGTTCGGGTATCCTTCTCGACGGTGCGCGCCGCGGCCTGGACGACCTTGGCGGTTTGGGTGGCAACGCTCTTTGCGGTGTTCGCGACCTTTTCGGTCGTCTTGGCGACCGGTGCGGCAAGGATTTTCGCTGCCGCTTGGGTCTTGGCGACGACGTCGGGCTTTGGCACCGGCGTCGTTGCGGGGTTGGTTTTGGGGCTCGAACTCGGCGCGGCGACCTTGGCGGGTGCCGGGTTGACGATCGCCGAGGCAATCTTGGGCTCGGGCGCGATCGAACGCTGGATCGCCTCAATCGCAGCGGCAGGCACTACGGGCTTGGCGATCTCAGGCGCGGGCGGCGTTGCGGCGACCGGCGCTGGCTTCGCTGGCATGGGCGCTGGCTTGGCTGCCACGGGCGCTGGCTTGGCGGCTGCCGGCGTCGGCTTTGCCGCTACCTGCACCGGCTTCGCCTTGGTCGTGCTGCCCGAGGTATTCGGACCGGTGGGCTGACCTTTGTTGGCCATGATGCCTCCTTCGGGTGAAATGCTGCGATGCAGTATCTACCGCGAATCCACCCAAAAGGCAAATTTTGTGTTGCGCCGCAACATAACCGTCATGCTGCGGCCTAACCTCCCCTAATTCAGCGGGTTTTTACATATTCCCCCGGTGCATCGGCCAACGCCTCGAGCTTACCCTTGCCGGGAATGCGCGCGCCGCGCGCGGCGACTCGCGTCGCATCGGCGGCTTCGATCCACTGCATCCAGTCGGGCCACCAGCTGCCCTTGGTTTCGGTCGCGCCGGCGACGAAATCGGCGAGCGACGATACCTTCGCCTCGTTGGTCCAATATTGATACTTATTGGCGCTCGGTGGGTTGACCACCCCCGCAATATGTCCCGATCCCGCGAGGACGAAGCGCAGCGGCCCGGCGAAATGATCGGTGATCTTCCAGACGCTGTGCGCAGGCGCGATATGGTCTTCGCGCCCCGCCTGGATGTAGCTGGGGGTCTTCACCGTCGACAGGTCGATCGGCGTGCCCGCGATCTGCATCGCGCCGGGCACCACCAGCTTGTTGTCGCGATACAGGTCGGTCAGATAGCTTTGATGCCATTTGGCGGGCAGGTTGGTGACGTCGGCATTCCAGTGGAGCAGGTCGAACGGCGCATAATCGGCGCCCAGCAGATAATTGTTGGTGACATAGTTCCAGATCAGGTCGCGGCCGCGCAGCAGGTTGAAGGTGGTCGCCATGTAGCGTCCGTCGAGATACCCGTCGCTCGAGAGCGAATCGATCATCTTGAGCTGTTCGTCGCCGACGAACAGGCTGAGCTCGCCCGCCTCGGCGAAATCGACCTGGGTGGTGAAGAAGGTCGCGGTCTTTACCTTGTCGGCCTCGCCGCGCGCGGTGAGCAGCGCCAGCGTCGCCGCAAGCGTGGTGCCCGCAACGCAATAGCCGATCGCATGCACGCTTTCGACGCCGAGCAGGTCGCGTACCGTATCGATCGCGTCGATCTGCCCGCGCTCGACATAATCGTCCCAGACGACGTCCTTCATCGACGCATCGGCCGAGCGCCACGACACGACGAACACGCTCAGACCCTGTTCGACCGCCCAGCGGATGAAGCTCTTCTCGGCGGTCAGGTCGAGGATGTAGAAACGGTTGATCCAGGGCGGGAAGATCACCAGCGGGGTTTCGAACACCTGCTTGGTCGCGGGCGCATATTGGATCAGCTCGTATAGCGGGGTGCGGCGCACCACCTTGCCCGGCGTCATCGCCAGGTTGCGCCCGAGCTCGAACGCCGAGGTGTCGCTCTGCGTCATCTGCCCCTTGGCGATGTCGGCGAGCATGTTCTGCAGCCCCTTGAGCAGATTCTCGCCGCGGGTTTCGACGATCTTCTCGATCACTTCGGGATTGGTGGCGGGGAAGTTGGTCGGGCTCATCGCGTCGATGAAGCCCTGGGTGGCGAATCGGATCTGCTCCTTCTGGCGCGGCTCGACGCCCTCGAGCGAATCGACGCCCTTCACCATGTGATCGGCAATCAGGAAATAGCTCTGCCGCAGAAAGTCGAAGACCGGGTCTTCGCGCCATTGCGGCGCCCTGAAGCGGCGGTCCTTGGCGTGTTCGGGGCTTTCCGCCGCCGGCACCGCGTGCGCGGGGTCGAGGAAGCGCTGCCACAGCTGCAGCGTGTCGGTCCAGAAGGCGGCGCCCGCGCGCATCGCCTGGGCGGGGTCGAACATCGCGGGGAAGGCTGGGGCGGCCTTGGCGGCGGGAAGCTGCGCCATCATGTCGATGCCCGCCTCCATCATCATCTGCTGCGCGCGGCCGAGCACCCCGGTCCAATGCTGCAGCTCTTGCAGGCTGGGTGCCGCGGGAGGAGCGGTGGGTTCGGCCATGCGGGAGATCCTCTTGCTGTTGCCGTTGCTCTACCCGCGCGAGCCTCTCGAAGAAACCCGCGCGGCGCCTGCTTTCGCTGGGCAGGCGATACGCGTAAGGGCGTAACGTCCGAAGGGAGCATCCATGTCCGACGAATTCTACCGCATCAAACGCTTGCCGCCTTATGTCATCGCCGAGGTCAACGCGATGCGGGCGCAGGCGCGCAGCGGTGGCGAGGACATTATCGACCTCGGCATGGGCAATCCCGACCTGCCGCCGCCGCAGCACGTGATCGACAAATTATGCGAAGTCGCGCGCAAGCCCGACGCGCATGGCTATTCGCAGTCGAAGGGGATTCCCGGCCTTCGCAAGGCGCAGGCCAATTATTACGGTCGCCGGTTCGGGGTCGAGCTCGATCCCGAGACCGAAGTCGTCGTGACGATGGGATCGAAGGAAGGGCTGTCGAGCCTCGCCACCGCGATCACCGGGCCGGGCGACGTCGTGCTGGCGCCCAACCCCTCCTACCCGATCCACACCTTCGGATTCATCATCGCGGGCGCTGCGATCCGCAGCGTACCGACGACCCCCGACGAGGAATATTTCCGCTCGCTAGAACGCGCGATGGCCTTCACCGTGCCGCGCCCCAGCGTGCTGGTGGTGGGCTATCCCTCGAACCCCACCGCCGAGACGGTCGATCTCGCCTTCTACGAGCGGCTGGTCGCCTGGGCGCGCGAGAACAAGGTGTGGGTGCTGAGCGACCTTGCCTATTCCGAGCTCTATTATGACGGCAACCCGACGCGATCGATCCTCGAGGTGCCCGGCGCCAAGGATGTCGCGGTCGAGTTCACCTCGCTGTCGAAGACCTATTCGATGGCGGGCTGGCGGATGGGGTTCGCGGTCGGCAACCAGAAGCTGATCGCGGCGCTGACGCGGGTGAAGTCGTATCTCGATTACGGTGCGTTCACGCCGATCCAGGCGGCCGCCTGCGCCGCGCTCAACGGTCCGCAGGACATCGTCGCGGCCAATCGCGCTTTGTACCACAAGCGCCGCGACGTGATGGTCGAATCGTTCGGCCGCGCGGGCTGGGACATCCCCGCGCCGCGCGCATCGATGTTCGCCTGGGCGCCGCTGCCACCCGCGCTGCGCGAGATGGGGAGCCTCGAATTCTCCAAGCAACTGCTGACCCACGCCAAGGTCGCAGTCGCGCCGGGGGTCGGCTATGGCGAGGACGGCGAAGGCTATGTCCGGATCGCGATGGTCGAGAACGAACAACGGCTGCGCCAGGCGGCGCGCAATGTGAAGAAATATCTTCAGTCGATGGGGGTGAATACCCCGACCACGAAGGTGGGGTAGGACCTAACCGTCACCCCGGCCCCGTGCCGGGGTGACGGGGGGCAGGTCGAACGGAGTGCCTTTTACCCAGCCGCCTTCAGCTTCGCGTCGGCGTCGCGCACATCCTCGGGCAGCGACCATTCCATGTCGCCCTTCTTGTTCAGCACGCGGCCGTCATGGCTCATCACCTGCACCGGCGCGATCGGCTTGCGGTCGCGGGTGTCGACCAGCACCGGCGAGGCGGGGGTACCCGTCTCCCAGCGCTCGCCCCATTGCCGCAGCGCCACCATCGTCGGCAGCAGCGCATAGCCTTTTTCAGTCAGCCGATATTCCACCTTGCGCCGATCATCGTCCATCGGCCGCCGCGCCAGTATGCCATGACCGACCAGCCGGCCCAGCCGGTTAGCTAGGATGTTGCGCGCGATCCCGAGCTCGGCCTGATATTCCTCGAAATGATGGAGCCCGTTGAAGCTGGCGCGCAGGATCATGAACGACCAGCGTTCGCCCATCGCCTCGAGCGCGGCGGGCAGGCTACAGGCAGTCGCCAGAGCGCGGAGCGGCTCGCGGATTTTCTCGTTCATCGTCGAAGACATAGCCCAAGGCACCGGGGTTGAAAACGCGGCAGATATATTGCCTCGCAGCATAGGTCCCATCTTGCAACTAATCGACGATCTGATAGGTTGTCATCTGCTACTGGTTCTTGGGGGGAATCGCCTATGCGCACCATCCTGTCGGCGTCTGCCGTCGTCATGCTTGCCCTCGCCGTTCCCGCCGCGGCGCAAGGCCAAGGCCATTACGCCGCGGTTCCCGCCACCGCTGCGGTCGGCAAGAAGCTGGTCACCCGCGACACGATCTGGCGCTGCGGCGACGGCGGCTGCAGCGCGCCCAAATCGGCGACGCGCCCGGCGATTTTGTGCGAGCTGCTGGTACGCGAAGTCGGCGCGCTGGAGTCGTTCAGCGTTGCGGGCACCGCCTTCGACCCCGATGCGCTCACCAAGTGCAACGCCCGCGCCGAATGACGCGCCCAAGGCCTCGAATCGCGTGATCGAAATGCCACCACCGCGACGAATGATCGGCGCGGCGGGGGCGATCGCGCAACAATCCGTTGCCAATCGCCACGCTGCGCCCCCATCTTGTGCGGGTGTTACGCCAATATGAACTCGTCGATCGGGTGCTCAGCTACGATCCCAACGCCAATGAGGCGCTGCTCAACCGCGCCTATGTCTTTTCGATGCATGCGCATGGCAGCCAGAAACGTGCCTCGGGCGATCCCTATTTCAGCCATCCGATCGAGGTGGCGGGGATCCTGACCGACCTGCATCTCGACGACGAGACGATCGCCACCGCGATCCTGCACGACACGATCGAGGATACGGTGGCAACGCCGGAGGAAATCCTCGCCAAATTCGGGCCTTCGGTGGCGCGGATGGTCGATGGCGTCACCAAATTGTCGAAGATCGAGGCGCAGACCGAGAGCCAGCGTGCGGCGGAAAACCTGCGCAAATTCCTGTTGGCGATGTCCGACGACATTCGCGTGCTGCTGGTGAAGCTAGCCGATCGGCTGCACAACATGCGCACGCTGCACCACATCGCCAAGCCCGAGAAGCGCCGCCGCATCGCCAAGGAGACGATGGACATCTATGCCCCGCTCGCCGAGCGGATCGGCATGTATGAGTTCATGAAGGAGATGCAGACGCTCGCCTTTCGCGAGCTCGAGCCCGAGGCGTATGAATCGATCACCCGGCGGCTGACCGCGCTCAAGGAAGGTGGCGACCGGATCGGCAAGATCGGCGCCGGGCTCGAACAATTGCTGTCGCGCGTGGGGATCGAGGCGGCGGTGTCGGGACGCGAGAAGCACCCCTATTCGATCTGGCGCAAAATGTCCGAGCGGCATGTCAGCCTAGACCAGCTGTCGGACATCATGGCGTTTCGCGCGATCGTCGCCACCGAGGAGGAATGCTACCGCGCGCTCGGCGCGATCCACCGCAAATGGCCGATGGTGCCGGGGCGGTTCAAGGATTACATTTCGACGCCCAAGCGCAACGGCTATCGATCGCTGCACACCAGCGTGTTCCATGCCGGCGACAACCGGATCGAGATCCAGATTCGAACGCAGGCGATGCACGCCCAGGCAGAACATGGGCTGGCGGCGCATTGGTCGTACAAGCAGAACGAGGTCCGCCCTGATACCCAGGTGCGCTGGATTCAGGATCTGGTCGAAATCCTCGAAAATGCCGAGAGCCCCGAGGAGCTGCTCGAACACACCAAGATGGCGATGTACCAGGATCGCATCTTTGCCTTCACCCCGCGCGGTGAGCTGATCCAGCTGCCCAAGGGCGCGACGCCGATCGATTTTGCCTATGCGGTCCATACCGATCTTGGCGACCAGGCGGTGGGGGCGAAGGTGAATGGCCGCGTGCTGCCGCTGCGCACCGAGATCGAGAATGGCGATCAGGTACAGATCCTGCGATCCAAGGCGCAGACGCCGCAGCCCAATTGGCTGAACTTCGCGATCACCGGCAAGGCGCGCGCGGCGATCCGCCGCCACATCCGCCACCGCGAGCGCGACGAGACCGTGGCGCTGGGGCATAAACTCTACGACGACATCGTCGCGCGGCTGCCGGTGCCGGTGGGCGCCGATGCGGTGCCCGACGCGCTCAAGCGCTTGAAGCTGCACGACGAAGGCGCGCTGATGGAGGCGATCGCGCGCCAGCAGGTGACCGATGCCGCGGTGATGGAAGCGCTGATGCCGGGTTCGGCCGAAGGCGCCGACACGATGATGCTGCCGCAGCTCCACGCGATCAGCATCAAGGGGCTGACCCCGGGCATGGCGTTCGACCTCGCCGAATGCTGCCGCCCGGTGCCCGGCGACCGGATCGTCGGGGTGCGGCGGCCGGGAATGCCGATCGAAGTCCATGGCATCACCTGCGCGCTGCTGGCCGAAGGCGAAGACGCCGACTGGGTCGATCTCGCCTGGGGCGACAAGGCCGAGGGCGGGACCGCGCGCGTGAACGTGACGCTCAAGAACGAGCCCGGCGCGCTCGGCGCGGTCGCGACGATCATCGGCGCGCACAAGGCGAATATCCTCGGCATCCGCATGGATAATCGCGACACGACGTTCCACACCAACACGATCGACCTCGAGGTGCGCGATGCGACGCACCTGATGAAGCTGCTGGCGTCGCTGCGTGCGGCCGATGCGGTGAGCGCGGCGGAGCGGGGGTGAACGATGGGGCGGGCGAGTGCGCCGCCAACCCTCCGTTCGCGCTGAGCTTGTCGAAGCGTCGGCCTTCGCTATCCACCTGCGCATCGGTTGAAGCTTCGGGTCGTCCTTCGACAAGCTGGGGGCGACCGGGATAGGCTGAGTCACTAGCGCATTTCATTGACATTAATGTCAATAAGGAGCATTCTGCGACGATGCACCATCATCGACTTTCGATCGCGCCGAGCGACATCGACCATATGGGGCACGTCAACAACGCGGTGTACCTCAACTGGGTGCAGGAAGCCGTGGTCGCTTATTGGGAGGCGGTCGCGCCCGCCGAGGCGGTGGCGCGGCACCTGTGGGTCGCGCTCAAGCACGAGATCACCTATCGCCGCCCCGCTTTTCTCGACGATACGTTGATCGCCACCGTCGTCGCCGAACGAGTCGAGGGCGCGCGCGCGTTCTTCACGACGCTGATCAAGCGCGGCGAGGATGTGCTGGCCGAAGTCGAAAGCAGCTGGTGCGCGCTCGATTCGGATACGCGCCGCCCGATCCGCGTCGCCAAGGATATCGCCGGACGGTTCCTGCGCTAACTTCCCCCCTCCCTGAAAGGGAGGGGTTGGGGGTGGGTCGAGTGTTCGCGATACTTCGCGCCACACGCCCGCGGCACCGTAGCTCCAAGCATCTACCCACCCCCGGCCCCTCCCTTTCAGGGAGGAATGGTTGAATCTCCCCCGTCGGACGCTAGGCTTGCGGTACACCGTTCAGCCAAGGCCCCTCCCATGCATCGCCGCGATTTCCTGAGTTCCACCGCCGCGATCGGTGCGATCGCCGCACTGCCCGGCTTCGCACGCGCGCAGGCGGCGGTCGGGTCGGGCGATGCCGCGCTTACCCAATTGTTCGACCAGGTGTTTCAGGCAGCGCTGCCGCGCTCGCCCGAACTCGCGACGCAATTGGGGTTCGACAAGGGCGCCAACGCCGCGCTCAAGCGCCGACTGTCCGATCGCAGCGCGCAGGCGCGCGCGCGCGACGTCAGCGAAGTGAAGAAGGCGATCGGCGCGATCGAGGATGTCGCCCCCGAAACGCTGTCGCCCGCCGCGCGGCTCGACCGCGAGGTGGTGCTGTATTCGCTGCGCAACCAGACCACCGCCTGGGACCGCTTCAAGCTCGGCTCGGTCATCCGCCCGTTCACGATCTTCCAGCAGGGCGGCGCCTATTTCTCGACCCCCGATTTCCTCAATTCGGCGCATACCGTCACGACCGTGGAGGATGCCGAGGCGTATCTGGCGCGGCTCGATGCCTTCGCGACCATCCTCGACCAGGAAAGCGCGGTGCAGGCCGAGGAGGCGGCGCGCGGCTATCTCGCGCCCGATTTCTCGCTCGACCTGACGCTCCGGCAGATGGCGGCGCTGCGCGCACCGGCCGCCGCCGAGAACAATTTGACGACATCGCTCGCGCGGCGCGCGGCGGCAGCCGGGATCGCCGGCGACTGGAGCGCGCGCGCCGCGGCGATCGTCGAGGACAAGGTCTATCCCGCGCTCGATCGCCAGCAGACGCTGATCGCCAAGCTGCGCGAGGGCGCGCGCAGTTCGGCTGGGATCTGGGAGGTGCCGCAGGGCGCCGAAATCTATGCCGCCGCGCTCGCGCAGGCGACCACCACCACGCTCACCCCCGCCGAAGTCCACCAGATGGGGATCGAACAGGTTGCCGAGATCGCCGGCGAGCTCGACACGATCCTGAAGGCGCAGGGGCTGGCCAGCGGCAGCGTCGCCGCGCGGTTGAACGCGCTCAACGCGCGCGCCGACCAGCTCTATCCCGACACTCCGGCGGGGCGCGAGGCGCTGATCGCCAGCCTCAACGTCGACAATGCGGCGATGCAGGCGAAGCTCGGCGCGATGTTCGACCTGCCGCCCGACGCACCGCTCGACATCCGCGCGGTACCGACCGAAATCCAGGACGGGGCCTCGAACGGCTATTATCGCCGCGCCGCGCTCGATGGCTCGCGCCCGGCGATCTATTTCATCAACCTCAAGAGCGTTGCTGACTGGCCCAAATATACGCTGCCGTCGCTGACCTATCACGAGGGGGTGCCGGGGCATCATCTGCAGATCAGCATCGCACAGGGGGCGACCGCGCCGCTGCTGCGCAAGATCGGGTTTTTCGGCGCGTATACCGAGGGCTGGGCGCTCTACGCCGAAAGCGTCGCCGACGAGCTTGGCGGCTATGCCACCCCGCTCGACCGCGCGGGGTTCCTGCAATCCTATCTCTTCCGCGCCGCGCGGCTGGTGATCGACACCGGCCTTCACCATCACCGCTGGACCCGCGAAAAGGCCACCGATTATCTGGTCGAGACCGTCGGCTTCGCCCGCCCGCGCTCGCTGCGCGAGGTCGAGCGCTACTGCACCCAGCCGGGCCAGGCGTGCAGCTACAAGATCGGCCACACCAGCTGGCTGCGCGCGCGTGCCAAGGCGCAGGCGATCATGGGCGAGCGCTTCGACGTGAAGGCGTTTCACGACATCCTGTCGTCGGGCGCGATGCCGCTGACGATCTTCGAACGGCTGGTTGAAGAGCGCGCGAAGGCGGCGATGGGGTAGTGCTCCCCTCCCTGGAAGGGAGGGGTCGGGGGTGGGTCGAGAGCTCGCGATACGGTCGTCGCTGTACATGATCTCTCCGTATCGCCCGGACCGAACCCACCCCCAGCCCCTCCCTTCCAGGGAGGGGAGCAAGGTGGTTTGCCCTCCCCATCGCATCGGCTAAAGCGCCTCCATGCCTCGTCCCGCCTTATCGATCGTCATCCCCTGCTATAACGAGGCCGCGTGCCTCGACGCGTTGCACGCGCGGGTATCGGCAGCCGCGCATGGCGCGGTGGGCGGCGATCACGAGATCGTGCTGGTCAACGACGGATCGCGCGACGAGAGCTGGTCGGTGATGCAGCGGCTTGCCGCCGCCGACCCTCGGCTGGTGGCGATCAACCTGTCGCGCAACCATGGCCATCAGCTGGCGCTGACCGCGGGGCTCGACCTGTGCTCGGGCGACCAGATCCTGATCCTCGACGCCGATCTGCAGGATCCGCCCGAATTGCTCAACGACATGCGCGGGGTGATGGCCGCCGAGGGCGCCGATGTCGTCTATGCGGTGCGGCGCCGGCGCGAGGGCGAGACCTTCTTCAAGAAGCTGACCGCCGCCGCCTTCTACCGCGTGCTCGACCGCGTGACCGACACCCCGATCCCGCTCGACACCGGCGATTTCCGGCTGATGAGCCGGCGCGCGCTCGACGCACTGCTGTCGATGCCCGAACAGGCGCGCTTCATCCGCGGGATGGTGGCGTGGGTGGGGTTCCGCCAGGTCCCGTTTGCCTATGACCGCGCCGAGCGCCACGCCGGCGAGACCAAATATCCGCTGTCGAAGATGCTGAGCTTCGCCTTCGACGCGGTGACCGGCTTCTCGACCGCGCCTTTGCGCTTCGCCAGCCATATCGGGCTGTGGCTGTTCGCGCTGTCGTTCCTGCTGATGATCTATATCGGCATCGGCTTCTTCACCGGCAGCGCGGTGCAGGGCTGGACCTCGACGATGCTGGTGACGGTGTTCCTAGGCGCGGTGCAGATGTTCGTGCTCGGGATGATCGGCGAATATCTGGGGCGGCTGTACGTCGAATCGAAGCGGCGGCCGCTCTATCTGGTCGCCGATGTCGCGGGGCCGGTGCGCGGGGTGGCGACGCTCGGCTATCGCGCGGGCGATGGGCAGATGGGCGAGGGGGATACCCCCCGTCCGGCTGAACGGCCGTCACCAGAAGGCCCCTCGTCACCCCGGAATTGATCCGGGGTCCAGGTGCGCCGTCCACGCCAAGCGATACGCCGCTGGAAAGCTCCCGCCTGGATGCCGGCTCAAGCCCGGCATGACGAATAACTAGGCTTTCCGCGCGATCGTGATCAGCGATAGCCCCGGCGGCATCGGCACGCGCCCGATCAAATGCCGCTCGAGCCCGAACACCGCCTGGAACAGCGCATTCAGCGGCTTGGGCGGGGGCGAATCGTCGCTGTCGTCCTTGCCGGTGAGCTTGCCGACCGCGCGCGCGCCCACCGCCAGCGGGAACAGCAGCGAATTGAAATAGCGAAGCCCGTTATGCGTCAGCCCCGCGCCCGAAAGCGCAGCGCCGAGCGTCGCCTTCGAATAGCGGCGATGATGGTGGTTCACCACGTCGTGCGCCGACCACATCCAGGGGTGTGCCGGCACGGTGATCAGCACGCGCCCGCCGGGCTTGAGCGTATCGGCGATCCCGCGCAGCGCGCCGACATCGTCCTCGATATGCTCGACCACGTCGAGCACCGCGACCATGTCGTAGCTGCCGCGCGCCACCCCCGTGAGCTGCGGCAGCGGCGCGGTGCCCACGGGCTTGCCGAGCCGTGCGCTCGCGAACTCTGCCGCCGCAGGATCGATCTCGATCGCGTCGACCTCGCCGAAGCGCGCGAGCATCGGCAAATTGTGCCCGGTGCCGCAACCGATCTCGAGGATCCGCGCATCGGCGGGCAACCCGCCCTCGCGCGCGACATAATCGGCCAGGATGTCGCGGCGCGCGCGATACCACCAATGGGTGGTGTCGTGCGCCGCCATCCGGTCATAGACGATACGATCCATCAGCTAGGTCCCATCAGCGAAAAACCCATTGGCGGTTGAGAAAGAAGGTGACGATCGGCACCAGGATGACGCCGGGGATCAGCGGCACCCAAGGCGGCTGGTTGAGCAGGTCGGTCGCGACCCAGGTGATCGCGGCGTGCATCGCCAGGCCGCTTGCCTGGACGCCGACGAACCTGGCCTGCTGCCCCGCGCCGGTGCGCTCGCCATGGCCGCGAAAGCTCCAGCGGCTGTGCAGCCAAAACCCTGCGGTCACCGCGACCAGAAACGCCGGCGGCACCGCGAACACCGCCTGATCGCGCGCGAATACCCAGGTGGCGAGCGGCAGATAGACCGCGGTGTACAGCGCGGTGGTGATGCCGCCTGCGAACAGGAAGCGCACCAGCTGGCCGACCACCGGGTGCCCGCGCATCGCCCGTATCTGTCGCATCACCGCCGCCACGCCATCCTTGCCCTTTGCGCCCGCTGAGATAGGGAATGCCCCGTCTCCGTTCGTGCCGCGCCTGTCAAAGCACTGTCCTTGCTTCGAAGCGAAGGACGGCCCTTCGACAAGCTCAGGGCGAACGGGGAATGAAGTGCCTAGTCCGCTCGCTACGCTGAGGGAAGCCGATTTGATCATGCCCAAGGGCTTCGACCTCGCCCGCGATCTCGACCGCCACTGGCTGCGCTGGACCCTGCTTGCGTGGGTCGCGGTGATGGCGTTCTATATCCACCAGCGCTGGGGCGGGATCTATTGGCTGTCGCTCGCCGACACCGACGACAATATGCGGCTGGCGCAGGTGCGCGCGTGGATGGGCGGCCAGGGCTGGTACGATCTGCGCCAATATCGGATGGACCCGCCGCGCGGGATCGACATCCATTGGAGCCGAATCGTCGACCTGCCGATCGCTGGGCTGATCTGGTTCTTCGGGTGGTTCACCACCCCCGCCTGGGCCGAGCGGCTGGCGGTGGGGTTCGCGCCGATGCTGCCGCTGTCGATCACGATGGCGAGCGTTGCGCTGGTGGCGCGGCGGCTGGTGGCGCCGCTCGCCTGGCCGCTGGCGATCGTCTTCCTGCTCGGCTGCGCGGTGACGATCCGGATGTTCTGGCCGCTGCGGATCGATCATCATGGCTGGCAGCTCGCGGCCTTGGCGGTGACGGTCGCAGGCCTGGCCGATCCGCGCCGCGCGCGCGGTGGTGCCGTGGTGGGCCTGGCGAGCGCGTTTTCGCTCAGCATCGGGCTCGAGATGCTGCCCTATTGCGCAAGCGCGGGCGCGGTGATCGCGCTGCGCTGGGTGTGGCATCGCGACGAAGCGCGGCGGATGGCGGCCTATGCCGCGACGCTGGGCGGCGGCTGCGCGCTCGGCTTCGCCGCCTTCGCCTCGAACGCCAATTACGCGATGCGCTGCGACGCGCTGACCCCGGTGTGGCTGTCGGTGATGGTGGTGGCGGGCGCGCTGTTGCTCGCGCTAGCGGCGGCGAACCCGGCGAACCGCACCTTGCGGCTGGCCGCGGCGGTGATCGCGGGCGCGGTGATCGCCGCGGGCTTCGCACTGCTGTTCCCGCAATGCCTCGGCCGGCCCGAGGGCGTATCGGAGGAACTGGCGCGCACCTGGCTGAGCAATGTGCGCGAGGCCAAGCCGATCTACCGCCATCCGTTCGACACCGCCTTCCCGATGGCGGTGCTGCCGGTGATCGGGCTGGTCGGCGCGATCGTCGCGAGCTGGCGCGCGCGTGGGACCGAGCGTTTCGTCGGTTGGGTCGCGGTGGCGCTGTTCGGCGCCTTCGCCTGCGCGATGCTGTTGTGGCAGGTGCGCGCGGCGCCCGCGGCGCAGCTGCTCGCGGTGCCCGGCGCGACCGCGCTCGGCTGGATCATCTTTCCCTGGCTGATGACGCGGACCTCGGTGCTGGTGCGCGTGCTCGGCAGCGTGGTCGCCTTCATGCTGGTGTCGGGGCTGTTCGCGGGGCTGGTGGTGCGCTGGATGCCGGTCGATCGGCCCGATCCACGCGGGAAGATGATCAGCCGCGCGGGCGCACGCTGCACCAGCCTGCCCGCGCTGGCGACGCTCAACCGCGTGCCAGCGGCGACCGTCTTCACCCATGTCGACCTCGCACCGCGGCTGATCGTCGGGTCGCATCACAGCGGCATTACCGGGCCGTATCACCGCAATGGCGACGCGATCCTCGACGTCCACCACGCCTTCCAGCGGACCCCTGCCGATTTCCGCCGGATCGCGCAGGCGCATGGCGCGCGCTATCTGCTGATCTGCCCCAACATGGCCGAGACGACCAATTACCGGTCGCGCTCGCCGGGCGGTTTCTATGCGCAGATCGTCCGCGGGCAGGTGCCGGGCTTCCTCGAACGCGTGCCGCTGCCGCGCAATTCGCCGTATCGGTTGTGGCGGATACGATAAAAGCCCGTTCGTCCTGAGTAGCCGCTGAGCTTGTCGAAGCGGCGTATCGAAGGACCGGCTCGCTGGTGGCACGTCCTTCGATACGAGCCTTCGCCTTCGCTCAGTCTCTACTCAGGACGAACGGGCGGTTGCCTACAACACCGTCGCGTCGAGCCCATCGAGCACGAACTGCGTCGCCAACGCCGCCAGCAGCACCCCGAGCAGCCGGGTGATCACCGCTTCGATCTTCACCCCCATCACCCGCATCAGCGGCCCCGCCGCGATCAGCGCGAGCATCGTCACCAGCAGCACCGACAAGAGCGCCGCCAGCACCGTCAGCGCCGACGGGAGCCCGCTATTCTGGCTCATCATCAGCATCACCGACGCGATCGAACCGGGGCCGGCGATCATCGGCATCGCCATCGGGAAGGCGGCAACGTCGTCGACCTCGGGGGTGTCCATGATCTGCTGCGCGCGGTCCTCGCGGCGCTGGGTGCGCTTTTCGAACACCATTTCGAGCGCGATCAGGAACAGCATGATGCCGCCCGCAATCTTGAACGCATCGAGGCTAATGTGGAGCACGCGGAGCAAATCTTCGCCGAACAGCGCGAAGCCGAACAGGATGCCGCCCGCGATCATCGTCGCGCGGATCGCCATCGATCGCCGCTGGATCGGCGACGCACCCGAGGTGAGCCCGGCATAGATCGGCGCGCAGCCCGGCGGATCGATGATCACGAAGAAGGTGATGAACGACGAGATGAAGAGTTCGAGCATGTCAGATCGCTTGCGCGTCGAGCACGATGCCGGTGCGGCGATGCGCGGCGACCAAAGTGTTGCGCAGCAGGCACGCGATCGTCATCGGGCCGACCCCGCCGGGGACGGGGGTGATCGCCGCCGCGACGCTGGCCGCGCCCTCGAAATCGACATCGCCGACCAGCCCGTCTTCGGTGCGGTTGATGCCGACGTCGATCACCGTCGCGCCGGGCTTGATCCATTCGCCCTTGACGAACTTCGCGCGCCCCACCGCGGCGACGACGATGTCGGCATGCGCCAGATGGGCGGCGAGGTTGCGCGTGCGTGAATGCGCGATCGTCACGGTGCAATCGGCGGCGGTGAGCAGCGCCGCCATCGGCTTGCCGACGATGTTCGACCGGCCGATCACCACCGCGTTGCGCCCACTGAGCTCGCCCAATTGGTCGCGCAGCAGCATCAAACAACCCAGCGGGGTGCACGGCACGAAGCCGTTGAGCCCGGTCGCCAGCCGCCCGGCATTGACCGGGTGAAAGCCGTCGACATCCTTTTCGGGGTCGATCCGCGTGAGCACCGCCTGCGCATCGAGCTGATCGGGCAGCGGCAGCTGGACGAGGATGCCGTCGACCTTGTCGTCGCGGTTGAGCGTATCGACCAGCGCGATCAGCTCGGCCTGCGACGTATCGGCGGGGAGGCGGTGTTCGAAGCTCGCCATGTTGGCGGCGAGCGTCGCCTTGCCCTTGTTGCGGACATAGACCGACGAGGCCGCATCCTCGCCCACCAGCACCACCGCGAGGCCGGGCTTGCGCCCTGAATCGGCAGTGAAGGCTTCGGCAAGCGCGCCGACACGGGCACGCAGGGCGGCGGCGGCGGCTTTGCCGTCGATGATCGTTGCAGTCATGGAACGGCGGCATACAGGCTAGTCGCCCGCGCCGCCAGCGACCGATCGCTTAAAGCGGCACCGCGCCGCCGGTCGCGATGTTGGCGGCGAGCCGGCTGACGATGATGTCGACGATCGACAGCCCGATCAGCACCACCATCGGCGCCAGGTCGAGCGAGCCGAAATCGGGCAACACCCGCCGGATCGGGCGATAGACCGGCTCGGTCAGCGCATCGAGCCCGTTCCAGATCGAACGGACGAAATCATTGCTGGTGTTGATGACGTTGAACGCGATGAGCAGCGACAGCACGATATGGATGATGATGACCCACCGCGCGATGGTGATCAGCATCTGGATGATTTCGAGCAGGATCAACAAGCTTGGCTCTCCGCGTTACGACCTATGCCGTCATATCGGGTTTCGCCGCGCCGGGGCAAGGTGTCCCCACCAATCCTCCCCCGCCAGGGGGAGGTGGCAGCCCGAAGGGCTGACGGAGGGGGCGGACCCGAGCGGTCGTTGGTAGTCCGCCCCCTCCACCACCGCTTCGCGGCGGTCCCCCTCCCCCTGGCGGGGGAGGAACTAGCGGATCACCGTCGCACCAACGTCCCCGCACCACCCCGCGTGAATATCTCGAGCAACATCGCGTGCGGCACCCGCCCGTCGAGGATCACCGCGGCGTCGACCCCCGCCGCGACCGCGTTCACGCAGGTCTCGACCTTGGGGATCATGCCCCCCGAGATCGTCCCGTCGGCGGTGAGTTCGGCGATCTGCTGCGGGTTGAGGTCGGTCAGCAGGTTGCGGTCCTTGTCCATCACCCCGGCGACGTCGGTCAGCAGAAAGAATCGCTTGGCCCCGATCGCGCCCGCGATCGCCCCCGCCATCGTGTCGGCGTTGATGTTGTAGGTCTCGCCATCGGCGCCCAAGGCCACCGGCGCGATCACCGGGATCACGTTCTGCGCCGCGAGCACCTGCAGGATCGACGGATCGACCGTCACCGGCTCGCCGACAAAGCCCAGGTCAACATGGCGCTCGATCCCCGAATTGCGGTCGGGTTCGGTACGCTTGACCTTCTCGGCGATCACCAGCCCGGCATCCTTGCCCGAAATCCCCACCGCGCGGCCGCCGGCGGCGGCGATCCAGCCGACGATTTCCTTGTTGATGCTGCCCGCCAGCACCATTTCGGCGATCTCGGCGGTCGCCTTGTCGGTGACGCGCAGGCCGTTGACGAAGCGCGATTCGACCCCCAGCCGCTTGAGCATCGCGCCGATCTGCGGGCCGCCGCCATGGACGACGATCGGGTTGATCCCCACCGCCTTGAGCAGCACCACATCCTCGGCGAAATCGCGCTGCAGCTCGGGATCGCCCATCGCGTGCCCGCCATATTTCACGACGAAGGTCGCGCCGGCATAGCGCTGCAGATAGGGCAGGGCTTCGGTGAGCGTCTCGGCCTTGGCGAGCATGGCGGGGTCGGGGGCGTGGTCGGTCATGGCAGTCAAACCCGTTCGTCCTGAGGTGCCGCTGAGCGGAGTTGAAGCGGCGTATCGAAGGCCCCTTCGATGTGGGTCTTCGACTTCGCTCAGCCCCTACTCAGGGCGAACGGCTGTGGAAAGAGTGCGATGCCCGTCCAGCCGCCGCCCCAGCCCGACGAACAGATAGATCAGCGGCGGCACCATCACGATCGACAGCACCACCTTGGTCAGCAATTGCCCCACCAGCAGTTCGCCGATCGGGAACAGGCCGTAAAAGGCGACCGAGATGAAGATCAGCGTATCGACGATCTGCGACAGCACGCTCGCCGCCGCGGCGCGCAGCCACAGCAATCCGCCCTTTCCGCGCCGCATCGCGTCGAACAAGGTGACGTTGAGCGTCTGCGACACGCCATAGGCGATGATCCCCGCGATCCAGATCCGCCAGGTCGCGCGCATCATCAGCTCGAACGCCGCGAGCCGCTCGGGCTCCATGCTCGCCGAGGCGGGCACCTGGAGCACCAACAGCACCAGCAGGATCGAGAAGATCAGCGGGATGAAGCCGAACCACACCAGATGCTTGGCGATGGTCGCGCCGTGCAGCTCGGCGATCGCGCTCGAGACGACGACCAGCAGCAGGAAGGCGAATATCCCCGCCTCGACCGCGAGCGGCCCCAGGGCCACCTGCTTGTTGCCGAGCACGCCCGCGATGCAGACCATGCCGCCATAGAAGATCGAGAAGAGAAATAGCGAGCGCGGGATCGCGGGGGAGGTGGGGTGCATCGCGACAGCGGTAGCTCAAAGCAGCCCGCGGCGGAATAGCCTAAGCTCCCTTGCAGGGAGGGGGTAAGAAGGGCGTTGTTCTCGCGGCGGACTTACCAATCCCCGGCTGCGGCCATCCACACCGCCAGCGCCGCCGCCGCCGCGGTTTCGGCGCGCAGGATCCTCGGCCCCAGCGTTATCCCCACCGCCTGCGGCAATGCGCGGATCGCCTCGCGTTCCTCGGGGGTGAAGCCGCCTTCGGGGCCGATCAGGATCGCCGCCTGCCCGGCATGCGCGCGCATCGCCGCGAACGCCGGTACGCCGCCGCTTTCGTCGGCGAAGAACAGTGCGCGCTCGGGCGGCCACTCGGCCAGCAGTGCCGCCAGCTTCACCGGCTCGACCAGGTCGGGGAGCGCGGTGCGACCGCATTGTTCGGCGGCTTCGATCATGTGCGCGCGCAGCCGATCGAGGTTGAGCCGGTCGACGATCGTTCGCCGCGTCAACACCGGCACCATCCGCGCCGCGCCGAGCTCGCACGCCTTTTCGGCGACCCAGTCGATCCGCCCCTTCTTGATCGGCGCGACGCACAGCCACAGGTCGGGCACCGGCTCGCGCGGGCGAAGATGCTGGGTGATCTCGATCGTCAGGTCGCGCTTGCGCACGTCGCGCGCCAGGCCGAGCCAATCGCCGCTGCTATCGTCGAACAACAGCACCGGGTCGTCGGGCTTGAGCCGCATGACCCCGGCGAGATAATGCGCCTGCGCGCCGTCGATGCGCAGATGCGCGCCGAGCTCGAGCGGTTGCTCGACATAGAGGCGCGGGGTGGAATCGGGCGGCCAGGCGGGGGTTGCGGGCATCGGCCCCTGCTAGAGGCGCTTCCCCGGCGCTGCAAATCGCCCAAGCATCCGGGCGATCACTTTACCCGCACCCAGCGTTGCTCGCGACAGCCGAAATTGCCGAACAGGCATCCGGTGCCGACCAAGGTGTTGCGGTCGGCAAGCTCGATGGTGCCTTCGAACGCCCGGCTAAGATCGGGGACGAAGACTTCGCCATACCAGACGCCTTCGTCATATTCGAAATCGCGGAACAACTGGGTGCCAACAAGCTCGTCGCCGCCGGCGCGGGCGACGTCGGCTTTTGCCTTTTCATTCGCCCAAATGACGGTGCCGCACATCGCGCGCCCGCATCGTTGCGCGCGGATATGGACGCTGTTGGCGGCGTTGCGCCACACCCCCGACCAATCGGGCGCACGCTGTGCCGCTGCCGGGGACGCGGCGAGCAGGAGCGCGGCGATGGCGCTCAAGCGTTTGAGCATGGGGGTTCCTTTGGTGGGGTTTGCATCGGTGATCGGTTCGAACGGGTGGGCGCGGGCAAGGGTTCCGCGTTGCCTGCTCCCCTCCCTGAAAGGGAGGGGCTGGGGGTGGGTCGAGTGTTCGCGATACGGCCGAGCCGGGAGTAACGGTGCCGTATCGCCAGGCCTCCACCCACCCCCGACCCCTCCCTTCCAGGGAGGGGAGAAGCAGTGCTCAGGCCGAAGCGATAGGACAGCAGTGGCTTGCACGCCCCAAACCGGGCAATAGACCCCGCGTGACCACGCATATCGTCCCCGACACCGAACATCGCGGCCTGATCGGCCTGTTGCCCGCCGCCGCGCGCCCCTTTGCGATGCTCGCGCGCTTCGATCGGCCGATCGGGTGGTGGCTGTTGTTCTGGCCCGGCGCCTGGGCGATCGCGCTCGCCGGCGGGGTGGTCGCGCGCTGGGATTTGCTCGCGTGGTTCCTGCTAGGCAGCATCGCGATGCGCGGCGCGGGGTGCGTCTATAACGATATCGTCGATCGCGACCTCGACGCGCAGGTCGAGCGCACGCGCAACCGTCCGCTCGCCTCGGGGGCGGTGTCGGCGAAGGCGGCATGGGCCTGGCTGCTCGCTTTGTGCGCGATCGGCCTGGTGGTGCTCCTGCAACTGCGATGGCAGGCGCAAGCCGTCGCGGTCGCCAGCCTCGCATTGGTCGCCGCCTATCCCTTCATGAAGCGGATCACCTGGTGGCCGCAGGCGTGGCTCGGCATGGTATTTTCCTGGGCGGCGCTGGTCGGCTGGGTCGAGATGGACACCGGCCAGCTCGCGCCGATGCTGCTGCTCTATGCCGGCAGCATCGCCTGGGTGATCGGCTACGACACCATCTATGCGCTGCAGGATGTCGAGGACGATGCGCTGGTGGGGGTGCGATCGTCGGCGCGGGCGCTGGGGGCGCGGGTGAAGCCCGGCGTTGCGGGCTTCTACGTCGCCGCGGTCGCATTATGGGGCGCGGCGTTCTGGCAGGTCTTCGCCGATCCGCTCGCGCTCGCGCTGCTGGTCCCGGTCGCGCTGCACTTGGGCTGGCAGGTCGCGACGCTGCGGCCCGCCGACGGTGCCAATGCGCTCGCACGCTTCCGGTCGAACCGCTTTGCCGGCTTCGCGATGTTCCTCGCCTGCGCGACGTTGGGATTCGCCGCCAATCTTTGACGTTCCCGATCTGCGTTCCTAAGTGCTTTCGATGTTGACCCCCGAACAAGCGCGCGATGCCGCGTGCCATGCCGTCGATCGCGCGCGCGCCGCCGGTGCCGACGCCGCCGATGCCACCGTTTCCGCCGATGCTTCGACCGCAGTGTCGATCCGCCTCGGCGCGGTCGAGGATGTCGATCGTTCGGAGGACGAGGGGCTGTCGCTGCGCGTCTTCGTCGGCAAGCGATCGGCGAGCGTGTCGTCGTCGCGCTTCAACCCCGACGAGATCGCGGCCTTGGCCGAACGCGCGGTGGCGATGGCGCGGCTCGCGCCCGAAGACCCCTGGGCGGGGCTTGCCCCCGAAGACCGGTTGCTGCGCGGCAACGCTCCCGATCTCGACCTGTGGGACGGCGGCGAATCGGACCCGCAGGCGCTGAAGGCACGCGCGCAGGCCGCCGAAGACGCCGCGCGCGCGGTCGCCGGGGTCACCAACAGCGAAGGCGGCAGCGCCTCGGCGCGCGAGGCGGTGACCGCGCTCGCCACCAGCCACGGCTTCGCCTCGGCCTATCGCACCACCAATTACGGCGTGTCGGCGAGCGTGATCGCGGGCGAAGGCGGCGCGATGCAGCGCGACTATGCCTATGATTCGCAGCGCTACCAATCGGCGCTCGAATCGCCCGAATCGGTGGGGACGCGCGCGGGCCAGCAGGCGGTGGCACGGCTCAACCCGATCAAGCTGCCCAGCGGTCCGCTGCCGATCGTGTTCGATCCGCGCGTCGGGTCGAGCCTGCTCGGCCATTTCATCGCCGCGATCGCGGGCGGCGCGATCACCCGCGGCACCAGCTTCCTCAAGGACATGCTCGGCAAGCAGGTCTTCGCGACCGGCGTCGATATCCATGATGATCCGCACCGCCCGCGCGGGCTGCGCTCGAGGCCGTTCGACGGCGAGGGGCTGCCGGTATCGCCGACGATCCTGGTCGAGGCGGGGATGTTAGAGACCTGGCTGCTCGACAGCGCTTCGGCGCGCCAGCTCGGGCTCGAGCCCACCGGCCATGCCTCGCGCGGCGGCGGGGTGTCGACCAGCAACCTCTATATGGCGGCGGGCAAGCTGCCGCGCGAGACGCTGCTCGGCGAGGTGAAGCGCGGGCTCTACGTCACTGAGCTGATCGGCCAGGGGATCAACCATGTCACCGGCGACTATAGCCGCGGCGCGGCGGGGTTCCTGATCGAGGATGGCGAGATCGTCCGCCCGGTCGCCGAGATCACGATCGCGGGCAACCTCAAGGACATGTTCGCCGCGATCACCCCGGCGAGCGACCTGGTGTTCCGCCATGGCATCAACGTGCCGACGCTGCGCGTCGACGGGATGACCGTCGCGGGTGATTGAGGGCCTGGCCCCCCGGATCGGCGAGATCGTGGCCGAGGCCGGCGCGCTGGCGATGGCGCGGTTCGGCACGCCGATGGACCAGTGGGAAAAATCTCCCGGCCAGTTGGTGTGCGAGCTCGACCTGGCGGTGAACAGCTTGCTGCGCGACCGGCTGATGGCGTTGCTGCCCGATGCCGGCTGGCTGTCGGAGGAGACCGCCGACAACGAGGATCGGCTGGGACGGCGGCGGCTATGGGTGGTCGATCCGATCGACGGCACGCGCGATTATCTGCGCGGGCGGCCCGGGTGGTGCGTATCGGTGGCGCTGGTCGAGGATGGCCAGCCGGTGGTTGGGGTGCTTGCGGCACCCGCGCGCGGCGAACATTGGCATGCGGCAGTAGGGCAGGGGGCGTTCCAAGGCACCGATCGACTGGCGGCCAGCGATCACGCAACGCTCAGCGGCGCGCGCGTGCCCGCCGATGTGCTCCCCAAGGCCGATCGCGACTTCGTGACGGTGGCCAAGCCCAATTCGATCGCGCTGCGGATGGCGATGGTCGCGGCGGGGCAGGCCGATCTGCTCGCGACGCTGCGCTGGGGCAATGAATGGGACATCGCCGCCGCGGTGTTGCTGGCGCGCGAGGCGGGGGCGGCGGTGACCGACGCGACCGGCGCCGCATTGTCGTTCAACACCCCCCGCGCGCGCGCCTTCGGGGTACTGACGACCGCGCCCGCGATCCACGCGGCGGCGGTGGCACGCTTACGCGAGCGGGCAGCTTCTTCTTCTTAGCCCTCTCCCGCTTGCGGGAGAGGGTTGGGTGAGGGCCTTCTTATTTCAAGCCCGCCCGCCAAACAGAAGACCCTCGCCGCTGCGACTAGGGGCCGCAAGTGCGACCCCAAGTCTCGCTCCCTCTCCCGCAAGCAGGCGAGGGTTGGGCCGGATCAAACCTCGCCGTCGCCCTGGTAGCGGATCTGCAGATACCGCCCGCGCGTCGCGAGCAGGTCGAGGTCGCCCTGCGCCAATTGCGCGGTCATCTGCGCGATCTCGTCGTCGATCACGCGCAACCCGTTCACGAGCTGTTGGTCGGGGGTGATGCCGTTGCGCTCGGTGCGGCGAAGCGGTTCGGGCACCCGGCCATAGCCGTTGAGCAGTTCGGGCAGCTGTTCGGCGACCAGCTTGCGGACTTCGGCGGCGGCGGGTTCGCGTTCGTCGAGGTTCGCCAATTGCGGACTCAACGTTTCGAGCTTCACCCCGATCGAATCGACCAGGGTCTGCGCGGGGGCGGGCAAAGCGCGGCGCTGGGTTTCCAGCCATTGCTCGGTCTGGAGCGGCAGCGCCTTGAGCGGGGTCTCGGCCAGCCGCTGCGGCGTCGGCGCGGCGGCGACGGGGAAGATCGCCAGCAACAAGGTCGCGGCGATCAGCAGCCCCATCACCAGCAGCGCACCGCCCACCCCGAGCGGCACGAAGGCGCTGAGGATCAGAGCGCCGATAATGATCGCGGCATCGGCGGCGGCGATCCGCCCAACGCGCTTGAGCACCTCGGCCTCGCGCTTGCGCTTGCCGCGCGCGCGCACCTGGCCATAGCGTTCGCGCGACCGGTCGAGCGCTTCGGACGCGCGCGCGATCTGGCGATCGACGTCGGTCATCGACCCAGCCTTTCCGTTCGTTTCGAGCGCAGTCGAGAAACCGAGGCTAGGCGCCATGTCGCCGTTTCTCGACTTCGCTCGAAACGAACGGAGTTACTGGCCAAAAGCATTATCACATCGCCTCCAGCTTGAACGCGCTGTCGGCCGCACCCGCATTTTGCGACGCACCCTCGGCGCGCGCGATATAGCCGCGCGAGCGCTCGACCTCGGTCGAGAGCGTGTCGACGGTGGTCTTCATGCTGCCCAGCGCCTTCAGCTTGAAGCTATCGATCGCGTCCATCGTGTCATAGATATTCTGGAACGCACGCTGGAGCGTCTCGACGGGAATCGTCGACGACGCCGCCTGTTCATGGATCGTCGCGGTCTGCGATTTGAGCAGGGTTCCGGTCGAATCGATGATGTTGGCGGTCGTCGTATTGAGCGCGGTGATCTGGTCGAGCACCAGTTTCTGATTGGTCAGCGCCTGCGCGACGGTCACCGCGGTACGCAGCGCCGAGACCGTGGTGGTGCTCGCGCGATCGACGCCCTTTACCAGCTCGACATTGTTCTTCTTGACCAGATCGAGCGCGAGATAACCCTGCACGCTCACCGCCATCTGCGTCAGCAAATCCTGCGTCCGCTGGCGCGCGTAGAACAAGGCACTTTCACGTAAAGCCTTGGCCTTGGCGGGATCGCTATGGTCGAGTTCGGCGGCCTTGGCCTCGAGCTTGGCGTCCATCACCTTCGACAGATGGATCATCTGTTCGAGCCGCCCCATCGCGCTCCACAGATTGGCGCGTTCGGTGTCGATCGCGGCATTGTCCATCAGCAGCTCGTCCTTGCCCGAGGCAAGCGACTTCAGGATCGACGAGATATGCGTCTGCGAGCTCTTATAGCTGTCGAAATAGTCGCGCATCTTGTTGCCGAAGGGCAGGATGCCGAACAGCTTCTTGGGCGCGGTGAGATTGCCCTGCTTGCCGGGATCGAGATCCTCGATCAGCCGGCGCAGCTGCGCCAGGTCGGCGCCGACGCCGCTTTCCTGGTCCATCGCGCGCACCGGGCGGTCGAGGAATCGGTTCGATTGCCCCGCCGCCTCGCGAATCTCGCGATTGCCCATCGCGCCGATCGCATCGACTCGCTTGCCGAATTCGGGCGAATTGACGTCCTGCGCGATCAGGTCGTCGATAAAGCCGTCGACCCGCGCCTCGAGCTCGGACTTTTTGGCATCGTCGACCGGCACCAGCCCCGCGGCCTTGGCGGCGGTCACCACCGGCACCGGCTCGGGAGGCGTCAGCGTCAGCGTCGGTTCGGCAGTCGCGGTTTGGGTCGCCATACTTCCTCCAGCGTGTTGCCCTCGAAGATGGCCGGGATCGCGCGGGCGTTCAAGTGTATCGTGGTAATAATACACCAGGTATTCGGTCGTGCCGCCCCTGAACTTCGGGCTGATCGCCAGCCTGGGGGTTCCCGCAACGCACCAAATACGCTAAGCGCGCGCCAAGCGCACCTTGCGCCAACAGTTTTCGGGAAATCACATGAACCTGCGCAACGTGGCGATCATCGCCCACGTCGATCACGGCAAAACCACGCTAGTCGATCAACTCTTCCGCCAGTCGGGCACGTTTCGAGACAATCAGCGCGTCGAGGAGCGCGCGATGGATTCGAACGACCTCGAAAAGGAGCGCGGGATCACCATTCTCGCCAAGTGCACCTCGGTCGAGTGGGAAGGCACGCGGATCAACATCGTCGACACCCCGGGCCACGCCGATTTCGGCGGCGAGGTCGAGCGGATCCTGTCGATGGTCGACGGCGTCATCCTGCTGGTCGATTCGTCCGAGGGCGCGATGCCGCAGACGAAGTTCGTGACCGGCAAGGCGCTGGCGCTCGGCCTCAAGCCGATCGTCGTCGTCAACAAGATCGATCGCGCCGACGAACGCACGCAGGAAGTGCTCGACGAGGTCTTCGACCTGTTCGTCAGCCTCGATGCCAATGACGACCAGCTCGATTTCCCGGTGTTGTTCGCCAGCGGCCGCAACGGCTATGCCAGCGACGATCCCTTGTCGCGCGAAGGCACGCTGACCCCGCTGTTCCAGAAGATCGTCGATCACGTGCCGCCGCCCTCGGCCGATCCCGACGGCCCGTTCAAGTTCCTGGTGACCTTGCTCGACCGCGACAATTTCCTTGGCCGCATCCTTACCGGCCTGGTCTTTTCGGGTTCGATCAAGACCAACATGGCGATCCACTCGCTCGACAACGACGGCACGATCGTCGAGACCGGGCGCGCGTCGAAGATCATGTCGTTCCGCGGGCTCGAGCGCGTGCCGGTCGACGAGGCTAATGCAGGCGACATCATCTCGATCGCCGGCCTGACCACCACGACGGTGTCGAACACGATCTGCGACCCTTCGGTCAGCGAACCGCTGCACGCGCAGCCGATCGATCCGCCGACGCTGTCGATGCGCTTTGCGGTCAACGATTCGCCGATGGCGGGTCGCGAGGGCACCAAGGTGACGTCGCGCATGATCCGCGACCGTCTGCTTCGCGAAGGCGAATCGAACGTCGCGATCAAGGTGACCGAAGCCGAGGACAAGGACAGCTTTGAAGTCGCCGGCCGCGGCGAGCTTCAGCTCGGCGTGTTGATCGAGACGATGCGCCGTGAGGGTTTCGAGCTGAGCATCAGCCGCCCGCGCGTGCTGTTCCAGGACGGCGACGCCGGCCTCGAAGAGCCATATGAGACTGTCATCATCGACGTCGATGATGAATATTCGGGCACGGTCGTCGAGAAGATGGCGATCCGCAAGGCCGAGATGACCGACATGCGCCCCTCGGGCGGCGGCAAGACCCGCATCACCTTCTCGGCGCCGAGCCGCGGGATGATCGGCTATCATGGCGAATTCCTGTCGGACACGCGCGGCACCGGGATCATGAACCGGCTGTTCGAGAAATATGGCCCGCACAAGGGCAAGATCGAAGGCCGCAAGAATGGCGTGCTGATCTCGAACGGCGCGGGCGAGGCGGTTGCCTATGCTTTGGGGCCGCTCGAAGAGCGCGGCATCCTGATGGTCTCGCCGGGCGAGCCGCTGTATGAAGGCATGATCATCGGCGAGAATGCCAAGCCCGACGATCTCGAAGTCAATCCGATGAAGTCGAAGGCGCTGACGAACTTCCGTTCGACCGGCAAGGACGACGCGATCCGGCTGACCCCGCCCAAGCGGCTGACGCTCGAGCAGGCGATCGCCTATATCGACGATGACGAGCTGGTCGAAGTGACGCCCAAGTCGATCCGGCTGCGCAAGCGCCACCTCGACCCCAATGAGCGCAAGCGCGCGAGCCGTTCGAAGGCTGCGTAAGGCTCTCAGGCTAGCGAAATGCGAAAGGTCGGTCCCGCGAGGGGCCGGCCATTTTCATTGGTGGTGGGGCAAAGACCTCGCCCCATTACCGTTCGTGCTGAGCTTGTCGAAGCACTGTCCTTCTTTTGCCGACCGAGCGAAGAAAGGACGATGCTTCGACAAGCTCAGCACGAACGGTGGGGAGGTTAGGCCCTAACCCTTCGCCATCTCCAGCACGACATCCCATTCCTCAGGGCTGACCTTGCCCACCGACAGCCGCGAATATTTGACCAGTTCCATCGCGGCGAGGCGCGGCTCGGCTTTCACCGCCTTGAGCGTCACCGGATTGGGCAGCGGCTCGACCGGCTTGACCTGCACCGACACCCAATTGCCCTCGTCGCCGTCCTTCTGCGCCTCGCGCGTCACTTCCATGATGCCGACGACCTGCAGCCCGATATTGCTGTGATAGAAGAACGCGCGGTCGCCGACCTTCATGTCGCGCAGGTTGCGCGCCGCGGTGTGGTTGCGCACCCCGTCCCATTCGCCGGTGCCGTCTTTCACCAGATCGTCCCATCCGAACACATCGGGTTCGGACTTCATCAGCCAATATGCCACGTCGTTTCTCCGTTCAGGTACCTAAACGCCGGGTGAATGCCCGGTTCGGCACGAGTTCAGGCGCGCTGGCATAAATTGCGACATATCGGCAAGTATATGCGCGTTTCCCTGCCACCTACGCGCGACCGGCGCCGAAATTTGAGGAGGTCCGACAAGATGAATATCTTTACCAAGGCAACCATCGGGCTGGTCGCGGGCGCGACCATGCTCACCGCAGCGGCACCCGCCGAGGCGCAGCGTTACTATCGCGACCGCGGACGCGGCGGCGATGTAGCGACCGGCGCGATCATCGGCGGCGTCGCGGGGCTCGCGCTCGGCGCTGCGCTCGCGAGCGGCAATCGCGGCTATGACCGGGGCTATTATGCGCCGCGCTATCGCGGCAATTTCTACGGCCCGGCTTATGGCCCGCGTTACGCCTATGGCCCGCGCTTCGCGCAGAACCAGCGGCGCGCCTATCGCCGCAACTGCATCGGCCGCGAGTTCGATCCGTATAGCGGCCGCAGCTTCCGCGTTCGCTATTGCTGAACCCGAATCGCGGCGAACGGGGGGAGGGCGGTGCCGATGGCATCGCCCTCTTTCGTTCGGCGCGGTGCGCGGCTATGCGGGCGCAATGACCGACACCCCGCCAGATCGCCTCTCGATCAACCCAAACAGCCCCTATTTCGACCAGCCGACGCTCGAGCGCGGCATCGGCATCCGCTTCAAGGGCGCCGAGCGCACCGACGTCGAGGAATATTCGATGTCCGAAGGCTGGATCCGCGTGGCGCTCGGCAAGAAGGTCGACCGCAAGGGCAACCCGCTGACGATCAAGCTGACCGGCGAGGTCGAGGCCTATTTCCAGACCCCGGCACCGGGTGGCGAAGACGAAGCCACCGAAACCGCCGCGGCCGAGGCCGACGCGCCCGAGCCAGAAGCCAAGCTCGCCGACCCGGCCTGAGGGCTCATTCGGCGGCCTCGGCGATCCCGGCCAGCCGGGAGAGCTCGCGAACATGCGCGGCGAACGCCTGGCGACCCTGCGTGGTCAGCGACAGCCAGGTGCGCTGCCGCGCGGCGAGCGTCGCCTTGCGGATGCGCAGATAGCCGGCCTCTTCCAGCTGCCGCGCATGTTTCGACAACACCGATTCGCTGACATCGACCTCGGCGCGGATCAGCGCATATTCGGCCTCGTCGACCGCCGACAGCAGCGCGCACATCTGCAACCGGACGGGGGCGTGCAGCACCGGATCGAACGCGATCCGACCGCTCACGCCAGATCGTCCTTCTCGGCGCGCCACACCCGGTCGAACACCGCGCTGGCATAGCCCGCGACGATCGCGGTCACCGCGCCGCACGCGACAGGGGCCCAGCCGATCCCGAACCGGAACCGCAGCACCACCGCGGCAGCCGCCAGCCCCAGCACGCAGACGAGCAGCGCGACCGTGATCGGCATCGTCCGGCCCCGGCGATAGCCGCTGACGTTCAACCCGGTTCGGCGCTGCCATATCGAATAGAGCACCAGCACGCCGAGCGTGCAGCCGGTGGCTCCCAACACGATCAGCCGCTCGGGCAGCGCAAAGCTCGCGACCATGCCCCCCATCCCCAGCCCGTATAGCGGCGCATACCAGGGCGGGCTTGCCGCGCGCTGCGCCATCCGGCGGCGGGCATCGGTGGCGAGGGCTAGGGCAGTTTGGGCTTCGATCGACATCATGGTCCTCCACTTGACGAAGTGGAAAGTGACATCGACTTTCCGGATCGTCAAGTGGCAAGTGCGGGTGCGGTACGATCAACCCGGCGGGCGTTGCGCCGCTACCGCGCGCTCGATCCAGCCGGCCGCAAACGCCACGATCGCCCGCGCATCGATCAGCAGCGCGTCGGCATCGCCGACCTTGCCGGCGCGCGCCTGCCCGGTCGCGACGAAATCGGCGAGGATGTCGTCGAAATAGTCGTCGGAGAACCCGGACACGATCGCGTCGCTCGATTCGTATTCCTCGTTCATCCGCCAAACCGTGCCCTCCGGCGTGGCGTAGGGGATTTCTTCGCGCAGGATGATCTTGCCGGGCACGTCAGCGAGATTCTCGGCGTGGTGGAGCAGCGTCATGCTGATTCCCCGCGCGCCGATCATCGCGACGCAGCCGCCGGCCTCGACCAATTTGGCCAGGGGCGATCCGGGGCCATAGCCATAATCGAGCGGCTGGTCGGCGATCAGCCATTCGGCGCGCGCGCCGATCGCAGCGACCGAGCAATTGGGATTGCGGCTGCGCACCGCGCCCGGCGTCGTCCGCACCCATTCGGCAAATACGCCGTTGTCGCGCATCGATCGCGACGTCGCGGGGTCGAAGGGCGGGATATGCTCGCGCCATTCGGCGGGCACCCGCCCCGAATCGTCGAGCAGATCGTCCTCGAGATAGGGCGCGTGCCAGTCGGTCGCGACCACCAGCGTGCCCTCACCCCCAATCGCCTCGCGGATTGCCGCGATCAGCGTGTCGGCGCCGTTGATGCACCGGCCCACCGACCGGAAGCCGACATGCGCCATGACGATGGTCCCAGGGTGGAGGCCGAGCGCGGTGAGATCGCGCGCCAAATCAGCGGCGGTCCAATAATCCCCCTCCCGCAAGCGGGAGGGGTTAGGGGAGGGGCTGTCCGCGAGCGCCATGCCCGAAACATGCCCTCCCCCGACCCCTCCCACAAGTGGGAGGGGGGAAGAAGCCTCAGTGGACGAACCGCGCCACCACGTCGCGATAGCTGCGCGACACCTTCACCTGCGCGCCCGAATCGAGCACCAAGAAGCATTCGCCATTGGTGTGCGGCTTCACCTGCTTGACCAGGTCGAGGTTGACGATCGTCGAGCGATGCACCCGCTGGAACCGCCGCGGATCGAGCCGCTTTTCCAGATCCTTCATCGTCTCGCGCAGGATCAGCGTGTTGTCGCCGGTATAGATGCACATGTAGTCGCCCGCCGCGTCGATCCGCTCGATCGTGTCGACATCGACGCGGAAAATCTGGCCGCGATCCTTGATGTTGATGAGCTTCTCGAAGCGGTTGGCGGCGTGCTGGTCGCCACCGGCGTCACCCGCCATCGTATCGACCGCATCGGGCGCGACTTCGGCGAGCACTTCCATCAGCCGGTCGACCTCGACCGCGCCGCGCTTCTCGGCCAGCCGCTGGCGTACGCGATCGAGCGTGTCGGCCAGCCGCGATTCCTCGACCGGCTTCATCAGGTAATCCATCGCCTGCGCCTCGAACGCGCGGATCGCATGGTCCGAATAGGCGGTGACGAACACGAACAGCGGCGGCTCGACCTCCATCAGCCCCTGCACCACCGAAAATCCGTCGAAGCCCGGCATCTGGATGTCGAGGAAGACGAGGTCGGGCTTGTGCGTCTTGATCGCGCGGATCGCCTCGCGCCCGTTCATGCACTTGTCGATGATCTCGACGTCCTCGTACGGCTGCAGCCGCAGCTCGAGGCCCTGGATCGCCAGCGGCTCATCGTCGACGAGAATGGTACGGATGGTCATGCTGCCTCGCGGTTGGGTTCCTCGACCTGGAACGGTATTTCGATCTCGACGCGGAAGCCGCCCCCCGGGTTTGCACCCGTTTCGAAGCGATGGTCGGCCCCGAAGGACTGCGCCAGCCGCTCACGAATGTTGGTAAGCCCCACGCCGGTTGAAAGGCTTGGCCGAGATTTGCGCTGCATCAACCCCGGCCCGGTATCTGTCACGGCTATCTGCACCCGATCTCCGGCGAGCCGTGCGGAAACTGCGATTTGCGCCCCCTCTTCCATCGGCGTCACCGCATATTTGATCGCGTTCTCGACCAAAGGCTGCAGCAGCAGCGAGGGCAGCCTCGCCTTCTCGACCCGCGCGTCGATGTCGAACGAGGTTTGCAGCCGTTGCTCGAATCGCATCTTCTCGATCTCGAGATACAGCTTGAGCGTCTCGACCTCCTGCGCCAGCGTGACATGCGCGGTAGGTTCGTTGGCCAGCGTATAACGCAGGAACGACGACAGCCGGCTGAGCATCACATTGGCGCGCTCGGTCTGTTTCAGCAGCACCAGCGTCGAGATCGAATTGAGCGTGTTGAACAGGAAATGCGGGTTGAGCTGGTAGCGCAGCATCGCCAGTTGCGCCGACGATGCCTGCGTCGCCAGCGCCTGCATCTGGTCCATTTGCTCCTCGACGATCAGATACCAGTTGATGCCGAAATACAGCGCGGTCCACCCCGCCAGCACGGTGAAGGTGAAGACGGTGTAGCCGAGCACGCGGCTAAGGCTGACCGTCCGGTCGCTCTGGATGGTGGCGGAGAAGATGAAGGCGTCGAGCACCGCATAGATTGCGGTGGCGACGATCAGCGTGGCGATCACCGCCAGGATGCCCGCGATCCGTGGCAATCGCCGGTAATAGCCGTACAGCGTCGAGAGCAGCAAGGTCAGGCAATAGCCGACGATCGCGTCGATGATGATCGGGATCACCGTTTCGAGCGTCGGGTCGTTCGACACCCCCGACACCAGCCGCAGGATCAGAAAGCCCGACCACCCCGCTGCCTGGAGCATCCAGAAGGCGCGGCTCTTGTCCTCGAAGAACGGACGGGAAAGGATCGCGGGTCTGGCCATGGTCGCTCGTGTGATGGCCGTAGGGGGCCGGTTGCGCCCGTCTTATAGGGCGCGGGGGCGGGTGGCAAAGGCGGGGGGGCTGGGACACCGACAGCCCAAAACGAAACCGCCGCCTCCCGATAAGGGAGACGGCGGTTCGTCAGGTCAGTCGATTAGCGCGGCGATTAGAAGCCGACGACGATCGACCCGCTGATGGCGCGCGGGACGCCGATCTGAACGAAGGGGATCGACGTGTCGTTGGTCTGGCCGCTGACCGATCCGATAAAGAACTGGTCGAACAGGTTCGACACGTTCAGCTGGAAGTAGGTCTTTTCGAGGCCATAGTCGGCCAGCGAGAAGCGCACATCGATATCGACGATGTTGTATCCGTCGGTCTTCGCGCCGAACAGCTCGGTGGTCGCGCCGGTCGTCGAGCGCGTCACGAGCGGCAGGTTCACGTCATTGATGAAGCGCGGGCCGGTGTACTTATACTGTACGCCTGCCTGGATCGGACCCAAACTTCCCTGAAGCCGAGCACCGACCATGTATTCGGAGATACCCGATTCCTGCTTCCCGCCGGTCGGGAAGAAATATTGCGACCCTGTCGTCGTGCAGCCCGAGAAACCCTGAAGAACCTGTGCCGCGGTGCAATTGCCGCCCAGCAGATCGTCGCGGATTTCCGACTTCAGGTACGAACCGAAGACATAGGCCGAGAATTCGGGGACCGGCTGATAGGCGATGCTACCGTCGACGCCATAGCGCTTCACCGAACCGATGTTGCGCGAGACGCTCTCGCCGATCTCGGCATCGAACGCAGTCGCGATCCGATTGTCGAACGCGATGTAGAAGCCGCTGATCGACGCGTTGATCGTGCGCGACGTGTAACGCAGGCCGAGATCGAAGCTGTCCGAAGTTTCGGGAGCAGGCTCCGCGCCCTCGGTGCCGGGGGCGAAGAAGATCGCGTTGTACAGCACGTCGGTGCCGGGTGCCGAAATGCCCTTGGCATAGCTCGCAAACACGCTTGCCGCCGGCGTGAAGTTGTAGGTGAAGCCAACGTTCGGCAGCACCTTGTCGTATTTGTAGGTGCGCTGCTCCGGGGCACGCGACCCTGCGTTGCCGGCCGCATAGGCCACGGCCGAGTCCGCAGGAACGCAATCGACGAAGCCACCGGCTGAAGTGGTGAAGCAATTCTGGGTCAGGTCACGCTCGAAGAACGGTACGCGCACGCCGAGGTTCAGGACCAGATTGTCGTCGAGGAATTCGCCGCGATATTCACCCGAAACCTGGTTGAGCAGAGCAATCGAATCGCGGTCGCGCTTCTGGATGATGTTGCCGCGACCATCGAGCACGGGGTTGTTCGACGGGAAGACGTCGAAAGGCGTGCCCTCGAACTGCAGGAAGCCGACTTCGCCGGTCTGACGATGCTCGGCGCGATCGTAGGTATAGGCAAGGCGGACGCGGTTGTTGTCGTTGATATCGTACAACAGGTTGGCGATGACGATGTAGCGATCGGTGCGTGTCTGGCTGGGCGACAGCAGGTTGACGCCCTGGAAGTTGTTGCTCGCGCAGGCGGCGCCCACGGTGCTGCAGGTGTCGAGCGCGTCGCCGTCTCCGTTCAGGTCACGTCCGAAATAATATTGGTTGCCAATGTAGCCAGTCAGGTTGGTGCCATTGACCGTGCGGAAGCCTTCGCGACCCAGGATCGTGCCGCCGCCATTCGCCTTCACATATTGGTAGCTCGGATCGATCGTCAGCAGCAGGCCTTCGGCCAGCGTGAAGCGCGAGTTGCCGCGGATGTTGCCGGTGTTCGAGGGATTGAAACGACGATCGAACTGCGTGCCGCAGGTCGTCGATACATCGACGACGCCGGCCTGGGCCACATCGGCGTTGCAAGGATAGTCGACCTTATACGTGGCTTCGTCGAAATTCCGCGGGAAGCGATTGCCGCTGCCGGTGCCTGGAGCGCGGCTATCTTCGTCACGCAGCGGCGCCGAGCCGAAGAAATTGTTGCGATTCTCGTTCCACTGGCCAGCGATCGAAACGAAATCGCCGTTCGATCCGATGTCCTGATAGATACGTGCATTGTACTGCTGCTTGCGAATCTTGCCGTAGTTATTGAACGGATTGTCGTAAGTGGTC
Organism: Sphingomonas sp. S1-29; assembly: GCF_026167545.1. NCBI lineage: Bacteria > Pseudomonadati > Pseudomonadota > Alphaproteobacteria > Sphingomonadales > Sphingomonadaceae > Sphingomonas > Sphingomonas sp. S1-29. The sequence continues at coordinate 2,000,311 of NZ_CP110678.1, read as the reverse complement.
CACGATGCCGAGGCGAATGCTTTGGTGCCGAAGCCGGTGATGTCGCCGGTGTCGAGCATACCGAACACGCGGTTGTAATCGAAGCTGCCGTACGAGCCCGAGAACAGTGCGCCCAGCTCATCGCCAGGAACGCGCGTGCGGATATTGACGGTGCCGCCGACCGCCGATGCGGTGGGGCTGTCGACGTCTGTCGCGCCCAGGTTGACGGTTACCGATTCAAGCGTCTCGGGGTCCTGCTGCTGGTTCGTGTAGAGCGCGTAGTTGCCCGAATCGTTCAGCGGAATGCCGTCGAGCGTCTGCGAGATACGCGACGAGTCGAAGCCGCGGATACGGAAGTTGCCACCGCCCGAGCCATAGGGGTCGTTCGACTGGTTGCTGACGCCAGGCACCAGGTTGATGATCTCGTTGACCGACTGGCCAGGACGCTGACGCTGGATCAGTTCGGCGTCGAGCTGAACCTTCGCCTTGGGCTGGTTGGGGATCGTCACGCCGCCGATCGAATCGTCGATGCTCGAACCCGTAACGACGATGTCGCTCGATTCATCGAACTCGGTCGACGCGGTCGACTGCGCGAAGGCGGTGCCAGGAATCGCGAGCGCGGCAACGGCCGCCCCGATAAGCAGGTGATAGCGCATGATTTTCCCCAGTGGTGCGGAACAAAAGCCGTCAAGCGGCGATGTTCGCCGTCGCAGGCCCTTTGGGGCCGCATTATTTCGCTTCTGTGACACTTCGCCGCCGCAGCAAAGACTCCTTCGCTGCGTTGCAAAATAGCATCACATCGCGTTCGCCGAACGGCTCACCCCGCGGCGGCGACGATCGCCAGCCAGCCCGCTTCGTCGACCACGCGCACCCCGGCCTCCTCGGCCTTTTTGCGCTTCGATCCCGCCGCCGCGCCCGCCACCAGCAGGTCGGTCTTGGCCGATACCGATCCCGATACGCGCGCGCCCAATGCTTCGGCCTGCGCCTTGGCCTCGTCGCGCGACAGTGTTTCGAGCGTGCCGGTGAACACCACCGTCTTGCCGCTGACTTCGGAGGTGCGCTGGACCTGAACGAAGGGCTCGGGCGCCACTTCGCTGAGTAGGTCGTCCCACGCCTCGCGATTATGCGCCTCGGCGAAGAAGGCGATCAGCGCCTGGGTCACGATCGGGCCGATCCCCTCGACCGCTTCGATTTCCGCGCGCGCCGCCGCGTCGTCATGCGCGCGAGTCGCGACCTGCGCGATCGCCTGGACCGTGCCGAATGCCTTGAGCAACTCGCGCGCGGTGATGCTGCCGACATGGCGGATGCCGAGGCCAAACAGGAAGCGCACCGGATCGGGCGCGCGCTTGGCCTCGATCGCGCGCAGCAGGTTCGCCGCCCAGACCTTGCCGTCCTTCTTGCGCGGCAGCAATTGCGCCTGCGTCAGGCGGAAGATGTCGGCGGGGGTGTGGAGCAGGCCGTCGCGGACAAAATCCTCGATCTGTTGGGCACCCAGCCCCTCGATATCGAGCGCGCCGCGGCTGGCGAAATGCTTCAGCCGCTCGGTGCGCTGCGCGGGACACACCAGCCCGCCCGAACAGCGGATATCGACCTCGCCCTCCTCGCGCACCGCGTCAGATCCGCATTCGGGGCAATGCGTCGGGAAGCCCCAGGGCTCGCGGGTTTCGTCGCGCGAGAGGTTCTCGACGATCTGCGGGATCACGTCGCCCGCGCGCTGGATCACCACGCGGTCGCCGGGATGCACCCCCAGCCGCGCGATCTCGTCGGCATTGTGCAAGGTCGCGTTGGTAACGACGACGCCGCCGACGGTGACGGGCTCGAGCCGCGCGACGGGGGTGAGCTTGCCCGTCCGCCCGACCTGGATGTCGATCGCGTTGAGCGTGGTCTGCGCGCGTTCGGCGGGGAATTTGTGTGCGAGCGCCCAGCGCGGCGCGCGCCCGACAAAGCCCAATCGCGCCTGCCAGTCGAGCCGGTCGATCTTGTACACCACGCCGTCGATGTCGAAGGGGAGGTCGGCGCGTTCGGCTTCGATCGCGCGATAGCGGTCGAGCGCGGCCTGCGCGTCGTCGAACCGCGCGAAGGCTTCGGCGATCGGGAAGCCCCACGCGCGCAGCTTGGCGACGACCTCGGCCTGCGTCGCGCCCGGCAGATCGCTGGTCTCGCCCCAGCCATGCGCCAGGAAGCGCAGCGGGCGCTGCGCGGTAACCCCCGCGTCCTTCTGGCGGAGCGATCCGGCGGCGGCGTTGCGCGGGTTGGCGAAGCGCCGCGCCTTGGCGGCGTCGCCCGCGGCCTCGGCCTGCGCCAGCAGCCGCGCGTTCAGCTCGGCGAAGGCCTGTTTTTCCATATATACCTCGCCGCGCACCTCGAAGATATCGGGTGCATCGGCGGGGAGCGCCTGCGGAATGTCGGCGATCGTTGCGACGTTGGCGGTCACGTCCTCGCCGGTGGTGCCGTCGCCGCGGGTGAGCGCGCGCACCAGCCGCCGGCCCTCGTAGCGAAGCGAGCAGGACAGCCCGTCGATCTTGGGCTCGGCGGTCAGCGCCACCGCTTCGTCGTCGGCCAGGCTCAGGAAGCGGCGGATGCGCTGGACGAACTCGGCAACCTCCTCGTCAGAAAAGGCGTTGTCGAGGCTGAGCATCGGCCGCGCATGCGCCACCTTGGTCAGGTGCGTCGCGGGCGCCGCCCCCACCTGCGCCGAGGGCGAATCGCTGCGCGCGAGCTGCGGAAACGCCGCCTCGATCGCGAGATTGCGGCGCACCAGCGCGTCATAGGCGGCGTCGCTGATCTCGGGCGCGTCATCGGTGTGATAGGCGCGGTTGTGGTGCGCGATCTCGGCGGCAAGGCGCGCGAGTTCGGCGGCGGCTTCCTCGTCGGTTTGCGGGAGGGCGGGGTCGGTGGCCATGCCCGCCTCATGCCGTGGGCCGGGGCAGGGTGGCAAGAGCGTCCTCCCCTCCCTGAAAGGGAGGGGCCGGGGGTGGGTCGGGGGCTCGCGATACCGATCCGCAGGGGTTTGGGGTGGCCGTATCACCAGGCATCCACCCACCCCCAACCCCTCCCTGAAAGGGAGGGGGGACAAATCACCCCAGCTTATCCGCCGTCCGTGTCTCGAAATCACCCGCGTCATGCCGCTCGTGCAACTGCCCCTCGAGCGGCCCCGTGGTCCGGTTCACCATCGCCCCGCGCTGCACCGCCGCGCGCGCGGCAAGCTGGTCGGTCCAGCGGCGGACATTGCTATATTCCTCGACCGCCAGAAACGCCTGCGCCTTGTAACCGTCGCCCAGCAGCCCGCCACCATACCAGGGCCAGATCGCCATGTCGGCGATCGTATAGTCGTCGCCCGCGACGAATTCGTGCCGGCCCAATTGGGTGTCGAGTACGTGCAATTGACGCTTCACCTCCATCGCATAGCGATCGATCGCGTACTGGATCTTGATCGGCGCATAGGCATAGAAATGCCCGAAGCCGCCGCCGACGAACGGCCCCGCGCCCATCTGCCACATCAGCCAGCTCATCGTCGCCGCGCGCTTGGCCGGATCGGTCGGCAGGAACGCGCCGAACTTTTCGGCGAGGTAGAACAGGATCGCGCCGCTTTCGAACACGCGGATTTCGGGGTCGGCGGATTTGTCGATCAGCGCGGGGATCTTCGAATTGGGGTTCGCCTCGACAAAGCCGCTGCCGAACTGGTCGCCATCGCCGATACGGATCAGCCAGGCGTCATATTCGGCATCGTGGTGCCCGGCGGCGAGCAGCTCCTCGAGCAGGATCGTCACCTTTTGCCCGTTGGGCGTCCCCATCGAATGGAGTTGCAGCGGATGCCTGCCCACCGGCAGCACCTTGTCATGCGTCGCGCCCGAGACGGGGCGGTTGATGCTGGCAAACTGCCCACCATTGCCCGGCTCCCATTGCCAGACCGCAGGCGGGACGTAGCCGGTGGGCAGATTGTTTGCGGGATCGGGTGCATCGGCCATGCGCGGCTCCTGTGGGGGAAGGGGTGCGCGCGATATAGGGGCACTCCCGACTGCGTCATATGCTCAATTGAAACCTGTTACTTTGATAGCCTAAACCTGAATGGCCTTTGTAATCTCACACCGGGAGCTTGCTGCCTGCGACGCGATCAACCCCATATTGATTTCTGAAATTCGCTTTGATGCGTTGGCTGGCACAAGTTCATAAACAATCCGGACGTTGCTATCCATGTCAGTACCAGATGGGCCCTGATGGTTGCACGTAAGTTCGAAATCCTTAATCGCGAAGGGCGCGTTGTTTTTAACAGTTAGCCGTACAAGCTGCACGCTTCCAAATCCCCCCTTTTCCCAGTCAAATTTGGTGATCTCGAGAGCTTTTGCAGGTTCGGCTATATACGTCTTGGCCAGTGCCGCGCGCGCCTGATACTCGTCACGCTTTTTTGCAAATTCAGGGTTTGCTGGAGCGAGAGAAAGTAATGCCTGATAGGCGTTCAGATTCGCTTCAACGTCTGACGAGGGCAGTGCCTTCGCCTTTGCTAAATCAGTCTTGATCTTAGCGGCATTTTTTATTTCTAGGGCTTTGGCGTCGGCTACGGATAAAGAGGGAACCGTTGCCATAGCATCGTTCCCCCCAGCATCAGTGGTTTTATCGCCTTTGGAACACGTGCCGATCACAAGTAGCAGTCCGACTAATACGAGGCATCCGGCAGCGCCTCGTTGGCCTGCCTTGGCATCCGCAGCTTTACCCTCTGCTATTTCGGTGAGCGAAAACTCTGCGCCGCAGTGCTTACAAATCAAGGCGTCCTTTTTGATGACTTCCGCACATCGAGCACACTTTTTTTCGTTTCCCCGCACAAGCCCCCCTGTCGGCAACCATGTAATTTCGTTCGACGATATCGATGTTGACGCGCGATGGGCCAATCCGCAAGGAGCAGTTCCCTACCGGCAGTCAAATCTTACACCCTCAGATTTCGCGAAAGCAGATTTGCTCCGTCCGCTGTACTAGCAGCCAGCTCCGGATAGCACTCGCCAAATTCGGCGGCGTGTCGCCGGCGATCCGTGCCACGTCGATCTGCGCCACCAGCGCGCTAAGCGGCAGGCCATGCGCTACCGCTGCCGATTCCAGCGCTTCCCAGAACACCGGCTCGAGGCTGATCGAGGTCGGGTGGCCGGCGATTGTGATTGATCGTTTTACTGGTCCGGCAAAGCCCCCCGGCGGCGCGGCGACCGCCCCTGCCGGGGTCATTCGTCGTCGAACAGGCTGGCGAGTTGTTCGATCATCGTGCCCGCCAGTTGATCGACGTCCATGATCGTCACCGCGCGCGCATAATAACGCGTCACGTCGTGGCCGATGCCGATCGCCACCAGCCCGACCGGCGACTTGTTCTCGATCCAGCCGATCACCTGGCGCAAATGGCGTTCGAGATAGCTTCCCGAATTCACCGACAGCGTCGAATCGTCGACCGGCGCGCCGTCCGAAATCACCATCAGGATCTTGCGATCCTCGGGCCGCGCGATCAGTCGTTCGTGCGCCCACAGCAAGGCCTCGCCGTCGATATTTTCCTTCAGCAGCCCCTCGCGCATCATCAGCCCGAGCGACTTTTTCGCGCGCCGCCACGGCTCGTCGGCCTGTTTGTAGACGATGTGGCGCACGTCGTTCAGCCGCCCTGGCTGCGGCGGGCGACCCGCGGCGAGCCAGGCGTCGCGCGCCTGTCCGCCCTTCCACGCGCGTGTGGTGAAGCCCAGGATTTCGGTCTTCACCCCGCAGCGCTCAAGCGTGCGCGCCAGAATGTCGGCGCTGATCGCCGCGATCGAGATCGGCCGCCCGCGCATCGATCCCGAATTGTCGATCAACAGCGTGACCACGGTGTCGCGGAAATCGGTATCGCGCTCGCTCTTGTACGACAGCGACTGCATCGGGTTGACCACCACGCGCGCCAGTCGCGCGGCATCGAGCATCCCTTCTTCCTGGTCGAAATCCCAACTGCGCGATTGCTGCGCCATCAGCCGCCGCTGCAGCCGGTTGGCGAGCTTGGTCACGACGCTTTGCAGGGTCACGAGCTGCTGGTCGAGATACGAACGCAGCCGCTCCAATTCTTCGGCATCGCATAATTCGGTCGCGGCGATCACTTCGTCATGCGCGCGAGTGAAGGCTTTATATTCGAACTGCGGCGGCATATCGCCCCAGGGTCGGTTGGGGCGAACGGGCATCATCCCGTCCTCGCCATCGTCGCCGGGGTCGCCGTCGATGTCGTCCATCGCGTCGGAGGGGGCTTCCTCCTCGCCCTGGCCTTGTTCGCTGTCGCTGTCGCGCTGTTCGCCGCGCGCCTCGACCTGGCCTTCGCCGCTGCCCTGGTCGCCTTCTTCTTCGCCTTCTTCCTGCTCGCTGTCTTCGGAGCCCTCGTCCTCGGCACCGCCTTCATCGGCGTCGTCGGGCGTCATGTCGCCCTCGGTCAGTTCGAGGTCTTGCAGCAAATTGGCGACCAGCGCGGCGAAGGCGTCCTGGTCGTCGATCGCCAGCGCCAGCGCGTCGAGATCGGCCCCGCCCTTCTCCTCGATCCAGTCAGCGACGAGGCCCAGGCCAAGCGCCGCGCTGGCCGGGGCCGCCCGGCCCGTGAGCCGCTCGCGCACCATCAACTGAATCGCGGTCGACAGCGGCACTTCCTGAGCATTGCGTGCGCGCGCGATCGGATCGGACTTCATCCGCAGCGTCAGGCTGTGCTCCAGATTGTCGGCGATGCCGGCAAAGCCCTTCGACCCCAAAGCCTCGATCCGCGCGGTTTCGACCGCGTCGAACACCGCGCGCGCCACCGGCTCCTTGGGCGCGGCGCGCGCGTGCTTCATCACGTCGTGATGCTTGAGCCGCAGCGCAAAGCCATCGGCAAAGCCGCGCGCCTCGGCCACCTGATCGGCGGGCAACGCGCGCGCGGGCATCGGCACCTTGATGCTCCGCCCCGCCTGGCTCGGCGCATCGGCGGTGAAGGCCAATTCGACCTCGGCATCATTGGCGATCGCCCGCGATGCGCCGCCAAGCACGTCGCGGAACCGGTCGAGGGGGGTGTCGGTGGCCATCAGCGCGTGGTGCGATCGCTAGAACGAATGCTCGTCAGTTTTGCGTAAGCGATGCCGTTCCGCATGATCACCACGTCCCTGCCTATGAAAGCCTTATGGATCAGGCTCCCGGCAAATCGCTTAGCAACCATCTCGTCAACCAGGATGGGAGAGCGTTTCATCAAAAATCCCTCCAAAGATAGCTGCACCGATAATGTTTTCATCTGCACCCGCGACGCCACCTGTGGAACCAGGCCCACCCTCGCCGATATTCAACCCTTCTTCACCACGCTTTCGGGCAGGTCCTTGCCGAATACCCGCTGATAATATTCCGCCACCAGCGCGCGCTCGGCCTCGTCGCATTTGTTCAGGAACGACAGGCGGAAGGCGAAGCCGACATCGCCGAAGATCAGCGCATTCTGTGCCCAGGTGATGACGGTACGCGGGCTCATCACCGTCGAAATATCGCCGTTGATGAAGCCGCGCCGCGTCAGTTCGGCGACGCGCACCATGTTCTCGACCGCTTCCTTGCCGCCGGGCTTGTCGTACTCGCCCGACTTCGCCAGCACGATCTGCGCCTCGACCTTGGCGGGCAGATAGTTGAGCGTGACGACGATGTTCCAGCGGTCCATCTGGCCCTGGTTGATCTGCTGCGTGCCGTGATACAGCCCGCTGGTATCGCCAAGACCGACGGTATTGGCGGTGGCGAACAGCCGGAACCAGGGATTGGGGCGGATCACCCGGTTCTGGTCGAGCAAGGTCAGCTTGCCCTCGGTTTCGAGCACGCGCTGGATCACGAACATCACGTCGGGGCGGCCCGCGTCATATTCGTCGAATACCAATGCGGTCGGGGTCTGCAGCGCCCAGGGCAGCAGCCCTTCGCGGAATTCGGTGACCTGCTGGCCGTCCTTGAGCACGATCGCGTCGCGACCGATCAGGTCGATCCGGCTGATATGCGCGTCGAGGTTGATGCGGATGCACGGCCAGTTCAGCCGCGCCGCGACCTGTTCGATATGCGTCGATTTGCCGGTGCCGTGGAACCCCTGCACCATCACCCGGCGGTTGTGCGCGAAGCCCGCCAGGATCGCCAGCGTCGTGTCGGCATCGAACACATAGGCGGGATCGAGATCGGGCACGCGCTCGTCGGCCTCGCTGAACGCGGGCACCTTCATGTCGATGTCTAGGCCGAACACCTCGCGCACGTCGACGGTCTTGTCGGGCGCGTCGAGGATCGTTGTTTCGCGGCTATCGGGCTGGGTATTGGGAATGCTGGACATCGAAAAACCATGGCGATTGTGCAATACGCTGCACTTAAGGCGGCAGGGACGACAGGCAAGGGTAAACTAAGGGAAGCGCCGCTGCGAGGAGGAGGGAATCATGGCCGACACCGCTGCAAAACCCGTCTGGTACGAATTGCTCACCACCGACATCGAAGCCGCACAAATCTTCTACGCCGATGTGCTCGACTGGACGATCGCACGCGCGCCCTATGAAGGCATCGACTATCGCATCGCGGCCGCACCCGACGATGCATCGATCGCCGGGTTGATGACGATGCCGCAGCCCGGCGCGCCGCCGTCGTGGCTGATGTATGTCGGCGTCGAGGATGTCGATGCCAGCGTCGCGCGCGTCACCGCGGCGGGGGGCGCGGTGCACATGCCCGCGATGACGATGGCGGGGGTCGGCCGGATGGCGATGCTCGCCGATCCGCACGGAGCGCCCTTCTATGTCATGCGCGGCGAAAGCGACGAGCCAAGCAACGCCTTCGCGCCGGGTGAGGCCGCCACCCCCGGCCACGCGGTGTGGAACGAACTCACCACCCCCGACCCGGCGGCATCGATCGCCTTTTACGCGGCGCAATTCGGCTGGCGGCAGGACGGCGCGATGCCGATGGGCGAGCTTGGCGACTATCAGTTCCTCTATGCCGGCGCCGAGGGCATCGGCGCGGTGATGGGGCCGATTCCAGGCGGGCGCGAAGGCTGGCAGCCCTATTTCCTGGTCGAGGACATCGACGCCGCGGTCGAGCGGCTGATCGTCGGCGGCGGCAGCGTGATCCAGGGGCCCGACGCAATTCCGGGGGACATGTATTCGGTAGTTGCCGAGGATCCGCAGGGGGTGCGGTTCGGGCTGGTGGGGTCGCGGGTTAGCTGAGCGGAAAGGCCCTCACCCTATCGCGCCTTCGGCGCTCTTCCCTCTCCCGCCTGCGGGAGAGGGAGGGAGGCGCGCAGCGCCGGAAGGGTGAGGGCCCGTCAGCCGCGCCCCCCTCAAGCAAACGCCGGCGCGGCGCGCAGATGCTGATACGCCGCGATCACTTCCTGCAGCCGCTGCTCGTAGCTGCGGTCGCCGCCGTTGCGGTCGGGGTGGAAGCGCCGCACCAGATCGGCGTAGCGTTGGCGCAGCGCACGGCGATCGGCGTCGGTGCCGAGCCCCAGTACCGATAGCGCGTCGCGATCGCTGCCCGACAGCGGGCGCCCGTCCTCGCGAGGCTGCTGCGCGCGCATCCGCTCGCGGAACCGCGCGCCGATCGCATCCATCGGATCGTGGAAATCGGCCCAGCGCGGCGGCCGGTCGGCGCCGTTGGTCGCAAAGGCGCGGGTTTCGCTTTCCCACCCGGCATAGGGTTTCTGCGCGTCGTAGATTTCGTCCGAGCTCATCCCCTGGAAGAAATTATACCGCGAATTGAACGCGCGCACATGTTCGAGGCACATCCAGCGATAGGGCGCGGGGCCGTCGCCCGATCGCCGCGCGCCCTCTTCGGCAGGCGCGCGAAACTCGCCGGGTTCGTCGCAGCCGGGGGTCGCGCATACCCGTCCATTGGCCTCCACACGCCCGTGAAACCTGCCTGTCGATCCGTTCTTGCTGTCGGTCCGCGCCACGCGGCTCCCCATCTTGTCACAAAACGGACTATATAGGCCCGATGAACCAGCCCGCCACCGCATCCGTCGAGGCAGCGATCACCGCGCGCCTGCACGACGCCCTCGCCCCGACGCATCTGATCGTCGAGAATGAAAGCCACCTCCACGCCGGCCATCTCGGCGATGACGGCAGCGGCGAATCGCATTTCGCGGTCGAGGTCGAAAGCGCCGCCTTCGCCGGCCTCAACCGTGTCGCGCGCCAGCGGCTGGTGAACCAGGCGCTCGCCGACTTGTTGGCCACCCGGATCCACGCGCTGCGTATGAAGGTGCGCGCGCCGGGAGAAAGCTGAGTGGCGTATAAATTATGGTATTGGTTGGCGGTGCAGGGGCGCGGCGAGTTCGTCCGGCTCGCGCTTGAGGCCGGCGGCATCAGCTACACCGATTGCGCACGCGAACAGGGCGATGAGGCGCTGCTCGCCGACCTGAACGACCGCACCGGCCGCACGCCCTTCGCGCCGCCCTATCTCGAGGTCGACGAGCTGGTGATCGCGCAGGTCGCCAACATCCTGCAATATCTGGGCGAGCGGCATCACCTCGCACCTTCGGGCATGGCCGACCGGCTGTGGCTCAACCAGTTGCAGCTGACGATCGCCGATTGCGTCGCCGAGGTGCATAATGTCCATCACCCGGTCGGCAGCGGTGCCTATTATGACGAGCAGCGCCCCGAAGCCGCGCGCGCCGCCGAACAATTTCGCGCCGAACGACTGCCCAAGTTCCTCGGCCATTTCGAGGATGCCGCCACCGCCAATGATGGCGAATGGCTGATCGATCATCGCTGGACCTATGCCGATACCTCGCTGTTCCAGCTGGTCGCGGGGCTGCGCTACATGTTCCCCAAGCGCATGGCGACGCTTGCTCCGGAGTATCCGGGATTGATGCGGATCCACGCGATGGTCGCCGAGCTGGCGGGGGTGCGCGCCTATCTTGCGAGCGAGCGGCGCATCCGCTTCAACCAGGACGGCATCTTCCGCCATTATCCCGAACTGGACGCCGCATGACCAATGACGACCTTGTCCTGCAAACGATCCTGCCGGTCAGCCACGATCTGGGCGGGTTCAAGGTCCACCGCACATTGCCCAATCGCGAACGCACGATGGTCGGGCCGTTCATCTTCTTCGACCAGATGGGGCCGGCGCTGATGGCGGCGGGGCAGGGGATCGACGTCCGCCCGCATCCGCATATCAACCTGGCGACGGTCACCTATCTGTTCGCGGGCGCGATCGGCCATCGCGATTCGGTGGGCAGCGACATCGTGATCGAACCGGGCGCGGTGAATTTGATGACCGCCGGCAGCGGCATCGTCCATTCGGAACGCTCGCCGGGCGAGGAGCGCGCCAAGGGGCCGGCATTGTTCGGCATCCAGACCTGGCTCGCGCTGCCCGAGGCCGACGAGGAAATCGATCCGGCGTTCGAGCATGTCGAGCGCGACGATCTGCCGGTGATCGAGGGCGCGGGCGCGCGGTCGCGAATCATCATGGGATCGCTCTGGGGCGCCACCGCGCCGACCACGACGCATGCGCAGACGATCTATGCCGATATCGCGCTCGATCCCGGCGGCAGCGTCCCGATCGACGATTCGGCCGACGAACGCGCGATCTATCTGGTCGAGGGCGATGCGACGCTCGATGGGATGAAGCTCGAACCGACGACGCTCTATGTGCTGCGCCCCGGCATCCGCGCGACGCTGCGCTCGGGCAGCGGCGCGCGCGCGATGCTGTGCGGCGGCGAAGCCTTCGCCACCCCGCGCCATGTCTGGTGGAACTTCGTCTCGTCGAGCCGCGACCGGATCAACCAGGCGAAGCACGACTGGAAGGCGGGCCTTTTCCCCAAGGTGCCCGGCGACGAGGACGAATGGATCCCGATCCCCGAAGCACCCAAGACGGTAAGCTATCCGTGACCTAAAATCCTCCCCCGCAGGGGGAGGGGGACCATGCGAAGCATGGTGGAGGGGGCGGGTACGGGCGACGCCGCTTGTGGCAAATCCCCCTCCCGCTTGCGGGAGGGGCTAGGGGAGGGCATGTCCTCAACCACAACGGGCGGCGGTGACCACAAGCCCTCCCCCGACCCAGTTTCAGGTGAACGATGCCCCGCATCGTTCAGGTCAGGCCGGGGGCCTGACCGACCTGAAACTCGCAAGCGGGAGGGGGGAAGAAAGCGGAGGCGAATCCATGCAGCACATCGCACTATCCACCGGCATCAGCCTCGACGTCGTCACCGCGGGCGATCCTGCGCATCCCGCGATGATCTTCCTCCACGGCTTCCCCGAATCGCACCGCACCTGGCGCCACCAGCTCCCCGAATTCGCGCGCGATCATTTCTGCATCGCGCCCGACCAGCGCGGCTTCGCACGGTCGGACAAGCCGAAAGGCGTCGACCAATACACCCCCGACAAGCCGGTCGCCGACCTGATCGCGCTCGCCGACCATTTCGGCATCGATCGCTTTACGCTGGTCGCGCACGACTGGGGCGGGGCGATCGCGTGGATGGCGGCGCTGCAGCAGCCCGGGCGGATCGAACGGCTGGTGATCCTCAACGCACCGCATCCGCTGATCTTCCAGCGCAGCGTCATCGACGATCCGGCGCAGCGCGCCGCCAGCCAATATATCCGCGCCTTCCGCAACCCCGAGCTCGAAAGCCATATCGACCGGATCGGGCTCGAGGCGTTCTTCGACACCAGCTTCGCCAAGCATGTCGATCCCGCGCTGATCGCGCCCGAAAAAGCCGCCTATCTCGACCAATGGTCGCAGCCGGGCGCGATCACCGCGATGCTCAATTGGTATCGCGCCAGCGCGATCCAGGTGCCCGAAATGGACGAGGTTATCTCGCGCCCCGCGTTCCTCGACGCGCGCTTCCCGCCGGTGACGATGCCGACCCTGGTGATCTGGGGGATGCAGGACCGCGCGTTGTTGCCGTGCCAGTTAGAGGGGCTGGACGCGCTGGTACCCAACCTCACCGTGGTCCGCATCGAAGACGCCGGCCATTTCGTACCCTGGGAAAAGCCCGAAGCGGTAAACGCCGCGATCCGCGATTGGCTGGCGGCGAACTAAAAGACCCAATGGGGGGCAGTATACCGTCCCCCGCCCTTGTTGCGCTCGCCCCACCCCCCACGTAAAGCGCCGCATCCCATGACCGATCGCATCATCATCGCCGTGCCCAAGGGCCGGATCCTCGCCGAGGCGCTGCCGTTGCTGGCGGCCGCCGGCGTCGTGCCCGAACCCGCCTTTTCCGACGAGAACAGCCGCGCGCTGCGCTTTTCGACCAATGTCGCGCATATCGACCTGATCCGCGTCCGCGCGTTCGACGTCGCCACCTTTGTCGCGCATGGCGCGGCACAGCTCGGCATCGTCGGGTCGGACGTGTTGATGGAATTCGCGTATTCGGAACTCTATGCGCCGGTCGACCTCGGCATCGGCCATTGCCGGCTGTCGGTCGCCGAACCCGCAGACCTGGCGGCACAGGACGACCCGCGCGGCTGGAGCCATGTCCGCATCGCCACCAAATATCCCGGCGTCACCCGCCGCCACTTCGCCGCGCGCGGGGTGCAGGCCGAATGCGTCAAGCTGAACGGCGCGATGGAGCTGGCGCCGATATTGGGGCTGGCACCGCGGATCGTCGATCTGGTGTCGTCGGGGCGTACGCTCAAGGAAAACGGATTGGTCGAGGTCGAGGTGATCGCCGAAGTCTCTTCGCGGCTGGTGGTCAACCGCGCGGCGTTCAAGACCAAGCCGGCAGTGGTGCCGCTGGTCGATGCGTTCCGGCGGGCGGTAGCAATGGCGGAGGCGGCATGATGGCGCGCGTTGCCACCACGAGCCCGCGCCCCCTCCGTTCGTTTCGAGCGAAGTCGAGAAACGCTGACCGGGCGATCCGCGGCGGTTTCTCGACTGCGCTCGAAACGAACGGGCTCTTTGAGGTACCCGCCGCATGATCCGCCTCGATTCCACCACACCGCGCTTCGCTGCCGACTTCACCGCGCTCGTCAACGCCCGGCGCGAAGCCGATAGCGATGTTTCGCGCGATGTCGCGATGATCGTGGGCAGCGTGCGCGAACAGGGCGATGCCGCGCTCCACGCTTTCACCAGCAAGTTCGACCGCCACGACCTCAACACCACCGGCTGGCGGATCGAGCGTTCGGCGACCAAGGCGGCGCTCGACGCGCTCGACCCCGATCTTCGCGCCGCGCTCGAACTCGCGCGCGACCGGATCACCACCTATCACGAGAAGCAGCGCCCCGCCGACAGCGACACCACCGACGCGCACGGTGTCCGCACCGGCGCGCGCTGGAACGCGGTCGATGCCGCCGGGCTGTATGTTCCGGGCGGGCGCGCAGCCTATCCGTCGTCGCTGCTGATGAACGTCATCCCCGCGCAGGTCGCAGGGGTCGAGCGGATCGTGATGGTCACGCCGACCCCCGATGGCGAGGTCAATCCGCTCGTCCTCGCCGCCGCTGAACTTGCGGGCATCACCGAAATCTGGCGCGTCGGCGGCGCGCAGGCGATTGCCGCGCTTGCCTATGGCACCGATCGGATCGCCCCGGTCGACGTCATCTGCGGCCCGGGCAACGCCTGGGTGGCAGAGGCCAAGCGCCAGCTCTACGGCGTCGTCGGCATCGACATGGTCGCGGGCCCTTCTGAAATCGTCGTCGTCGCCGATGGTCGCAACGATCCCGAATGGATCGCCGCCGATTTGCTCAGCCAGTCCGAGCACGACCCGACCAGCCAGTCGATCCTGCTCACCGACGATGCGGCGTTCGCCGATGCCGTAGCCGAGGCGGTCGACCGGCAGATCGGCGAGCTATCGACCGCCGAGGTCGCGCGCCGCGCCTGGGATGCCAATGGCGCGATCATCGTCGTGCCCAGCCTCGACGACACGATACCGCTGGTGAACCGCCTCGCGCCCGAGCATCTCGAGCTGGCGGTCGACGACCCGCAAGCCTTGTTCGCGCAGGTCCGCCATGCCGGATCGGTGTTCCTCGGCCGCCACACCCCCGAGGCGGTCGGCGATTATGTCGCCGGGCCGAACCACGTCCTGCCCACCGGCAGGCGGGCGCGCTTCGCCAGCGGCTTGTCGGTGCTCGATTTCATGAAGCGCACCAGCTTTCTCGCGCTCGACCCCGCCGGCCTCGCCGCGATCGGCCCCGCTGCCGTGGCACTCGCCACTGCGGAGGGCCTGCCCGCGCACGCCAAGTCGGTGTCGATCCGGCTCCCCACTTCCCCCTGATCCGTTCGTTTCGAGCGGAGTCGAGAAACCTGCCCGCGCCCGCCGCCGCGGCTTCTCGACTTCGCTCGAAGCCAGCGGTGGTGCTATGGACCCCATCATGACCAGCCCCAATACCCGTTCGCGCACCCAGGCGCGCGCCGCCGCCCGTCTCGCCGCCGTCCAGGCGCTGTACCAGCATGAGATGGAGGGCACCGCTGTCACCGCGTTGCTCCACGAATTCCACCAGCACCGGCTGGGCGCGACGATCGAGGACGCCGAATATATCGACGCCGACGTGCTGTTCTTCGACGACATCGTGAAGGGCACGACCGCGCGGGGGGCCGAGATCGACGGTATCGTCGCCGCCAAGCTCGCCACCGGGTGGACGCTCGACCGCCTCGACAAGCCGATGCGCCAGATCCTGCGCGCCGGCACCTACGAGCTGCTGGCGCGCGCCGATGTGCCGACCGGCGCGGTGATCAGCGAATATCTCGACGTGACGCACGCCTTCTACGACAAGCGCGAGGCGGGGTTCGTCAACGGCTTGCTCGACGCGGTGGCCAAGGAAGTGCGCGCGTGATCCTTCCCTCTCCCGCAAGCGGGAGAGGGTTGCGCAGACTTGGTTCGCGTTCTTCACGCGGACCTAGTCGAAGCTGGGTGAGGGTGCCGCGCTTGCCCTCGCAAGCGCGCGAGCCGAAGGCTCGCACCACCCTCATCCAAGCTGCGCTAGGTCGCTTCGCGACCAAGCTACGCTATCCTTCTCCCGCCAGCGGGAGAAGGTTCGGGTGAATGAATCCACCTTCCTCACCGCGCTACGCAGCCTCCCGCTGCACGCAGGCGCACGCGACCTCGCCGATGACACCGCCCTTCTCGGCGACCTCGTCCTCACCAAGGATTTGGTGGTCGAGGGAATCCATTTCCTACCCACCGATCCCGCCGCAGACATCGCCTGGAAGCTGGTCGCGGTGAATCTCTCCGATCTTGCCGCCAAGGGCGCGGTGCCGATCGGCATTCTGCTCGGCTATCCGCTCGCTGGCGATGACGGCTGGGACCGTGGCTTCCTCGAAGGGCTGCGCGAGATATGCCAAACCTTTGCCTGCCCGATCCTCGGCGGCGACACCGTCACCGCCAACGGCCCGCGCACGCTGTCGCTCACCGCGATCGGCCGCGCCACCGATCCCCCAGCACGCAGCGGCGCGCGCATAGGCGATGCGCTTTGGGTCACCGGCACGATCGGCGATGCCGCCGCCGGCCTTGCGATCGCGATAGGGGAACAGGGGCCGTCCGCGCTGCTCGCCGCCTACCGCCGCCCGCAACCCCGCCTTGCCGAGGGGCGCGCGCTCGCCCCCCAAGCCAGCGCGATGATGGACGTCTCCGACGGCCTGTTGATCGACGCCGCACGGATGGCGCAGGCAAGCCGCTGTGCGGTGATGATCGACCTTGCGGCGGTCCCGCTATCGCCTGCCTATGCCGCGCATATCGGCACCAATCGCGAAGCGCGCCTCGCCGCAGCCACCGGCGGCGACGATTATCAACTCCTCTTCGCACTCCCGCCCGACGCAACTCCGCCGGTCCCGGCCACCCGCGTCGGCAGCTTTGCGCAAGGCACCGGCCTGACCCTCACTCAAGCCGGCCACCCCGTCCCGCTGCCGCCGCGCATCGGCTATCAGCACGGTTGAGCCACCGCGCAATCGGGCAAAGCCTTGCGCGCCCCCCGCTTTTGGGTCTCTATTCGCGCCAGCGTGACCGAATGCGGCACCAGACCGCGGCGGCACCTTCAGGAAGAGGGACCATCAGCGATATGACGATCGTCTATTTCGCCATGCTCTGCGGTGTCGTCGCGGTGCTCTATGGCTTCGTGACCGCGCAAGCAGTCATCCGCGCCCCCGCCGGCAACGAAAAGATGCAGGACATCGCCGCCGCGATCCAGGAAGGGGCCAAGGCGTATCTCGGCCGGCAATATACCGCGATCGGCATCGTCGGCGCGATCGTCGCGGTGATCCTGCTCCCAACGCTCGGCATCTATTCGACGATCGGTTTCCTCATCGGTGCGGTGCTGTCGGGGGTTGCTGGCTATGTCGGCATGAACATTTCGGTGCGCGCCAATGTCCGCACTGCAGAGGCTGCGCGCACCTCGCTTCAGGGCGGCCTGACGCTCGCCTTTCGATCGGGTGCGATCACCGGCATGCTGGTGGCGGGGCTGGGGCTGCTCTCGATCGCGGGGATCTTCTGGTATTTGGTCGCGGTTGCGGGCGATGCCCCCAATGGCCGCCGGGTAATCGACACGCTCACCGCCTTGGCGTTTGGCGCATCGCTGATCTCGATCTTCGCGCGGCTGGGCGGCGGCATCTTTACCAAGGCCGCCGATGTCGGCGCTGACCTAGTCGGCAAGGTCGAGGCGGGAATCCCCGAGGACGACCCGCGCAACCCCGCCGTGATTGCCGATAATGTCGGCGACAATGTCGGCGATTGCGCCGGTATGGCCGCCGACCTTTTTGAAACCTATGTCGTCACGCTCGGGCTGACGATGGTGTCGATCGCCTTGCTGGTGCGCGCGCCGACCGAACAATTGCTGGCATTGATGGCGCTGCCGCTGCTCGTCGGCGGAGTGTGCATCCTCACCTCGATCATCGGCACCTATATGGTGCGGCTGGGCAGCAGCCAGTCGATCATGGGCGCGCTGTACAAGGGGTTCTGGACGACGATCCTGCTCTCGGTCCCCGCAATCTATGGCGCGACCGCTTATGTGCTGGGCGATATGCGCGCTGTGATCGGCGGGGCCGGCTTCCTCGATCCGGCAACCGATGGCCTCACCACCGAAGCCACGCTCGGGGCCGAGGCGATCGGCGGGATGGCGTTCACCGGCATGGACCTGTTCTGGTGCATGATGATCGGGCTGGCGGTCACCGGATTGCTGGTGTGGATCACCGAATATTATACCGGCACCAACCATCGCCCGGTCCGCTCGATCGCCAAGGCATCCGAAACCGGCCACGGCACCAATGTGATTCAGGGCCTCGCGATCAGCCTCGAATCGACCGCGTTGCCGACGCTGGTGATCGTCGTCGCGGTGGTCGCGGCGTATCAGTTCGCAGGTATCATCGGCGTCGCCTTTGCCGCTACTTCTTTGCTCGCGGTCGCCGGCATGGTGGTCGCGCTCGATGCCTATGGGCCGGTCACCGACAATGCCGGCGGCATCGCCGAAATGGCGGGGCTGCCCGATGATGTCCGCCAGCGCACCGACGCGCTCGACGCGGTGGGCAACACCACCAAGGCGGTGACCAAGGGCTATGCGATCGGCTCGGCAGCGCTCGCCGCATTGGTGCTGTTCGGGGCGTACACCACCGATTTGCGCGAGTTCTTCCCCGAGCTCACCGTCGATTTCAGCCTGTCGAACCCCTATGTCATCGTCGGGCTGCTGCTGGGGGCGCTGCTCCCCTATCTGTTCGGCGCGTTCGGCATGACCGCCGTCGGCCGCGCGGCGGGCGCGGTGGTGAAGGACGTGCGCGAGCAATTCGCCTCGAACCCCGGCATCATGCTCGGCACCTCGCGCCCCGATTATGCGCGCACCGTCGATATCGTCACCAAGGCTGCGATCCGCGAGATGATCGTGCCCTCGCTGCTGCCGGTGCTGTCGCCGGTCGCGGTGTATTTCATCGTCACCGCCGTCGCCGGCCAGGAACAGGGCTTTGCCGCTTTGGGTGCGATGCTGCTCGGGGTGATCGTCTCGGGGCTGTTCGTCGCGATTTCGATGACCAGCGGTGGCGGCGCGTGGGACAATGCCAAGAAATATATCGAGGACGGCAATCACGGCGGCAAGGGCAGTGAGGCGCATAAGGCAGCGGTAACCGGCGACACCGTCGGCGATCCGTACAAGGACACCGCCGGCCCTGCGGTGAACCCGATGATCAAGATCACCAACATCGTCGCGCTGCTGCTGCTGGCGGCGCTGGCGGGGTAGGGAGCCGCATTCGTCACCCCGGCCTCGTGCCGGGGTCCACGGCGCCCCGGCCACCACGCCTTAGCGTGCGCGGAACGGTGGACCCCGGCACGGAGGCCGGGGTGACGGTTAGGGGTTGCGCCAACGCTCAATCGTTTGATCCGAAACGGCAATAACCCACCGTCGACCACCACCGATCGACTCCATTGCGGAGCCACCCGCTGGACGGCACCCGCGACCCGCGCATCCTCCGCCCATGCGCAACCAGCTCTATTACGGCGACAATCTCGACGTGCTTCGGCGTCAGGTCGCCGATGCCAGCGTCGACCTCGTCTATCTCGATCCGCCGTTCAATTCGAATGCGGGCTATAACGTGTTGTTCAAATCGGCGAACGGCGCGGGCACCGACGCGAGTATCGAGGCGTTCGACGATACCTGGACCTGGGGCGACAGCGCCAAGGAAGCACTTATGGACATCGCCGCAGGCACCAATCGCCCGCTGACGGTGATGATGCAGGCGATGCACTCGGCGGTCGGCGAAAACCCGCTGATGGCGTATCTGTCGATGATGGCGGTGCGGCTGGTCGAGCTCCACCGCGTGCTCAAGCCCACCGGCTCGCTCTACCTCCACTGCGACCCCACCGCGAGCCACTACCTCAAGCTGGTGCTCGACGCTGTGTTCGGGGCGGAGAATTTCCGGAACGAGATTGTTTGGCAGCGGTCGACTGGGAAGGCGCTGATGACGCGCCGGCTACCGACGAACCATGATACGATTTTGGCCTATGGTAGAAGCGACGAGTCCGTTTGGAACCTCGAAGCTGTTTTCCAACGCTACGATCAACGCAACCTGCCTGAAAAGACCCGAACAAAATATTGCCATCGGGATGAACAGGGTAGGGTCTATCGGCTCGACAGCCTGATCAATCCAAACCCCAACCGGCCTAATCTAACCTATGAATTCTTGGGCGTTACCCGAGTCTGGCGGTGGACCAGGGTTCGAATGGAGCAAGCGCACGCAGACGGGTTGGTCATCCAAACCAGTCCGGGCCGGGTTCCCCAACTCAAGCGGTATCTCGACGAGCAACGGGGCGTCGCATTGGGCGATGTTTGGACCGACATTCCGCCGCTAAACTCCCAGGCCCAGGAACGCCTTGGCTACCCCACCCAAAAGCCCCGCGCGCTGCTCGAGCGGATCATCGCCGCCTCGTCCGATTCCGGCGATGTCGTGCTCGATCCCTTTTGCGGTTGCGGCACCGCGGTCGATGCCGCGCAGAAATTGGGCCGGCGCTGGATCGGCATCGACGTCACCCATATCGCGATCGGCATGATCGAGAACGGCTGCGCGAGGGCTATCCCGGCATCGATTTCGAAACGATCGGCGTGCCGCGCGATCTTGCCAGCGCCGAACGCCTTGCCGCCGACGATCCGCACCAGTTCCAGCAATGGGTGTGTTGGCAGGTCGGCGGCTATCCGCGCGACAAGAAGGGCGGCGACAAGGGGGTCGATGGCTGGTTCAACTATCTTGCGGGCACCCACGCTAGGGGTGGCGGGCGGATCGAAACCGGCGTCATCAGCGTGAAAGCGGGCGACAATGTCAGCCCCCATATGGTGCGCGATCTGGGCCGGGTGATGGAGCGCGACAAGCATCGCTTCGGGCTGTTCGTGATGAAGGCGATGCCGACGCGCGGCATGGTGCAGGAGGCCGCCTCGCAGCCGCTGATCGAAACCGAATGGGGCAAGTTCCCCGCGCTGCAGTTCGTCACCCTCGCCGAACTGATGATGGGGCTGAAGCCCAAGCTGCCGCCGACGATCAGCCCGGTGAAGAAGGCCACCCGAGTCGAAATCCGCCCGAGCCATCAACCCGGCGCGCAGCCTAGCCTGCTGTGATCCTTCTTCTGCCCCTCTCCCGCCTGCGGGAGAGGCCGGGTGAGGGCCTTCTAGTTTCACTCGCCCCCGTCGTTCCGCCAGCGCTGATGCCGACCGCGCCTGGCACCGTGGACCCCGGCACAAGGCCGGGGTGACGAAGAGGGGCTACGCTTCTACTCCATCCACTTCGTCATATGCGGCGAACACTTCCCTTTTCACGCTATACCGCGTATGGCGCACGCCACTTTGCGAACCCACGAGGACTATTTTTGGCTAAAGAAGAACTGCTTGAGATGCGCGGTCGCGTGGTGGAATTGCTCCCCAACGCGATGTTCCGGGTCAAGCTTGAAAACGATCACGAGATTCTGGGCCACACCGCGGGCAAGATGCGCAAGAACCGCATCCGCGTGCTGGTCGGCGACGAAGTGCTCGTCGAACTCACCCCCTATGATCTCACCAAGGGCCGGATCACCTATCGCTTCAAATAGCGGTTGGTGATGCTCGGGCGGTGCCCTTGCACCCTCGGTACCCAGCATAGCCACCCCGTTCGTTTCGAGCGTAGTCGAGAAACCGCCCCACGCGCCCGGATTGCCGTTTCTCGACTTCGCTCGAAACGAACGGCAATGTCGCGCCGGAACCCGCGGGACCTAGGAACCGCATGAACCTTGTCCTCGCCTCATCTTCCCCGCGCCGCTGCGACCTGCTTGCCCGCATCGGTGCGGTGCCCGTGCGCGTCGTCTCGCCCGATATCGATGAAAGCCCGCTGAAGGACGAAGCGCCGCGCGCCTATGCGCTGCGGCTTGCCATCGCCAAGGCGCGGGCGGTCCCCCGCGCCGACGACGAGATCGTGCTGGCGGGCGATACCACGATCGCGCTGGGACGGCGCATCCTGCCGCCCGCCGACACGCTCGATATCCAGCGCGACCTGCTGGGCAAGCTTTCGGGCCGCCGCCATCATTGCCTGTCGGCGATCTGCGTGATCGGTCCCGACGGCAAGCCGCGCACCCGGGTCGCCGACACCGTCGTCGCGTTCAAGCGGCTGACCCCGCAGGAGATCGAGCGCTATCTCGATTGCGGCGAAGGGCTGGGCAAGGCCGGCGGCTATGCGATCCAGGGCCGCGCCGAGGCATTCGTCCGCTTCCTGTCGGGCAGCCATTCGGGCGTGGTCGGCCTGCCGCTGTTCGAGACGCGCGCATTGCTCGAAAGCGCCGGGATCGTCCTTGGCTGAGTGGCTGTACGAAGCCGGCATCGGCGAAGCCCGCGCCATTTTGGTTTCGCGCGGCGAAATCTGGAAGGCGCGGATCGAGGTGGCAGCCGATGCCCCGCGAATCGGCGGCATCCACCGCGCACGGCTGAATGAGATCACCGGCCCGCGCACCGCCAAGGTGACACTCGACGGCGGCGGCGATGCGTTGCTCGAACCCTTTCCTGCGGGGACGACGCAGGGCGCTGCGCTGACGGTGCGGATCGTCCGCGAAGGCATTTACGAGCGCGGCAAGCTGCGGCTTCCAAAGGCGGTGCCCGGCGAGGGCGCGCCGCAGCCCGGCCCCGACCTGCTCGCGCGAATCACCGCCACCGGCCTGCCGGTCCGCCTCTGCCGCGCGCACGAGGCCGACGCGTTCGAGGAAGCCGGCTGGTCCGAAATGCTCGACGAGGCGGTCAGCGGCGACATCGCCTTTCCCGGCGGCTGGCTGCGCATGGCGGTGACCCCGGCGATGACCTTGTTCGACGTCGATGGCGCGCCGCCGCACGGCCCGCTGTCGATCGCCGCCGCGCACGCCGTCGCGCGCGCGGTCGAGCGCCACGGCATCGGCGGGTCGATCGGCATCGACTTTCCCACGCTCGCCAACAAGGCCGAGCGCCAAGCGGTTGCCGACGCGATCGACGCCGCGCTGCCGCAGCCGTTCGAGCGCACCGCGATGAACGGCTTCGGCTTCCTCCAAATCGTCCGCCGCCGCGAGCGCGCGTCGCTGCCCGAAGCGATCGCCGCCGATCGCGCGGGCTATGAGGCACGCGCGTTGCTGCGCCGGATCGAGCGTATTCCCCCGCCGCCACCGGCTTCCCATATCGTGCCCGAGGCGATCGCCCGCCGGCTGGCACGCCAGCCCGATTGGCTCGCCGAACTCGCCCGCCGCACCGGCGGCGAGGCGCGTTTCGAGACACGACAGGAGAACCGATGATGGCCCGGCGTTCCGGCTGCCCCGTATGCGGCCAACCCACGCTTGCCGAGCACAAGCCCTTCTGCTCGCGCGGGTGCAAGGACCGCGATCTGCTGCAATGGCTGGGCGAGGGCTATCGCATTCCCGGCGAGCATGTCGATCCCGACGATGCCGAAGGCGCACAAAGCAGGCTGGACACGTCCGGCGAGCGCGACTAAGACCCGCGCTCCCCGACGTCCCATCGGGTGCGCCCGAGTAGCTCAGTTGGTAGAGCATGCGACTGAAAATCGCAGTGTCGGCGGTTCGAATCCGTCCTCGGGCACCATTTCCCCACCGAAGAAATCCCACAGGTTGTTTCGCCCCGCGGCCATGCTAGCGTCGCGGCGATGTCGATCCTCCTGTCGCTGCTTGCCGTCCAAGCCCTTGCCGGCCAGGCCGTTGCCGCCGAGCCGCTAGCCGGCGCGCGCGTCGCTTTCGACCGCGATGGCGTGGCGCCGGCGCAGGCCGCTGGCTATGCCGACATCGCCGCCGCGCGCCGGCTGACCGCCGACGATCCGGTGCGCGTCGCGTCGATCTCGAAGCTGGCGGTGGCGATCGTGGTGCTGCGGCTGGTCGAGGCGGGAATGCTCGATCTCGATGCCGATGTGTCCGACCGGCTGGGGTGGCGCCTTCGCAATCCGGCGTATCCGCAGGTGCCGATCACGCTCCGGCTGCTGCTCTCGCACCGTTCGAGCCTGACCGATGCGGTCGATTACGTGCTGCCGCTCGATGCCGAATTGCGAAAGGTGGTCGCCGATCCGAAGGCATGGGACACCGCGAACGCGCCGGCGACCTATTTCCGTTACACCAACATGAACTATCCGGTGGTCGCCGCGATCATCGAGCGCGCCACCGGGCAGCGCTTCGACCGGGTGATGCAAGCGCAACTGTTCGGGCCGCTGGGGATCCAGGCGTGCTTCAACTGGGAAAGCTGCAGCGCGGCGACCGCGGCGCGCGCGGTGGTGCTGTACGAGCCCGACGGCACCGCGCTTCGCGACGACAATCGCGGTGCCAAGCCCGCCTGTTCGGTGACCCCCGCAACCGATGGCGCCTGCGACCTGTCGCGCTGGGTGGCGGGGCGCAACGGCGCGATCTTCTCGCCGCAGGGGGGGATGCGGATTTCGGCCAAAGGCCTTGCGCGGATCGGGCGATTGCTCGCTGGCGAAGGCGTGGTCGATGGCGTGCGGTTATTGTCGCCTGAGTCGTTCGCGGCGCTGGCGACCCCGCTCTGGACCTATGACGGCAGCAATGGCGAGACCGAGGGCGGTTTTTACTGCAGCTATGGGCTGGGCGTCACCTTCACCGCGACGCGGGTAGCGGGGTGCGCCGACGATCCGTTCGGCGACGGGCGGGTGCGGATCGGCCATGCCGGCGACGCCTATCGGCTACGATCGGGGTTGTGGGTCGATCGCGCGGGCGGCAGCGGCGTTGCCTATTACGCGACCGGGGTGGCGAGCGACGCGCCCAGGGGCAGTTCGGCGTTCACCGCGATCGAGGAACGATTGGCGCGCGGCCGATGAACCTTCGCCATGTCGAGATCTTCCACGCGGTCTATGTCCACGGATCGGTGAGCAACGCTGCGCGCGCGCTGAACGTGTCGCAGCCTTCGGTCACCAAGATGCTGCGCCATGCCGAGAGCCTGCTGGGGTTCGACCTGTTCACCCGCACCAAGGGGCGGCTGGTGCCGACCGAGGACGCGCATCAGCTGTTCACCGAGGCGAGCGCGATCCAGGAGCGGGTGCAGTCGCTGCGCGATACCAGCCGCAACCTGCGGCGTGGCGCTGGCACGCTGCGGATCTCGGCGCTGCCCTCGCTGGCGCTGGGGGTGTTGCCGAGCGCGGTGGCACGGGTGCTCAAGCGGACCCCGGGGGTGTCGTTCGACCTTCAGACCGTCCATCACGACGATCTGCTGCGCAAACTGTACGAGCGCGAATGCGATGTCGCGATCGCCTATGAAGTGCCGCCGGCAGCGCCGGTCGCGGCGCACGCGCTGGGCGAGGGCGAGCTGGTGGTACTGTACCGCGAGAGCGACCTGCCCGACGCCCCCGCGCGGCTCGACCTGGCGGCGCTGACCGATCGCCCGTTCATCAGCCTGGCGCGCAGCGGGCCGCTGGGGCAGATGTTCTCCGCCGAATGCGACCGGCTGGGAGTGGCGTTCGACGAAGTGGTATCGACGCGCACCTTCTACATCGCCGCCGCGCTGGTGCGCGCCGGAGTGGGGATCGCGGTGGTCGACAGCTTCACCGCGGCGGCGTCGCTGTCGGCGGGGCTGGCGTTTCGGCCATTGCGGCCGGCGATCACCTTCGACGTCCATGCGATGTTCCTCGAGAACCGCCCGCCCTCGACGCTGGCGCTGTCGTTCCTCGATGAACTCCGTGCCTCGATCGACGTCCTATAACCCGGCGTTATGACCCAGCCCCTGCGTCGCTATTCGCAGCCGGGCCGCCGCCGCTCTAGGGTTTGCGCATGATCCCGACCCCCTATCTCCTGTATCTTGGCCACAGCGATGATCCGCTGGGCATCAAGACCTCGCGCGGGCTCGCGCATTTCGTGCCCGAGCATTGCGTCGGCGAATTTCGCCACGACGATTGCCCGCTGACCTTGGGGATCGAGCGGCTGACGATCGAGGAGGCGCGCGCGCGCGGGGCCAACACGTTGGTGCTGGGGATCGCCAATCCGGGCGGCAGCATGGGGCAGGCGCTGGTAGAGGACGCGCTGGTGGCGATCGCATTGGGGATGCACGTTGCCGCGGGGCTGCACCATCGGCTGCGCGACGTGCCCGCCTTGGTCGAAGCGGCGCGCGCGGCGGGGGTGACGTTGTTCGACGTGCGCGATGCGCCCGCGGATTTGCCGGTGGGAAGCGGCCGCAAGCGCGCGGGGCGGCGACTGCTGACGGTGGGGACCGATTGTTCGGTGGGCAAGATGTACACCAGCATCGCGCTTCAACGGGCGATGCAGGCGGCTGGTCTCGCCGCCGATTTCCGCGCGACCGGACAAACCGGCATCCTGATCGCGGGGCGCGGAATCGCGGTCGATGCGGTGGTCGCCGATTTCATCTCGGGCGCGGTCGAGGTGCTTTCACCCGCGCGGAGCGACGATGGCTGGGACGTGATCGAGGGGCAGGGATCGCTGTTCCACCCGTCGTTCGCCGGCGTCTCGACGGGACTGCTCCACGGCGCCCAGCCCGATGCGCTGGTGCTGTGCCACGAGGCGGGGCGCCCGCACATGCGCGGGCTACCGCATTTCGCGGTGCCCGAGCTTGCCGAATGTCTCGAGGCGAACCTGCGCACCGCGCGGCTGACCAACCCTCAGGTGCAGGCGGTGGGGGTGTGCATCAACACCTCGCGTCTGGGCGAGGCCGAGGCGCTGGCATTCTGCGCCGATGCCGGGCAGCGATTTTCGCTGCCGTGCACCGATCCGGTCCGCTTTGGCGTTGCCCCCATCATCGAGGAGATCGCGCGTTGCTTCGCACCGTCGCCGCTCGCCACGACCGTTTCGGGCTGAAATCGCCCTTCCGCATCGCGCGCGGGGTGAAGACCGACGCCGATGTGGTCACCGTCGAGATCGCGGTCGCCGGCCTGACCGGGCGCGGCGAGGGGGTGCCCTATCCGCGCTATGGCGAGACGATCGAGGCGGCGCTGGCGGATATCGCCGCGGTCACCCCGGCGCTGGCGCAGGGCGCGGGACGCGAGGAGCTGCTGGTGCTGATGCCCGCGGGGGCGGCGCGCAACGCGGTCGATGGCGCGTTGTGGGACCTCGATGCGCAGCTCGCGCGAACGACGGTGGGAATGCTGCTGGGCCAACCGCCGCTGGTGCCGGTCGAGACCGCGGTGACAATCGGCATCGACACCCCCGAGGCGATGCACCGCGCGGCGATTGCGTTGGGTTCGGTGCCGCTGGTCAAGGTGAAGGTCGACGACCAGCTGGTGGCCGAGCGGATCGCTGCGGTACGTTCGGCATTGCCCGATGCGCGGATGATCGTCGATCCCAACGAAAGCTGGTCGATGGACCTGGTCGAGGCGATCCAGCCGGTGCTCGCCGATGCGCAAGTGGGGCTGCTCGAACAGCCGCTGCCCGCCGATGCCGATGCGGCGCTCGCCGGCTTCGTGCCGCTGGTGCCGATCTGCGCCGACGAAAGCGCGCACGGCATCGCCGATCTCGATCGGCTGCAGGGGCGCTACGCCTATGTGAACATCAAGCTCGACAAGACCGGCGGGCTGACCGCCGCGCTCGCCTTTGCCGATGCCGCGCAAGCTGCGGGGTTCGAGCTGATGCTCGGCTGCATGGTGTGTTCGTCGTTGGGGATCGCGCCGGCACTGGCGCTTGCCAGCCGGGCGGGGTTCGTCGATTGCGATGGACCATGGTGGTTGGCGCAGGATCGGGGCGGGGGGGTACGGATCGAAGGCGGGATGCTGCACCCGCCGGCGCCGGGCTTCTGGGGCGGGGTTTGATTAGCGGGACGGCACCGTCCCCCTCCCGCTTGCGGGAGGCGTTAGGGGTGGGGCTATCAACGTCCGGAGCACTGCTGGATGACCCCACCCCCGGCCCCTCCCGCAAGCGGGAGGGGGGCGACAGATGATGCGCGCCTGGTTCGCGATACCGCTGTGGCAGCGGGTGCTGGGCGGGTTGGTGCTCGGCGTGCTGCTGGGGCTGTTCTGGCCTGACGCCGCGCCTTCGGTCGCGTTTCTGGGGGATGTTTTCGTCCGGCTGATCCGCATGCTCGTCGCGCCGATCGTGCTGGTGACGATCGCCTCGGGTATCGCCTCGATGGCCGATCCCAAGCGCCTCGGGCCGCTTGGCGGCAAGACCGTCGGGCTGTTCGCCGCGACCACCTTGATCGCGGTCGCGCTTGGCATGGCGGTGGCGGTGGTGGTGCAGCCGGGGGTGGGGGCGGCGCTGGGGAGCGCGCAGGCGCAGGCTTTGGGCGAGCCAAGGACGCTGTATGATACGCTCGTCGGCATCGTGCCGCTGAACATCGTCGATGCGCTGGCCAAGGGCGACATGCTCGCGCTGATCTTCACCGCGATCCTCATCGGCGCTGGCACCGTGGTGGCGGGCGAGGCGGGGGCGCCGTTCGCGCGATTCCTGGCGTCGGCATCGAGCGTGCTGCTGACGATCGTTCGGCTGGTGATGGAGGTCACCCCGTTCGGCGTGTTCGCGCTGATCGCGGGCGCGGTCGCGGCCAATGGCGTTGCGGTGTTCGCCAATGTCGGCTGGCTGGCCTTGTGCGTCGTCATCGGATCGGTGTTGCAGATCGTGATCGTCCATGCCGCGATGCTCAAGCTGCTGGCGCGGGTGCCCATCGGGCGATTCTATCGCGGCATCGTCGATGCGCTGGCGATCGCGTTTTCGACCGCGTCGAGCTCGGCGGTGCTGCCGGTGGCGATCCGATGTGCGCAGGACAATCTGGGGGTGGCCAAGCCCGTTGCCTCGACCGTGCTGCCGCTGGGCGCGAGCATCGGCAAGGACGGCACCGCGATGTATGTCGGGTTGCTGAGCGTCTTCAGCCTGCAGGCCCTGAGCCATCCGATGGCGACCGCCGACTGGTTCGTGGTGCTGGTGACCGGCGCGCTGGCGGCGTTCGGCACCGCGCCGGTGCCGTCGGCATCGCTGTTCATGCTGGCGGCGGTGCTCGCGGCGGTGGGGGTGTCGCCCGAACAGACCGCGCTGATCGTCGGATTCGTGCTGCCGTTCGACCGGCTGCTCGACATGACGCGCACGGTGCCGAGCGCTTCGGCGAACCTGACGGTGGCGACGACGGTCGCGCGCTGGGAGGGGGCGCTTGACGATCGGTTGGCGGGGGTGCGCGCTGAGGGGCGCGAAGCAGGATAGGAGCGGGCGATGGGGGCAGGAACGAGCAAGGCGATGATGCTGGCGCTGCTGGCGCTGGCGGGGTGCGCGGCGCCTGGCCGCGTGCCGCTCGACCGCGCGGCTTCGCTCGACGAGCGCGTGCGCGCGGTGCTGTACGATCCTTCGGTCGCGGGGACGCGGTGGGGGTTGCTGGTAGTCGATGAGGCGGGGCGCGAGGTGGTGGCGATCGCGCCCGACGATCGCTTCCTGCCCGCGTCGAACACCAAGCTCGTCACGATCGCTGCGCTGCATGCCGAGCCGGGGCTGATGGCGACGCCGATCGAGGGGACTGCGGTCGCGATCGAGCCGGCGGTCGGCGCTAGCGATGTCGTGCTGGTCGGCAGCGGCGACCCGTTGCTGCGCGATACCGCCGATTGCATCGCCAATTGCCTCGCCACGCTCGCCGATGCGGTGGCGGCCCGGACCAAGGCGGTGCGCGGGGTGATCGGCGACGATCGCGCCTATCCCGACGAACGCTGGGGGCAGGGCTGGAGCTGGGACGATCTGCAGGGGCGCTATGGCACCGCAGTGTCGGCGCTGACGCTCAACGACAATGTCACCAGCGTTACCGTCACCGCGGGGGCGGTGCCGTTGGTCGTGAGCGAGGATGGCTGGTTCGCGATCGACAATCGGGTGGCGGCGGGGACGACCACAGCGCTTGATGTCGAGCGGCTGCCGGGCAGCCGGACGGTGCGGGTGTTCGGGACGATCGCCGCCGATGCACCGGTGCAGACGATCCGGCTGGGGGTCGATGATCCCGCCGAATGGGCGGCGTATCGCTTCGCGCGGTTGCTGCGCGCGCGCGGCGTGACGGTGGCCGAGGCGGCGAAGGGGCGGCATCGCGCGCCGGGGGACCCCCGGCCGGCGGTGACGGGAGTCGTCGCACGGCTCGATCCGCCGCCTTATGCCGAGGCGGTACGCGAGACGATGAAGGTCAGCCAGAATCTGTACGCCGAAATGCTGCTGCGGCGAGTGGCGGCGCGGCGGGGCGATCGCGGAACCGCCGATGGCTTTGCCGCGATCGACGCGATGTTCGCGCAGGCCGGCGTCGCGCGCGCGGAGTGGGACCTGTTCGACGGTTCCGGGATGTCGGTCTATAACCGGCTGTCGCCGCGCGCGGTGGTCGGGCTGTTGCGCTGGTCGCAGGCGCAGCCCTGGGGCGCCGACTATCGCGATACGATGCCGGTCGGCGGGGTCGACGGCACGCTCACCAATCGGTTCAAGGACACGCCGCTTGCCGGGCGGGTGTTCGCCAAGACCGGATCGCTCAAGGGGACCGCGGCGCTATCGGGGTTCCTGACTACCGCGAGCGGGCGGACGCTGACCTTTTCGTCGTTCGCCAATGACCGCCCCTCGGGCGGCGGCGCGACGACCCTGGCGGCCGAACGCGCGCTCAACCTGATCGCTGCCGAGTATTGACCACGCATCGCTAGGCGACGCGTCACAAACCCGCTTTACCGCCGCTGCCAAATCCATATGATACCGGTGACAACGCGGAATACCGCGGTACAGGGGACGGATGAATCGATGGCATTTCCGAATGACTGCGCCCTGGCGCTCGGCGCAGGGCCTGCGCGTGGCTGACCAGCAAATGGTGGGCGCGTGACCCGTTTATCGCGAGCGACGCTCGACCATCTGCCCACGAATGTCGGGCGGCCGGGCAATACCGGTGCGGACGTGCAGATCGGTATCGTCCATTTCGGCCCCGGTGCGTTCCACCGGGCGCACCAGGCGGCGTATTTCGATTCGCTGCTCGCCACCGACCCGCGCTGGGGGATCGCCGCGGTTTCGTTGCGTACCCCCGAGTTGGTCGAGGCGCTGGCAGCGCAGGACGGGCTCTATAGCCTGACGATCCTCGATTCCGCGGTCGAGACGCGGGTGATCGGCGCGCATCGCGCCTGGGTCGGGCCCGGCGAGGGCGCGCGGGTGCATGCGCTGCTCGCCGATCCGGCGGTGCGGCTGGTGACCAGCACGGTCACCGAGAAGGGCTATTGCCTGCGCAGCGACGGGACGCTCGATACCGCGCATCGCGATATCGTCCATGACGCTGCCAATCCCGACGACCCCCATAGCCTGATCGGCTGGATCGTCGCCGGGCTCGCCGCGCGGCGCGCCGCGGGCACCGAGCCGTTCGCAGTGCTGTGCTGCGACAACATGACGGGCAACGGGCGCAAGCTTCGTGCAGCGGTAATCGCGCTGGCCGAGATGCGCGATCCGGCGCTTGCTGCCTGGATCGGCGAGACGGTGGTGTTTCCCGATTCGATGGTCGATTCGATCACCCCCGCCACCGACGACGCACACCTCGCGCGCGCCGCCGGGGCGCTGGGGGTGGCCGACCTGGCCGCGGTACAGCGCGAGGCGTTCACGCAGTGGGTGCTCGAGGACGTCGCGCTGCCCGGCGATCCCGATCTGGCGAGCGTCGGGGTGATCCGCACCGGCGACGTCGCGGCCTATGAGCGCGCCAAGCTGCGTATCCTGAACGGCGCGCATTCGACGCTTGCCTATGTCGGGCTGGCGCGCGGCCATGCGAGTGTCGGCGAGGCGATGGCCGATGCACCGCTGGCGGCGTTCGTCGAGGCGATGGTCCGCGAGGACATCGTGCCTTCGCTTGGCGCGATCGCCGGCTTCGATGTCCAGGCCTATGCCGGTGCGGTGCTCGATCGCTTCCGCAACCCCGAAATCCGCCATCTGCTCTCGCAGATCGCCGGCGACGGGTCGCAGAAGCTGCCCTATCGCATCCTCGATACCGTTACCGAGGCGCGCGCGGCGGGACGCCCGATCGCGCGGCTGGCGGTGCCGATCGCGGCATGGATCGCCTTCCTGCGCGACCGCGCTGAACGCGGCGAGGCGATCGCCGATCCGCTCGCCGACCAGCTGGCGGCAGCGGTGATGGCGCAACCAGAGGGCGACGCGATCGTTGGGGAGATGCTGGCGATCGACGCGATATTCCCGGTATCGCTGGCGAACGACGCCGATTTCCGCGCCGCGGTGGCAAAGGCTTATCGCGACGTGACGGCGGGGGGCCTAGGTTGACCCGCAGCACCCCCGACCACGCACCAGCCCAGACGAGCATGACGATGGAGTTTTTGCGATGACCCGCCCGCTGAGGCTCGATCCCGATCGGCTGTTTCCCGCCGATCCGCACACCCGCGACATCGCGCGCGCGCTCTATGCCGAGGTCGCATCGCTGCCGATCGTCAGCCCGCATGGCCATACCGATCCGCGCTGGTTCGCGACCAATGCGAACTGGACCAACGCGACCGAATTGCTGCTGGCGCCCGATCATTATCTGTACCGCATGCTGTATTCGCAGGGGATCGCGCTCGCCGACCTCGGCGTGCCCGATCGCGACGGCGCGCCCGCGACCGATCCGCGCGCGGCGTGGCGCTTGTTCGCCGCCAACCAGCATCTGTTCCGCGGGACGCCGTCGCGGCTGTGGCTCGATCATGTATTCGCCGAAGTGTTCGGGTTCGAACAGGCGCTCGATGCCGGCACCGCCGACTTCTATTTCGACGCGATCGGCGAAGCATTGGCGAGCGATGCGTTCCGCCCGCGCGCGCTGTTCGAGCGCTTCGACATCGCGTTCCTAGGCACCACCGAGGGCGCCGACGATCCGCTGGCGCACCACGCCGCGATCCGCGCCTCGGGCTGGCAGGGGCGCGTCGCGACCACCTATCGTCCCGACGCCGTGATCGATGTCGAGCATGAGGGCTTTGCGACA
Organism: Sphingomonas sp. S1-29; assembly: GCF_026167545.1. NCBI lineage: Bacteria > Pseudomonadati > Pseudomonadota > Alphaproteobacteria > Sphingomonadales > Sphingomonadaceae > Sphingomonas > Sphingomonas sp. S1-29. The sequence goes on along the minus strand of NZ_CP110678.1, from coordinate 1,967,630 downwards.
TCGATGGCGCGCTTTGCCGAACTGACCGGCGAGGACGTGTATTCGTGGCGCGGCTATCTTGCCGCGCACGCCAAGCGCCGCGCCGATTTCCGCGCGGCGGGGGCGACCGCGACTGATCATGGCCACGCCACCGCGCGCACCGCGAACCTGTCGTCTACCGAAAGCGAGGCGCTGTTCGCGCGCGTCACCGGCAGCGACTGGACCGCCGCCGATGCCGAGCTCTTCCGCGCGCAGATGCTGACCGAAATGGCCAAGCTGTCGTGCGACGACGGGATGGTGATGCAGATCCATCCCGGCAGCTTCCGCAACCACAACCACGGGCTGTTCGCGAGCCATGGCCGCGACAAGGGTGCCGACATCCCGATGCGCACCGACTATGTCGCCGCGTTGAAACCGATGCTCGACGTCGTCGGCACGCGCACCGATCTGACCATCATCCTCTTCACGCTCGACGAGACGACCTATTCGCGCGAGCTCGCGCCGCTGGCGGGGCATTATCCGTGCCTGAAGCTGGGGCCGGCATGGTGGTTCCACGACAGCCCCGAGGGGATGCGCCGGTTCCGCGAGCAGACGACCGAAACCGCGGGCTTCTACAACACCGTCGGCTTCAACGACGATACCCGCGCTTTCCTGTCGATCCCTGCGCGGCACGATGTCGCGCGACGAGTCGATTGCGGCTTCCTGGCGCGGCTGGTCGCCGAGGGGCGGCTGTACGAGGACGAAGCACACGATGTCGCCCGCGCGCTGACGGTCGGGCTGGTACGGCAGGCCTACAAGCTCGACGCGGACGGCGCCGCGCCGATCGCCGCGGCGGCATGACCACCGCCTTCTTCGGCGAGCTGCTGCTCCGCCTGTCGCCGCCGGGGCGCGAATTGCTGTTCCAACGCCCCAGCCTCGACGTCCATGTCGGCGGGGCCGAGGCGAATGTCGCGATCGGGCTGGCGAGCCTTGGCCATTCGGTGCGGATGCTGAGCGTGGTGCCCGACCACAAGATCGGCGAGACCGCGCGCGGCGAGTTGCGGCGGCACGGAGTCGACGTTCGCCATGTCGAGGCGGCGCCGGGGCGGCTGGGGCTGTATTTCCTCACCCCCGGCGCGGGGCTTCGCGCGTCGGAGGTGATCTATGATCGCGCGCATTCGGCGTTCGCGTTGCGCGGCGCCGAGGATTGGGACTGGGACCGGCTGCTCGAGGGCTGCGACGCACTGCACCTGTCGGGGATCACCCCGGCGCTGGGGCCCAATACCGCCGCCGCCGCGCTAGCCGCCGCGCGCGCGGCCAAGGCGCGCGGGATGCGGTTGTCGTTCGACGGCAATTATCGCGCGCGGCTGTGGGAAGCGTGGGACAGCGATCCGCGCGGCGTGCTGACCGAACTGGTGGCGCACGCCGACATCCTGTTCGGCAACCATCGCGATGTCGCGCTGCTGCTGGACAAGCCCTTTTCGGGCGACGGTACCGAGCGGCGGCGCGAGGCGGCGCTGGCGGCGTTCGAGGCTTTTCCGAACCTAGGCGTGATCGCCTCGACCGCGCGCGACGTGATCGATGCCGATCACCACCGGCTGTCGGCGCGGGTCGAGACGCGCGAGGCGGTGTGCCAGACCGACGAGGTCTCGATCGCGGGGATCGTCGACCGGATCGGCGCGGGCGATGCTTTCGCCGCAGGCGTGCTGCACGGGCTGGCGCAGGGCGGGCCCGACCAGGCGGCGCGCGACGGGCTGGCGCTGACGTGCCTCAAGCACTCGCTACCGGGGGATGCTAGCCTGTTCACCGTGCGTGACCTGGCGGCGTTTCACGACGAGGGGCTCGACGTCAGGCGCTAGCCTTGGCTTAGCCGGCGCGGGGTGGCGCCACCGAATCGCGATGCACCAGTTGCGATTCGTACAGCCACGAATCGTCCTCGGGGTCCGATTCGTCGAAGGTATCGGCGATCAGCTTTCGCGCGCCGAGCCGGGCGAGCATGATGCCCGGCCAATGCACCGTGGTGAGCGGCGGCCACAGATGCGCGGCGAGGCCGGTGTCGTCGAAGCCGATCAGCGACAGGTCTTCGGGAACGCTCATGCCGCGGCGCCGCGCGGCGTGGAGCGCGCCCGCCGCCATCTCGTCATTGCCCGCGAAGATCGCGGTCGGCGGCTCTTCGAGATCGAGCAGCAGATCGGCGGCGGCGATCCCCGATTCGAAGGTATAGCCGCCCTCGGCGACGAAGCCCGGTGGCAGTGTGATCCCCGCCTTGGCGAGCGCGGCATCGAAGCCCTTGCGGCGTTCGGCGGCCGACAGGAAGCCGTCGGGCCCCGCGATCATCGCGATCCGCCGATGCCCCTGATCGACCAGGTGCGCGACCGCGAGCCCGACGACTTCGCTGTCGTTCGATGCGACCATCCGATCGGGCGTATCGAGCGCGGCCGAACCCATCCGCACATAGCGGCAGCCAACGTCGCGGCAGAGCTCGGCGAGTGCCGGATTCTCGGCGATCGGCGGCATCAGCAGCACGCCGTGCGGTCGCTGGCGTTCGAGGAAGCGGCGGACGTCACCCAGCATCTGTGGGCTGTGGCGGTTGATCGGGCGGACGATCAGTTCGAACTCGGTATCGCGCAGCCCCTCGAGCATCCCCTGCTGGACGTTGAGCACGGTCTGCGCATTGGGGTTGTCGTGGATCAGCCCGATCAGGAAATTGCGCCGCAACGCCAGTGCGCGCGCCTGCGGGTTGGGGACGAACCCCATTTCGGCGATCACGTGTTCGACGCGCGCGCGGGTGTCGACATGGAGCAGCGGCGAGCGGTTGATGACCCGGCTGACGGTTTTCTTGGAAACGCCGGCGATACGCGCGACGTCGTTGATCGTTGGTTTGCCGCTGGCCATCATCGTGACGCTATAGAAGTGCGGCGCCGGGTGGCAATACTGGTCGAAAGTTGTTCATGGCGCGCGCGTTACGACTTGTCTGCAAAGCCCAGCGCCGAAAGGTCTGCCGGGGTATTGATGTTGGCGATCGGCGGCGCAGTGCGTGGCGACGCGCCGGTCGCGCGGCCCCAGCAGCGTAGCGATCGGTCGTCGCCGCGCAGATGCGCGTCGAGCCGATCGGCGAGCGCTGCCGGCCAGATGCCGATCACCGGCTGGTCGGCGATGAAGGCGGGGCCGTCGCCGAGGATCGCACGCAGGTCGCTCGGCAGATAGGGGGCGTCGCAGGGGACGCTCAGCACCGCATCGAAGCCGTGGGTGCGGGCGTGGTGGAGCGCGGCGTTCAGCCCGGCGAGCGGGCCGAGCCCGCCGGCGGGGCGATCGGGCAGACCGGGCGCGCGGCCGCAGAGGATCACCGCGTCGACCTGCGAGCCAAGCGCGGCGACCACCCGGTCGATCAGGCGCTCGCCATCGAGCAGCGCCTCGGCCTTGTCCGATCCGAACCGCCGCGACAGTCCGCCCGCGAGCACCGCGCCGAGCAGTCTCATCGCGGTGCCAGCAGCGCATCGCGCCGCGCGAGGACGCGCAGCGCCAGCCCGGCTTGCGCGGCGCGGGCGATCGCGAGCGTGGTGGGGGCCGAGATCGTCGCGAGCAGCGGGCAGCCCGCGAGCACCGCCTTCTCGACGAGTTCGTAGGAGCAGCGCGAGGTCAGCAGCGCGAAGCCGCCGTCCCAATCGGCGCCGGCGCGCAGCATCGCGCCGATCAGCTTGTCAAAGGCGTTGTGCCGCCCGACATCCTCGCGCACCAGCCAGGGCTCTCCATCGGCGGTGCAGGCGGCGGCGGCGTGGACCGCGCCGGTCTGGCGGTGCAGCGGCTGGTGCTGGTCGAGCTGCGCCAGCGCGGCGAAGATCGCGGCATCGTCGATGTCGGCGGGTTCGACGCGCGGCAGGGGGCGCAGCGCCTGTTCGAGATTTTCGATCCCGCACAGCCCGCACGCCGATTCGGATACGCGATGCCGCACGCGATCGACGATCCGCATCGCCACGCGCTCGGCGAGGGTAACGCGCAGGACGATGCCGGCGTCGGTGGCGTGCTCGTTGACATCGATTACGTCGTCGGCGCGGTCGATCAGCCGCTCGGCCAAGGCAAAGCCATAAGCGAGGTCCGGCAGATCGGCGGGGGTCGCCATCAGCACCGCATAGCCGATGCCGTTGCACTCGATCGCGATCGGGGTTTCCTCGGCGATTGCGCGGTCGATTGGCGTTGACTCACCGTCCGCCGATATCCGCGCGAATGGCACCTGGGATGCGCTCACGGGCACCTTGCCGCCCTCCGTTCGTTTCGAGCGAAGTCGAGAAACCGAAGCGTTGCGCTGGGCCCCGTTTCTCGACTTCGCTCGAAACGAACGGGGAGGGTGGTCATATGCGCGCCGCTCAAGCGACGATCCGGACTGGCACCGATTTCGCCGCGGGCACATGGCTTTCCTCGGCATGATGCTCGAGCGGCATCAGGACATTGGCCTCAGGATAATAGGCCCCCAGGCACCCCGCGGGAATGTCGTACGGCGTTACAATTAGCCCCTCTAGCCGGCGCGTCTGGCCATCCTTGGCATCACTTTCGAGCGCGACGATCTGGTCGCGCTTCACCCCTGCCGCCGCCATGTCATGGATGTTCATGAACAGCACGTCGCGCGTGCCCTTCACCCCGCGAAACCGGTCGTGATAGCCATAGATGGTGGTGTTGAACTGGTCGTTCGACCGCAGCGTCATCAGCCGGTAACGGCCGGGCGCGTCGGCAAAGCCGGTTGCCGAAAGGCCGGTGGGAGCGAGGAATTCGGCCTTGCCGCTCTGCGTCTGCCAGATCCGCTCGGCGGCCTTGTTGCCGCGCCAGAAGCCGCCGGGGGTGAACAGCCTTGCGTTATAGTCGGCGAACTTGTCGGGGTAGGTCGCCTCGATCGCGTCGCGGATCAGTGCGTAATCGCCGACCCATGCATCCCAATCGATCGCGGGATTGGGCGGCAGGATACGCTTGGCGATCGCGCCGACGATTGCGGGTTCGGACATCAGATGCTTGCTCGCGGGATCTGCCTTGCCGCGCGAGCCGTGGATGCAGCTGGTCGAATCCTCGACCGACACCACCTGCGCGCCGGTTGCCTGCATGTCGCGCTCGATCCGGCCGAGGCAGGGGAGCAGGTAAGTCACGTCGCCAGCGAACAGATGGTTGCGATTGAGCTTGGTCGCGATTTGCACCGACAGGCGCAGATTGGGCCATGCCGCCTCCATCGGCCCGGTTTCGGGCACTGCGCGCAGGAAATTGCCGCCGAGACCGATCAGCGCCTTGACCGATCCGTCGATGATCCCGCGACAAGCTTCGACGGTGTCCAATCCCTTTTCGGTGGGCGGATCGAAATGATAGAGTTCGCGCAGCTTGTCGACCGGGGCGAGCTCGGTCTTTTCGGTCATGCCGACGGTGCGCTGGCCCTGGACGTTCGAATGGCCGCGCACCGGGGTGGGGCCGGCGCCGGGCTTGCCGATATTGCCGCGCAGCAGCAGCAGGTTGACCAGCATGCGGACATTCTCGACGCCCTTCACATGCTGGGTCAGCCCCATGCCGTAGATGCCGAGCACCGCCTTGGCATCGGCATAGACGCGCGCGGCACGCTCGAGATCGGTCTTCGAAATGCCCGCTTCGGCAACGATCGCTTCCCAGGAGGCGGCACGCACCGACGCCAGGAAGTCGTCCACACCATGCGTGTGCTGGTCGATGAACGCCTGGTCGAGCACGCGTGGTTCGCCGCTGGCCTTGGCCGCGTCGTCCCATTTGACCAGGAACTTGGCCATCCCCATCATCACCGCGATGTCGCCGCCGGCCTTCACCTGGTGATATTGGGTCGAGATCCGCGTCTCGCCGAGCGTCGCCATCTGCACCGGGTTCTGCGGGTCGGTGAAGCGTTCGAGCCCGCGTTCGCGCAAAGGGTTGAACGTAACGATCGGCACGCCGCGGTCGCGCGCCGACTTGAGATCGTGCAGCATCCGCGGCGCATTCGATCCGACATTCTGGCCGAAGAAGAAGATCGCGTCGCAATGCTCGAAATCGTGCAGCCGGGTGGTGCCGGTAGCTTCGCCGATCGATGCCTTGAGCCCGACCGAGGTCGATTCATGGCACATGTTCGAACTGTCGGGCAGGTTCTGGTTGCCGTACATCCGCGCCATCAGCGCGTACATGTACGTCGCCTCGAGACTGGCGCGGCCCGAGGCGTAGAACACCACCGATTTGGGATCGAGCGCGCGCAGTTCGGCGGCGATCGCGTCGAACGCCTCGTGCCACGCCACCGCGACATATTTGTCGGTCGCGGCGTCGTAGCGCAAGGGCTGGGTCAGCCGGCCATGTTGCTCGAGGTCGTAATCGGTCCAGCCGCGCAGTTCGCTGAGCGTGTGTTCGGCGAAGAAGGCGGGGGTGGTGCGGTGCGCGGTCAGCTCCCACGCGGTCGCCTTGGCCCCTTCCTCGCAAAATTCGGCGGGGAGCGGGTTGGCCGACTTGGCCCAGGCGCAGCTGACGCACGCAAAGCCTTCGGGCTTGTTCTGGCGCGCCAGCTCGGCGACCGCGGCGGGGCTCAGCCGTTCGCGCGGGAGGATGTCGGCGAGCGAGCGGACCGATCCCCAGCCGCCCGCGGGGCCCTTGAAGCGTTCGATCTGCGGCTTGTCCGAATGCTGCTTGCTCATCGATTCCTCGCTGCTGTGTCGCCGTTCCTACCCGAACGGGTGCCCGCGCAAATGGTTCAGCCATGTTCATTCGCGACGCCGGGTCTGCTAGAGAGCGCGGCTCACCACCATTAGGGATCGCCGTGCCGCCAGTCCAACCGCCGATACGCATCATCGCGCTGTATCGGTTCGCCACCTTTGCCGATTGCGCCGCGCTGCAGCCGCCGCTCGCCGCCTTGTGCGCCGCGCACGGCGTCAAGGGCACGCTGCTGCTGGCGCGCGAAGGGATCAACGGGACGATCGCGGGGAGCGATGCGGGGATCGAGGCGGTGCTGGAGCATATCCGGGCGCTGCCGGGGTGCGCCGATATCGAGGTGAAGGAATCGCGGGCGGCAGAGATGCCGTTCCACCGGATGAAGGTGCGGCTGAAGCGCGAGATCGTGACGATGGGCGAGCCCGACATCGATCCGCTTGCCGGCGTCGGCCATTATGTGCCCCCCGCCGACTGGAACGCGCTGATCGAGCAGCCCGATACGGTCGTCATCGACACCCGCAACGATTACGAGGTGGCGCTCGGCAGCTTCGACCGGGCGATCGATCCGGCGACGCGGACCTTCCGCGACTTTCCCGATTGGTTCCGCGCCAATCGCGAGCGGGTAACCAGCGGCGCGACCAAGGTGGCGATGTTCTGCACCGGCGGCATCCGCTGCGAGAAGGCGACCGCGTTCCTTAAAGCCGAGGGGATCGACGACGTCTATCATTTGCAGGGGGGCATCCTCGCCTATCTCGAAACCGTGCCGCCCGAGCAGAGCCGGTGGCAGGGCGAGTGCTTCGTGTTCGACGAGCGGGTGTCGGTGGGGCATGGGCTCCAGCCCGGCGACAACGCGCTGTGCCGCGCGTGCCGGATGCCGGTGACGCCGCAGCAGCGCGCCTCGCCGCTATATGTCGAGGGGGTGAGCTGCCCCGCCTGCCATGCCGAGCGCACCGATGAGCAGCGCGCGGGCTATGCCGAGCGGCACCGGCAGGAGCGGCTGGCCGAAGCGCGCGGGGTGGCACATGTCGGCGCGGTGCTGGGGGCGGGCGAGGGCGAGGAATGACGTTCCCACCGTAGCCCCAGCCCCCCATCGTCACCCCGGCCCCTCACCGTCACCCCGGCCTTGAGCCGGGGCCCAGGGCCGCGAGCGATGCGGCAAGAGGCGCGAACGTCGCGCCCGCCGCCCTGGGCCCCGGCTCAAGGCCGGGGTGACGGGAGAGCGCACGCCCCCTTACCGCGGGCGGTGCGCGGTACCTTCACCAGGGGTGATGAAGATCGCGGTGCAACTGTTGCCGGGCGCAATGTCGGCGGTGTGCCACACGCCCGGCGGATTGATCGCATAGTCGCCGGGGCCGAGCGTTAGCGTGGCGGTGGTGCCGTCGGGATGTTCCTGGTGCAGCGTCATGCGGCCCGCGGTGCAGATCACCAGCTCGGCACCGTGCGGGTGGACCTCCCATGCAGCCCAGCTCTCGGTGAAGTCATATTGCGAGACAAGCCGGCCTTCGATGCCGTCGGCGGCGTGGCGCTCGGCATAGGCGGCGTACCAGCTTTCGTCGGTGATCGCGGGTTCGACGCTGGCGGTTGCGCCAAGGCCGAGATGGGCGGGGTTGGTGGGGAGATGGGGCATGGCGCGCGAATGCTAGGATTTAGCGACAGCTAAATCCAGCACGGTGCGAAGGCACCGGCAAGCCCGGCCGGCGGGTGGCGAAGCCAGCCCGACCGACGACGCGGCTTTGCCGCGGCGGGGCCTTTGGGAGCAAGGCAGAAGCACCACCAGCAACCCCGCATCGACCGCACGCATATCGTAGTTACATAATCGATACGTCGAGATCAGCCTCAATCCGGCCAAGCGTGACGCGACGCTGCGCGAGCGGGGACTGGATTTTGCCGATGCCGGATCGGTGTTCGATGGCCGCGTGAAGACGCTGGTCGACGACCGGTCGATTACGGCGAGACCCGGTACGTCAGCTATGGCTGGATCGAGCAGGTTGCCGTCGCCGTCGTGTGGACCGAGCGCGAGGGTGCCCGCCGCGTGATTTCGGTGCAGCGCTTGCACCAATGGGAGATCAAGCATGTCGGACTGGACTGACCCGGACGATGCCCCCGAGCTGACGGCGGTAATGGCCGAGGTCGCCGAGATCGCGATCGGCGGCAAGGTGATCCGCCCGGCGACGGGCTATCTGGGGCGCAGCGGCGTCGCGAAGGGCCGCCCGCCGCTGCGCGGCGCGGCGAAGCGCCAGGTGACGCTGCGGCTCGATCCCGACGTGATCGAGAAGTTTCGCGAAGGCGGGCCGGGGTGGCAGGCGCGGATGAACGAGGCGCTACGGAAGGCGGCGGGGTTGGGTTGAAGGGTGCAACTCATTCTACCAGCCACAAGCAAGGACTGTTCAAGCTTGCGTAAGCGCTGGCTATCAAAGAGATTCGATTTTCCCATTAAGTCCAAGAAGAACAGCGCCGGCCCGCTGCTCGAACCCAGAGCCTAAAGAGAAAATATCACGTTTGGCAAGTTGTTCTTGGAAAAAGCGCATTATGGTCTTCTTAGACAACCTTTCTACTTTAAGATAAGTAGAGATTAATTCACGTGACTGGGTGTCCAACAATGATTCGATATCAGAGAGGCTATCATCGAAATCCCTCAAGCAGCAGATTGCCTCGGCTCGAGCCCCATGGTCGAGTGCGTATCTAGCTCGCTCTTTGATCCCGGCATTGTCACTGTCGAGTAGGAAAACGAACTTGGTACCCCAGGCTGCTCCTAACCCAATAAGCGCGGAGAACGTCCCCGATCCTGTTGCAGGAATAAGGCGTACATTTTTACAATCTAGAAGTATAGATGCGTAACGCAGTAAGTAATAGTCCGATTTTCCTTCCAGAACGACACTTGGCAATGATGCATCAAATCTACTAGGCCGTACTTCGAGGCGATCCATTATAGGCTGGAAGTAACTAGTCTCAGACGGATGGGCATTTGCAAAATCGCGATATCGCTGGGCTTTTATGTCCAAAAACTCGTCATCTATGATGGCAGAGTCCACCATGCTGACCCCAGGTGCATCAGCTGCATTGGTTACGATGAAGGTCTGCTCTAGCCAATCTGGACTTATCATGTAGTGAGAATGAGTAGTGTATAATAGCATGTTATTGCCGGTCGCAATTTCCGGAAAACTCTCTATCAAGCGTTCTTGCGCAGCCGAATGTAAATTGGCAGCAGGCTCATCAAACAAAAACAGCACTGGACGGAATTCACTTCTTTTCGTTCTAAACTGCGTAAAGAGCAAAAAGGCGAAAAACCATCTAAAGCCCAATGACCTATCCTGGATCGGAAAGCGCCTTGTTCCTTGCTTTATCTGTAGAGAAATATAAAGGTCGTGGTTGTCGCATGCTAAATATGACTTTGAGGACTTATCTAAAACCCGCCCTTCCTCTACGCCAAACTCGACGGATATTTCTTTATCTCCAACATCTTCTCCAAAAATCTTGTTCCACTTGCCAAAAACAGATTCCGTAATCGTATTTGACGCTTGGTCAATTATTTGTTGAACGCGAGATTTTTCATCTTCCTCGCTCCATGCAATGAAAAACTCTAACCAGGATCGCTTATAGTGGTCATTCTGTATGCGTCGGACGATATCGTCGAGTTTATATTTTACCTTGCCTGCTGCTAGAACGTCTTCGAACATTTTACGGTATACCCAGCTCCCCGCGCCTGGACGGTTGGTGAGGTATATCCTTTTGGGGAAATCAAATATGAAGCTGTCGTAGTAGGCTATGTCCGGCGTCGCGCCCCAAAGGCAATCATACACTGCGTTATAATCGTCTCCCGATATAACCTTGCGTTTGCGATCGCCTTGACGCTTTCCTTTCAATTCGAATCCGAACCGCCTTGTTGTGTCAACATAGTCCCCGCGTTCAAATACATCAGAGCGACACAACGTAAAGGTATCTGGTAAATCGTCCTTCAATATAAATATGCCGGTCTCACCCCTAATGTCATCGGCAATATCCGACTTTTCCTTCTCGGATATTTCTACGGTCGCTTCGACGATAATGGATCCCGTAAACCGTGCGAGTAAATGTCGAGGAAGGCGGTCTTTGGCAGAGTCAGCAGCAGTTTTCGACTTGGTCTTTCTGAGGCTATTTGTTAAATAGTCCGGTGAGAAGCTATGGATAGCTTCAAGGATTGTGGTTTTTCCACTTTCATTCAGTCCGACTAACGAAAAAACGTTCGCTCCGGTCATAGAGCGAAGGTCAATATTAGCTTCCTTGATACCCTTAAAGTTGAGAATGCGGAATTTCAGGTATCTCATCTCGATCCACTTTCGCCGTTAACGGCAAAGTGAGTTTTACCGGCAACCAAGTAAAGTGGTTTTTTCGGTCCCCGCAATCGGTAAGATAGCCAATCCGAACAAGGTCGAAATACGAATCTGGCCGGCCCCATCCTCTCCCCCGATTAGAAAGGGCTTATTGGCCTGTCGCCGACTGTTTCGCCGCCTTCCGCTCCAGCAACGGCGCAAGATACTTCCCCGTAAAACTCCGCGGTTCCTTCGCCACCACTTCGGGCGTGCCCTGCGCGACGATCTCGCCGCCCTTCACGCCGCCCTCTGGCCCCAGATCGAGCACCCAGTCGGCGGTCTTGATGACGTCGAGGTTGTGCTCGATCACCACCACGGTGTTGCCCTGGTCGACCAGCGCGTGGAGGACTTCGAGCAATTTGCGGACATCCTCGAAATGCAGGCCGGTGGTCGGCTCGTCGAGGATGTAGAGCGTCTGGCCGGTGGCGCGGCGGGCGAGTTCCTTGGCGAGCTTCACGCGCTGCGCCTCGCCGCCCGACAAGGTCGTCGCCTGCTGGCCGACCTTGACATAGCCCAGGCCCACTTCGGCGAGCATCGCCATGCGATCGCGGATCGGCGGGACCGCCTTGAAGAACTCGACCGCATCCTCGACGGTCATGTCGAGCACGTCGGCGATGCTCATCCCCTTGAACTTCACCTCGAGCGTTTCGCGATTGTAGCGCGCGCCGTGGCAGACGTCGCAGGTGACATAGACGTCGGGGAGGAAGTGCATCTCGATCTTGAGCAGCCCGTCGCCGGTGCACGCCTCGCAGCGGCCGCCCTTGACGTTGAAGCTGAAGCGGCCGGGCTTGTAGCCGCGCGCGAGGCTTTCGGGGAGGCCGGCGAACCAGTCGCGGATGTTGGTGAAGGCGCCGGTATAGGTGGCGGGGTTGCTGCGCGGGGTGCGGCCGATCGGCGACTGATCGATGTCGATCACCTTGTCGAGATGTTCGAGCCCGGTGACCTTGTCGTGCTTGCCCGCGAGCACGCGCGCGCCGTTGAGCTGGCGCGCGGCGGCGGCGTAGAGCGTGTCGATCGTGAAGCTCGACTTGCCCGATCCCGAGACGCCGGTGACGCAGGTGAAGGTGCCGAGCGGAATGCTCGCGGTGACTCCGGTGAGGTTGTTGGCGGTGGCATTGTGGACGGTGAGCTTCTTGCCATTGCCCTTGCGCCGCTTGGCCGGGAGCGGGACCGATCGGGTGCCGTTGAGATAATCGGCGGTGATGCTGCCCTTGGTCTTGAGCACCTGCTTGAGCGTGCCCTTGGCGACGACCTCGCCGCCGCGCACGCCCGCGCCCGGCCCCATGTCGATCACGTAATCGGCGGTGCGGATCGCGTCCTCGTCATGCTCGACGACGAGGACGGTGTTGCCGAGATCGCGCAGGCGGCGCAGCGTCTTGAGCAGCATGTCGTTGTCGCGCTGGTGGAGGCCGATGCTGGGCTCGTCGAGGACGTAGAGCACGCCCGAGAGGCCGCTGCCGATCTGTGACGCCAAGCGGATGCGCTGCGATTCGCCGCCCGAGAGCGTGCCGCTGGTGCGGTTGAGGTTGAGATAGTCGAGCCCGACATTGTTGAGGAAGCCGAGGCGTTCGAGGATTTCCTTGAGGATGCGTTCGGCAATCGCGCGCTGCTGGCCGGTCATGGCGTCGGGCAGCCGCTCGAAGAAGCCGAGCGCGTCGACGACCGAGAGGTGGGTGGCGTGGGCGATGTCCTGCCCGTCGATCTTGACCGCCAGCGCCTCGGGCTTGAGGCGCGCGCCGTGGCAGGTCTCGCAGGGGCGCGAGGCCTGGTATTTCGACAGCTCCTCGCGCATCCACGCGCTCTCGGTCTGGAGCAGGCGGCGGTTCATGTTGCCGATGACGCCCTCGAACGGCTTCTTCACGTCGTATGACTTGCGGCCGTCGACGAAGGTGAGGGTGACGGGCTTGCCCTTGGTGCCGTGGAGGATCGTGTCCTGGTGTTCGGGGGCGAGGTCCTTCCAGGGGGTGTCGAGCTTGAAGTCGAATTCGCGCGCGAGGCTGCCCAATACCTGCATGTAATAGGGGCTGGGCGGGTTCGACTTGGCCCAGGGCACGACCGCGCCCTTCTTGATGCTGAGGTCGTGATTGGGGACGACGAGGTCGGCGTCGAATTCGAGCCGCTCGCCAAGGCCGTCGCACGCGGGGCAGGCACCCTGCGGGGCGTTGAAGCTGAAGAGCCGCGGCTCGATCTCGGCGATGGTGAAGCCCGAGACGGGGCAGGCGAATTTTTCGCTGAAGACGATGCGGTTGGCGGGGATGCCGGCACCCTTCATCTTGCGATCCGTCACCCCAGCGGAAGCTGGGGTCTCTTGCGGCTCCTGTCCCGCGCCATCCGCGGAGACCCCAGCTTTCGCTGGGGTGACGGGGGGGGTGACGGGGTTGGCGAGCGCGTCGACCGTCGTGTCGACCAGATCGACATAGGCCAGCCCATCGGCGAGCTTCAGCGCGGCTTCGAAGCTGTCGGCCAGGCGCGTAGAGATGTCGCCGCCCACCACCAACCGATCGACCACCACCTCGATGTCGTGCTTGAACTTCTTGTCGAGCGCAGGCGCGTCTTCGATCAGATAGGTTTCGCCGTCGATGCGGACGCGCTGGAAGCCCGCGCGCTGCCACTCGGCGAGCTCCTTGCGATATTCACCCTTGCGGCCGCGAACGACCGGGGCGAGCAGCAGCAGGCGGGTGCCCTCAGGGAGCGCGAGCACGCGATCGACCATCTGGCTGACGGTCTGCGCGCTGATCGGAAGACCAGTGGCGGGCGAATAGGGGATGCCGACCCGCGCCCAGAGCAGGCGCATATAATCATAGATCTCGGTCACCGTCGCGACGGTCGAGCGCGGATTGCGGCTGGTGGTCTTCTGCTCGATCGAGATCGCGGGGGACAGGCCCTCGATATGGTCGACATCGGGCTTCTGCATCAGTTCGAGGAACTGGCGCGCATAGGCGCTGAGCGATTCGACGTAGCGGCGCTGGCCCTCGGCATAGATGGTGTCGAAGGCGAGACTCGACTTGCCCGACCCCGACAGCCCGGTGATCACCGTGAGGGTGTCGCGCGGGATGTCGATATCGACGCCCTTGAGATTGTGCTCGCGCGCGCCGCGCACGGAAATGTGAGTCAATGCCATGCGGTGCGTTCTATCTTCGTTCTGGAGCTAGGGCTAGGGCCAAGGCCGGGGCACGAGATAGGGGCGCGATCACGGGGCTGGTAGGGGGGTGGTGGTGCGGCTTTCGCGCGCCGTGACTGCCGTGGGGGTGAGCCGATAAACCGCGCTGCGCCCCAAGTGGCAAGTTGGCGCGCTGCGCTTGGCAGGCTAGGAGCGCCCCGTCGGGGAGCACAATGACACGAAGCAACCACGCGGTGCGTCGCGCATCGGTAATCGGCGAACGCTGGCCCATCTTCTGGGCGGGCTGCGCGGCGATCAGTGTCGGCGTGGCTCTGCACCTGCCGATGCTCGCAATGGCGCACCAGATGGGCAATCATCTGGCCGGCATGCCGATGGACGGCTGGATGTACGCGGGCATGGCGCTGATCCTTTTCGGCGTGCCGGCGGCAATCTTCGGGGCGCTTCCAAAGCGACGCGTTACGCATGATGCACATGCCGCAACGATGTTCGAGGCCCCGGACGAGACACCGTTTGGCCGTTGGCACGCTACGGTGCTTCTGGTCCTGACGCTGGGCCTGATCATCGACACGATGAAACCCGCGACGCTGGGTTTCGTGCTGCCCGGCATGCGCGACGAGTACGGCATCGCTGCGGCGTCCGCGGCCATGCTGCCGTTCGTCGCCCTCCTTGGTACCACCATTGGATCGTTTGTCTGGGGTTGGCTGGCGGACATCTATGGCCGCCGCGTGTCCATTCTGCTGTCGACCATCCTGTTCGTCTCCACATCCATCTGCGGGGCGATGCCCTCGTTCGAGTGGAACCTGCTGATGTGCTTCCTGATGGGTTGTTCGGCCGGGGGCATGCTGCCGGTCGTCTACACCTTGCTGGCCGAAGTGATGCCACCGCGGCATCGCAGCTGGGTGCTGGTGCTCGTGGGCGGGACCGGTCTGGTCGGCGGCTACCTTGCCGCTAGCGGGGCCGCTCACCTGTTCGAGCCGGCGTTTGGTTGGCGAAGCTTGTGGCTCCAGGGTTTTCCGACCGGCCTGCTGCTGCTCGCGCTGGCAAGGTGGATCCCAGAATCCCCGCGCTTTCTACTGGAGCAGGGGCGAGAGGCGGAGTTGGCGCAAATGGCTGACCGGTTCGGTATTGTGCGGCGTCAGGCGGCACCAACGCCCCCCAATGCTGCCTTCGCAGCTCAGCATCACCGACAACTGACGGCAGCGCTGGTGATCTCCGCCTTGTCGTGGAGCTTTGTTACTTTCGGACTGCTGCTCTGGCTGCCATCCGATCTTCGCGATCGCGGCTTCAGCGCGGAGCTTGCCAGCGGGATCATCGCTAGCTCGGCGCTGGTCGCACTACCAACGATCATGGTTGCAGCCCTGCTCTACAGCCGCTGGAGCAGCAAATGGACGCTGGTCGGAACCATCATGCTGACGCTGATGGGACTGGGCGGAGCACTGCTTCCCGCCACCGCACTTTCTTCCCCCCCGGTGCTGATCGCGGTTATCGCGCTGCTGGTCGTTGGCAGCAACGGCATGATCGCGGTGTTGCTGCCGTACGCGGCGGAGAACTACCCGCTTGGTGTGCGCGGCCGCGCAACCGGCTTGATCGCTGCCAGCAGCAAGTTTGGTGGCGTGGCGGCGCAGGGCTTCGCTCTGGTCGGCCTTATTCCAACGCTAGGGGGGGCCGCCCTCGCCTTGTTGGTGCCCATGACCGCATCGGCAGGGCTGGTCGGCTATGCTGGTCGTGAAACGCGGGGTCGCAGCTTGCGGGAGCTGGAAGCCGAAATCTAGCGAGGAGCCGAGACGAGCACGGCTCTCGCCCAGCTAGCTATCGCGTGCCGACCGACCGCGTTGACGACCCTCCAGCCTAGCCCCCCGTGCCAAACACCCGCGCGAAGATCGTGTCGACGTGCTTGAAATGATAGCCGAGGTCGAACTTCGCCTCGATCTCCTCGACCGGCAGCGCGGCGGTGACTTCGGGGTCGGCCTTTAGCAGTTCGAGCAGCGACAATTCGCCGTCGCTTTCCCACACTTTCATCGCGTTGCGCTGGACGAGGCGGTAGGAATCCTCGCGGCTGACGCCCGCCTGGGTGAGCGCGAGCAGGACGCGCTGCGAATGGACGAGGCCGCCCATGCGATCGAGATTCTTCTGCATCCGCACCGGGTATACGACCAGCTTTTCGATCACCCCGGTGAGGCGGGCGAGCGCGAAATCGAGGGTGATCGTAGCATCGGGGCCGATATAGCGCTCGACCGACGAATGGCTGATGTCGCGCTCGTGCCACAAAGCGACATTCTCGAGCGCGGGGGTGACATAGCCGCGGACCATGCGGGCCAGGCCGGTTAGGTTTTCGGTCAATACTGGGTTGCGCTTATGCGGCATCGCCGACGAGCCCTTTTGGCCGGGCGAGAAATGTTCCTCGGCCTCCAAGACTTCGGTGCGCTGGAGGTGGCGGACTTCGGTGGCGAGGCGCTCGATCGAGCTGGCGATCACGCCGAGCGTGGCAAAGAACATCGCGTGGCGATCGCGCGGGATGACCTGGGTCGACACCGGCTCGACGCTGAGGCCCATCTTGGCGGCGACATGCGCTTCGACCGCGGGGTCGATATTGGCGAAGGTGCCGACCGCGCCCGAAATCGCGCAGGTGGCGATGTCGGCGCGCGCGGCGACCAGCCGTTCGCGATTACGCGCGAATTCGGCATAGGCCTGGGCGAGCTTGAGGCCGAAGGTGACGGGTTCGGCATGGATGCCGTGGCTGCGGCCGATCGTCGGGGTGAGCTTGTGTTCGAACGCGCGGGTCTTGATCGCCGCCAGCAGCGCGTCGAGATCGGCGATCAGCAGATCGGCGGCGCGCGCGAGCTGGACCGCGAGGCAGGTGTCGAGCACGTCGGACGAGGTCATGCCCTGGTGCATGAAACGCGCCTGCGGGCCGACCTGCTCGGAAACCCAGGTGAGGAAGGCGATGACGTCATGCTTGGTCACCGCCTCGATCGCGTCGATCGCGGCGACGTCGATCGGTGCCTCGCCATCGGCAGAGGCCGCGCGCGCGGCGTTCCACCAGTCCCACAACGCCTGCGCGGCCTCGCGCGGCACGACGCCGAGGTCGGCGAGCGCGTCGGTCGCGTGCGCTTCGATCTCGAACCAGATGCGGAAGCGCGCCTCGGGCGTCCAGAGGTCGGTCATGGCAGCGCGGGCGTAGCGAGGAACCAAGATATGTCCTTTCGAATGGCGAATCCGGGCATCGAGCGGAGCGGCGCGCGGTGCCGCGAGCGCTAGCAAAGGGGCGACGGCGGCGCAAACCGGGCTGCGGCTGCGTTTCGGGGTTGATCGCGCCCCTGCTGGCCGCCACATGCCAGTGATGCTGATCGAAACCGAAACCACCCCCAACCCCGCCACGCTGAAGTTCATGCCGGGCCGCACGGTGATGCCGTCGGGCACGCGCGACTTCGCCGATCCCGAGGATGCCGAGGCATCGCCGCTGGCACAGGCGTTGTTCGACTTAGGCGACGTGACCGGGGTGTTCTTCGGATCGGACTTCGTGTCGGTCACCGCGGCGCCGGGTGTCGAATGGGTCGGGTTGAAGCCCGACGTGCTGGCGATCCTGCTCGATCATTTTGCGGGTGACATGCCACTGTTCCGCCCCGGCAGCGCGGGCGGCATTTCGGTGCCCGCCGAGAGCGGTGATTTCGGCGACAATCCCGAGGATGCCGATATCGTCGCGCAGATCCGCGACCTGATCGAGACTCGCGTCCGTCCCGCGGTCGCCAACGACGGCGGCGACATCGTCTATCGCGGGTTCAACGAGGGCAAGGTGTATCTGCAGATGCAGGGGGCGTGCGCGGGATGCCCGTCGTCTTCGGCAACGCTGAAGAACGGGATCGAGCAATTGCTCAAATATTATGTTCCCGAAGTGACCGAAGTTCGCGCGGTCTGACACCCTATCCGAACGATCCGAAGGAATGACGATGGCCCAACCCCTCGACGCAGCGGCGCTCGATACGATCTTCCGCGCCGCGCGCACCTATAACGGCTTCACCGACGCGCCGTTCACGCAAGCCGATGCGCGCGCGATCTACGACCTGCTCAAGATGGGGCCTACCTCGGCGAACCAGCAGCCGTCGCGCTTCGTGTGGTGCCTCGACCAGGCATCGCGCGATACGCTGGCGGCGTGCGCGAGCGACAGCAACGCCGACAAGATCCGCAAAGCGCCCGCCGCGGTGGTCATCGGGATGGACGAGGAATTCCACGAACAGCTCCCCTGGCTGTTCCCGCATACCGACGCCAAGGCGTGGTTCGAGGGCGATCCCGAAGGCCGCAAGCTGAGCGCGCTGCGCAACGGTTCGCTTCAGGGTGCGTATCTGATCATCGCCGCACGCGCGCTCGGCTGGGACGTCGGGCCGATGTCGGGCTTCGATGCCGACAAGGTAAATGCCGCGTTCTTCGCCGACCAGCCGGCGGTGAAGGTCAACTTCATCGCGACTTTGGGCAAGGGCGATCCTTCGTCGATCTTCGACCGCAGCCCGCGGCCCGAATTCGACCAGTTCAACCGCGTCGCCTGACGCGCAGCAGGACCGGCGGTTGCGCATCCTCGTCATCGAAACCGCCACCGCCGCCTGTTCGGTCGCGCTGCTTGAGGATGGCGAGGTGGCGTCGTCGCTGCACGAAGTCGTCGGGCGCGGCCATGCCGAGCGGCTGGTGCCGATGATCGGCGAAGTGGTGGGCGACACCGCGATCGATGCGGTCCTGGTCGATTGCGGGCCGGGCAGCTTTACCGGGATCCGCGTCGGCATCGCCGCAGCGCGCGGGCTCGGCCTTGGCTGGGGCGTCCCGGTCAGCGGGTATAGCGCGCCCGCGGTGGTCGCAGCTGCCGCCTTCGCCGCTGAAGCTTCGCGCGAAACGGTGGCGGTGGTGATGGAGGGCGGGCATGGCGAGGTCTTCGTCCAGCGCTTCGCCGCGCGCCCCTTCGCCGCGCTCGAGCCCTTCGCATCGCTCGCCCCCGATGTCGCGCTGGCGGCGGTGGGCGATGCCCATGTGGTTGGCGACGGCGCGCGCCGGCTGCTCGCGCTGGCGCCTGAGCTTCCCCACACGCTTGCGCTGCCCGATGCCGCGGCGGCACGGCTGCTGCCGGGCGCATTCACCGCGCTGGCGGCGACCCCGATCTATGGCCGCGGGCCCGACGCGCTGTCGATCGCCGAGCGCGCGGCGCGCGCGCGATGAGCTCGGTGTTCGCCGCGATCGACCTTCGCCCCGGCGGACCTGCCGATATGGCGGTAGTGACCACGCTGATGGCCGAGGCGTTCGACCCTGCCTATGGCGAAGCATGGACCGCTGGGCAGTGCCTGGGGATCCTGTCGCTCTCGGGTGTCTGGCTGACGCTGGCGAGTATCGATGGCGCCCCGGCAGGCTTCGCGCTGGCACGCAGCACGCTCGACGAAGCCGAATTACTGTTGCTGGCAACTTCGCCACGATGGCGCCGACGCGGGGTGGGTGGCCAATTACTACGATCGGTGATGCGCGATGCTGGCGACCGCGGCGCGCGCAAGCTCCATCTCGAAGTACGCGCGGGCAATGCGGCGATAGGTCTTTATCAACGCGAAGGTTTTTCCAAGACTGGTGAGCGACGTAACTATTATCGCGGTGGCAGCGGTGGCGCATTCGATGCGCATAGCTTCATGCGCTTACTCGACAACTTTGAACGCTGATGTTGATAGTGCTTGCGGTTTGCGAAGCGAAGTACGATAGAGTCATATTAGGTAAACCAAGCCCAATAGGGCCATAATTCTTGGGTCAGAAGGACGATCATGGATACGCAGATGGAATTGCAGGAAACTCTCATCACTTTGACTGCGGATATTGTCGCAGCGCACGTCAGCAACAACAGCGTGGCTGTATCGGACCTGCCGGTGCTGATTTCGAACGTGCATGGCGCGCTGACGGGATTGGGCGATCCGGTGATCGAGCCCGAAGTGAAGCAGGAGCCAGCGGTTTCGGTGCGCTCGTCGATCAAGCCCGACTACATCGTCTGCCTTGAAGACGGCAAGAAGCTGAAGATGCTCAAGCGCCACCTGATGACGCATTATCAGATGACCCCCGAGCAGTATCGCGCCAAGTGGAACCTGCCCGCCGACTACCCGATGGTCGCGCCGAACTATGCCGAGCAGCGTCGCACGCTCGCCAAGAAGATCGGTCTGGGTACCAAGCGCCGCAAGCGCGTCTGAGCCTTCGCGCTTACCGCCAAGCCGACAGGGCCCGGAGCATCGCGCTTCCGGGCCCTTTCGTTTGCGAGTCGTTCGCGGCGCCGCTGCCCTTCCCTCGCGCGCCGGTTGCGATTACATCGCGCAAATGCCCCGCAAGATTGATCTAGAAGCCCTGTGCCACGAAAAGGGCCTGCGCATCACCGAGCAGCGCCGCGTGATCGCCCGGGTGCTGTCCGAAGCCGAAGACCACCCCGATGTCGAGAAGGTGTATTTCCGCGCCTCAGCGATCGACCCCGGCATCTCGATCGCCACCGTGTATCGCACGGTGCGGTTGTTCGAAGAGGCGGGGATCCTTGACCGGCATGACTTCGGCGATGGCCGCGCGCGCTACGAGCCCGCGCCCGAGGCGCATCACGACCATCTGATCGACGTCGAAAGCGGCCGCGTGATCGAATTCGTCGATCCCGAGCTCGAGCTGCTGCAAAAGCAGATCGCCGAGCGATTGGGCTTCCGGCTGGTCGACCACCGGATGGAATTGTACGGGGTCTCGCTCGAGCGCAACGGCTAGGCGTGGCTGAGCCGATCGACGCGCGGCGCGAGGCAGCGGCGGGGCGTCCGCCGCGCATCGGCGCGATCGGATGGGTACGGCTGTGGTCGCGCGTGGCGATGATGGCGCTGGCGGCGCTGGTAACGGTGCCGCTGCATTATCTGTGGCGGCTCTTCCGCTTGCATTCGCCCTGGCCGCGCATTTTCCTTGGCAGTGTCGGGCGGATCAGCGGCGCGCGGGTGTCGCGCGTCGGCACCCCGCTCAAGCGCAACGTGTTCTATGTCGCCAATCATCTGTCGTGGATCGACATATTGGCGATCGGCGGCACCAGCGGATCGGCGTTCGTCGCCAAGCGCGAGATCGGCGCGTCGCCGATCGTCGGCTGGCTCTCGACGCTCAACCGCACGGTGTTCGTCAGCCGCGAGGACCGGCTGGGGGTGGCCGACCAGATCAACCAATTGCGCGACGCGATCGCCGAGAATTGGGCGATCACGGTGTTCCCCGAGGGGACGACCACCGACGGCCGGTCGCTGCTGCCGTTCAAGACGCCGATGCTCAAGGTGCTCGAACCGCCGCCGGAGGGCGTGCGGGTACAGCCGGTGCTGATGGATTTCGGCGCGGTCGGCGAGGAGATTGCGTGGATCGGCGCCGAAAGTGGGCGCGACAATGCGATCCGGGTGCTGAGCCGCGCGGGGAGCTTCCCGGTGCGGGTGCATTATCTCGAGCCCTTCTGCCCGAGCGCGATTTCGGGGCGCAAGGCGATCGCGGCAGAGAGCCGGCGGCGGCTGACCGAGGCGCTCGAGGGGGTGCTGGGCGAACCGCTGCGGCCGTTCGTGGGGCATGAGGTGTTGGCGGCGGGGTGAACCCTCTCCCCTCCCTTCGTTAATCTCCCCTCCCTGGAAGGGAGGGGCGGGGGTGGGTTGGCCGGTAATCGGACGTTGCGCCTGCCAACGGGCCTACCCACCCCCAGCCCCTCCCTTTCAGGGAGGGGAGAAGGACGGCCCTCCCGTTTCTGCTCGCTAGGTGATAGAGGCCCGCCATGAACTCCCCGCGCACCTTCCACGTCAAATCCTTCGGCTGCCAGATGAACGTCTATGACGGCGAACGAATGGGCGAGCTGATGACCGCGCAGGGGATGACCGCGACTGATGATGCGAGCTCCGCCGATCTGGTGGTGCTCAACACCTGCCACATCCGCGAAAAGGCGACCGACCGGGTCTATTCGGACATCGGCCGGCTGCGAAAGGATGCGCGCGCGCTGGGGCGCGAGCCGATGATCGCGGTGGCGGGATGCGTCGCGCAGGCAGAGGGCGCCGAGATTGTTCGTCGCGCCAAGGTCGACGTGGTGGTCGGGCCGCAGGCGTATCATAACCTGCCGGCGTTGGTGGCCCAGGCGGCGGCGGGGACGCCCGCGCTCGACACCGACATGCCGATCGCGAGCAAGTTCGGCGCGCTGCCGGCGCGGCGGCGGGTGGGGCCGAGCGCGTTCCTGACGGTGCAGGAAGGCTGCGACAAATTCTGCACCTATTGCGTGGTGCCCTATACCCGCGGGGCCGAGGTGAGCCGGCCGTTCGCGGCGATCGTCGAGGAGGCGCGGGCGCTGGTCGATGCCGGCGCGCGTGAAATCACCTTGCTGGGGCAGAACGTCAATGGCTGGCGCGATGCGGATGGGCGGGGCCTTGAACTGCTGATCGCCGCGCTCGATGCGCTGCCGGGGCTCGCGCGGATCCGCTACATGACCAGCCACCCCAATGACATGACGCAGGGGCTGATCGACGCGCATCGCGATATCGAGAAACTGATGCCGTTCCTGCATTTGCCGGTGCAGGCCGGCAGCGACCGGGTGCTCAAGGCGATGAACCGCGCGCACACCGCCGATGGTTATTTGCGGCTGCTCGACAAGGTGCGCGCAAGCCGTCCCGACATTGCGCTGTCGGGCGATTTCATCGTTGGCTTTCCCGGCGAGACCGAGGCGGAGTTTTCCGAGACGCTGAAGCTGGTCGAGGCGGTGGGCTATGCCCAGGCGTTCAGCTTCAAATATTCGCCGCGTCCCGGCACCCCTGCTGCCGACATGGCGGGCGCGGTGCCGGCGGAGGTAATGGACGAGCGGTTGCAACGGCTGCAGGCGGCAATCAACCGCGACCAGGCGGCGTTCAATGCCGCGACGCTCGGGCGCCGGTGCAGCGTGCTGATCGATCGCAAGGGCAAGTTGGCCGGCCAGATGCTGGGCAAGTCGCCCTGGCTGCAATCGGTGCATTTGATCACCGACGCCGCGGTGGGCGATCTGGTCGAGGTGGATATCGTCCGCGCCGATCCCAATTCGCTCGCCGGGCAGGAGCGGGTGCGGGTGGCGGCTTAGCTTATCCGGGGTTGGTGAGGGGCATCCCCGTCCGTTCGTTTCGAGCGAAGTCGAGAAACGTGGCTTGGCGCTACATGGCGGTTTCTCGACTTCGCTCGAAACGAACGGGGTGGGGGGAGCGGGCAACGGACGGGTGCAGGGTAGGACACCGGCGCTTGCGGGAAACTTTCCCTGTCCTACATTCGCTTGGTCTGCCACAATCGAGGTGCGATGCAGCCCGTCCTACCCGCCGCCCCCGCGCCGCTTTGCCCGAACGTGCGGCAGGCCGGCGGCATCGGTACCTCCTTCGCACCCCGTCACCTTGCCCCCTTTGGCACCCCCGAAAGGATTGCATGAGCCGTAAGCCAGTCCCCGCCCGCGCGGGCGACAAGTCGCGTATCGAGCTGACGTTCGACCGGCCCGAATTGCTGCCGCAATTGTTCGGCGAATATGACACCAATCTGGTGGCGCTCGAAAACCGGCTGGGGGTGTATATCACCGCGCGCGGCGATCGCGTGGTGCTCGAGGGGAGTGCCGAGGCGGTGGCGCTGGCGCGCGATGCGCTGCAGGCGCTGCACGCGCGGTTGCTGCAGGGGCAGGCGGTCGATCCCGGGCTGGTCGACGCGGTGATCGCGATGGCGAGCGAGCCGACGCTCGACGGCATCATCCGCCGCGATCCCTCGGCGCCGCCGCCGATCATGATCCGGACGCGCAAGAAGACGATCGTGCCGCGATCGGCCGCGCAGACCTATTATATGAGCCAGCTCGTCTCGAACGACATCATCTTCGCGCTGGGGCCGGCGGGGACGGGCAAGACCTATATCGCCGTCGCGCAGGCGGTGGCGCAGCTCATCACCGGCAATGTCCAGCGGCTGATCCTGTCGCGCCCCGCGGTCGAGGCGGGCGAGAAACTCGGGTTCCTGCCCGGCGACATGAAGGACAAGGTCGATCCGTATCTGCGGCCGCTCTACGACGCGCTCAACGACTGTCTGCCCGCCGAACAGGTCGAGCGGCGGATCGCGAGCGGCGAGATCGAGATCGCGCCGATCGCCTTCATGCGCGGGCGCACGCTGGCCGATGCCTTCGTAATCCTCGACGAGGCGCAGAACACCACGCCGGCGCAGATGAAGATGTTCCTCACGCGCTTCGGCCAGAACAGCCGGATGGTGGTGTGCGGCGATCCGCGCCAGACCGATCTCCCCGGCGGCATGAACGCATCGGGGCTGAACGACGCGGTAGAACGGCTCGAAGGCGTCGACGGGCTGTCGATCGTCCGCTTCACCAGCGCCGACGTGGTGCGCCACCCGATCGTCGGGCGGATCGTCGATGCCTATGAGGGGCAGGAAGCTTGATGGTGGGGATATCCTAAACTATATTTGGGATATCCCAGGAGCCGCATCGCATGGCAGCATTGTATATCAAGGATAGCCGGGTTGCCGAACGCGCCGCGCAGTTTGCGCATCGGCTGGGCACCACCAAGACCGAGGCGATCAGTCGCGCGCTCGACGCGCTCGAGGTAGATTTGGCCAAGGGCGAAGACGCGCCGCCAAGTTTTGCCGAGCGGATCGCGCGCTGGCGACTCGAACATCCGCCGCTGCCGCCGACGGGGCTCGCCGCCGACAAGGACTATGCCGACTGGCTTTCGGGCGAGGAAGACGTGGTTGATCCTTTTCGTTGATGCATCGGCGCTGGTTGCCGTCCTGGCACCCGAGTCCGACCACGAAGCGTTCGAAGCGCAACTCGGGCAGGCGTCGCGGCTGTTGTTATCGCCGGTAGTGGCCTGGGAGAGCTTGGTGACGCTGCGGCGCGGCCACGCGGTCTCCGAGCTGGTTGCGCGCGCACGGCTCGACAGCTTTTTGCAGACCTTCGGTTTCGAGATGGTGAGCATCGGCGAGCGCGAAAGCCGGATCGCGCTCGATGCCTATAGCCGTTATGGTAAGGGCCAGCATCCCGCCCGCCTCAACATGGGTGACTGTTTCGCCTATGCCTGTGTCAAGACCAATAATGCGCGCCTGCTCTACAAGGGGAATGACTTTGCCCAGACCGATCTCGCCTGATGCTTGACGTCGCCGTCCATGCCGAGCCCGATTGGGGCAGCGATACCGATTGGCAGGCGCTGGCCGAGCGCGCGGTTGCCGCCGCACTCGAGCGGACGCCGCAGGCCGAATGGGCGACCGCGTCGGTGGTGATCGAGGTGGCGATCCGGCTGACCTCGGACGACGAAGTCCACACGCTCAACCGCCAATATCGCCAGAAGGACAAGTCGACCAACGTCCTGTCCTTCCCGATGATCCAGCCCGATCTGCTCGACACCGTCACGCAGAACAGCGACGATGGCGAGGTGCTGCTTGGCGATATCGTCCTGGCGCACGGGGTGTGCGCCGCCGAGGCGCAGGAACGAAATATCAGCGTCGCGGATCATGCGACGCATCTGATTGTTCATGGGTGCCTGCATTTGCTAGGCTATGACCATCAGGGCGATGCCGAGGCGGACGGGATGGAGGCGATCGAACGCCTCGCGCTCGACCAACTCGGCCTGCACGACCCCTATCCCGTGACGGAGGATTGAAGACCGACCATGCAAGAAGGTTCCAGTAGCAGCGCCGCGACCGGCGACGGTCGTGGCGACGCAAGCGGGATTTGGCGCGGACTGCGCGCCTTTCTGTTCGGCGACGAGAATCACGAGACGCTGCGCGAGCGGATCGAGGAAGTCATTACCGCGCACGAGGACGAGGCCGAAAAGCCGATCTCGGGCGATCTGTCGCCGGTCGAGCGGCAGATGGTGCGCAATCTGCTGCATTTCGGCGAGCGCGATGCGGGCGATTGCGGGGTGCCGCGCGCCGACATCGTCGCGGTCGAGGAAAAGATCGCCTTTGCCGACCTGGTCCAGTGTTTCGCGAGTGAGGGGCATAGCCGGCTGCTGGTGTATCGCGAGCATCTCGATCAGGTGATCGGGATGGTCCACATCAAGGACGTGTTCAACATCCTGGCGACCGGCGCCGCCCCGCCCGAGACGCTCACCGAATTGCTGCGCCAGCCCTTGTTCGTGCCGCAATCGATGGATGCGATCGACCTGTTGCTGCAGATGCAGTCGAGCCGCACCCATTTGGCGGTGGTGCTCGACGAATATTCGGGCACCGAGGGGCTGATCACGATCGAGGATCTGATCGAGGAGATCGTCGGCGAGATCGAGGACGAGCATGACGACGCACCGCACGCGCTGCTCGAACCGATCGATGGCGGCGCATGGGAAGCCGATGCCCGCGCCGAACTCGAGGAGGTCGCCAAGCTGATCGATCCGCGGCTGGGCGAGGTCGAGGAGGATATCGAGACGCTCGGCGGGCTCGCCTTCGTGCTGGCGGGGCATGTGCCCGCGGCGGGCGAGATGCTGGCGCATGAAAGCGGCTGGACGCTCGAGATTGTCGAGGCCGATTCGCGGCGGGTGAGCAAGCTGCGGCTGCATCCGCCCGCGCGCGCGGTGATCGACGACGACGCATAGGCCTTCGGCTTTTCGCCTTGGCGCTTCCCCGCCGCCGGCCTATCTGGACGCCATGCGCAAAAAACTGCTGATCGCCCTTGGGGTGCTCGTCGTCCTCGCCTTGGCCGTGTGGTTCCTGTTCCTGCGGCCCGACGTGGCGCAATTGCCCAACGACGCGGTGATGGGCACCGCGCCGCAGATCAGCGAACCGCGCGAGCAGACCTTCCCGACGATCGGCATCGCCAAGCCGGTGGGCTGGGAGGGCGGCAAGCCCGTCGCGGCGGCGGGGATGCAGGTCAACGCCTTTGCCGGCGATCTTGATCATCCGCGCTGGATGTACCGGCTCGACAATGGCGACGTGCTGGTGGCCGAGACCAATTCGCCGCCGCGCGAGGGCGGCGGGATCACCGCGAAGATCATGAGCTTCCTGATGGCGCGTGCGGGCGCCGGCGTGCCCTCGGCCAACCGGATCACCCTGCTGCGCGATGCGAACCGCGATGGCGTCGCCGAGCAACGATCGGTGCTGCTGACCGGGCTCAATTCGCCCTTCGGCATGGTCGTGCAGGGTGACTGGCTCTATGTCGCCAACACCGATGCGCTGGTGCGCTTCCCCTTCCGCATGGGGCAGACCAAGATCGATGCGCCGGCCGAGAAGATCGTCGACCTTCCCGGCGGCGGCAATCATTGGGCGCGCAACGTCATTGCCAGCCCCGATGGCGAGAAGTTGTTCGTCTCGGTGGGGTCGGCGAGCAACATCGCCGAGAACGGGCTGGCGGTGGAGAAGAACCGCGCGACGATCCTCGAGGTCGATCCCGCGGCGAAGCGGTTCCGCATCTATGCGGCCGGCCTGCGCAATCCGGTGGGGATGGCGATCAACCCGGTGACGCAGGCGCTGTGGACCGTCGTCAACGAGCGCGACATGCTGGGATCGGACCTGCCGCCCGATTATCTGACGCAGGTCGAGTTCGGCGGCTTCTATGGTTGGCCGTACAGCTATTGGGGCGGCTATACCGACACCCGCGTGTCGCCCGGCCGGCCTGATCTGCGCGAATATACGCGGCGGCCCGATTATGCGCTGGGCGCGCATACCGCGTCGCTGGGGCTGACCTTTGCCGATGAAGTGCAACTGGGGCAGCGCTTCTCGCGCGGCGCGTTCATCGGCCAGCACGGATCGTGGAATCGCGAGCCGCCCGCGGGGTACAAGGTCGTGTTCGTGCCGTTCGGTGCCAACGGCTATCCGGTGGCGGGCAGCAAGCCGATCGACGTGCTGACGGGCTTCCTCAACGCCGACGACCAGGCGCGCGGGCGGCCGGTGGGGGTGATCGGCGATCGCACCGGCGCGCTGCTGGTAGCCGACGATGTCGGCAACGTGATCTGGCGCGTCAGCCCGGCGGGTCAGTCGGCGAAGCGCTGAGCCGCGGTCATATAGCGATCCTCGGGGATGAAGGCTTCGTCGGCGGGCTGGAGCGCGTCGGCGGCGCTCGCCGATTGCAGCTCGGCACCGGCGTCGGGGGGCAGATAGCCCTCCATGTAGCCGGTGGTGGGCTCGCCGGCGGCGAAGCTGCCCAGCGCGACGCCTGCGGGAATGCCGATCGCGAACGCCGGCAGCGTGAGCAGCGCAAGCCAGCGTAACGATTGCAGCATCGGAATTCCCCTTTTTCGCTGCCGCTTGTATCGTCTGGAACGCCGATCGGTTCCCTTGGGAGGTATCGTGGCTATTTCAGCAACCCCGGGCCGTCCTTGGCGAGCTTCGAGCGCAGCTTGTCGGCGAACAGCGCAAGCATCGGCGGCAGGTCGATCGTCGCCCGGACGCGGCCTTCGAGCAGCTCGACGCGGCTCGCCACGCGCTGGCCCAGCGCCGAGACGGTGAAGGTCATCGTGCTGTCGTCCTCCCAGCGATGATCGACCACCGATCCGCCGGGAAACATCCCCGCCAGCTTGGTGATGCCGCCGTCCATCTTGGCGCGGACATCGGCCTGGGTGAGCGAATGGGGGATGTCGACGGTAACGGGTTCGGTCATGAATCTGGGCCTTTCAGCTGGCGAACAACATCGCGTCATCGGCGAACGCCTTGAACTCCAATGCGTTGCCGCTGGGGTCGCGAAAGAACATCGTCGCCTGCTCGCCGGGCTGCCCCTGGAAGCGGATGTGCGGCGCGATGCCGAAGGCGATGCCCGCCGCGGCGACGCGATCGGCGAGCGCCTGCCAATCGTCCATCGTCAGCACGATGCCGAAATGCGGGACGGGCACGGCATGGCCGTCGACGGCATTGGTGACTTCGGCGGCGCGGGCATCGGGCGAGAGATGCGCGACGATCTGGTGGCCGGCAAAGTCGAAGTCGATCCAGTGATCGCTCGAGCGCCCCTCGGCACAGCCGAGCACGTCACGATAGAAAGCGCGCGCGGCGGCGAGGTCGTGGACGGGGAAGGCGAGATGGAAAGGGCGAAGCGTGGTCATGCGCGCGACGATGCCACAGCCCGACGCCCTGCGGCAGCCCGAATCGGCCCGGCTCCACACGAAAGCGGCGTCGCCCCGGGGGAAGGCGACGCCGATAACAGTGACGAACCGAGCATTCCGTAGCGCCCCGGTTCGGGGATGGTCGATCCGTAGCAAGGGAAACTATGATCGTTGGGGAATGAACCAACCGACCCGCGCGGTGTTCCCCGCCCTCATGCAAAAAGTTAACCGATCGTTACTCCGCCGCCACCCCGGCATTCGCGAACATGTCGCTGGCTTCGTCCTCGTTGGCGACGATGCTGCCCTTCTTGGCCGACTGGCGCTTGTCGAAGCTGCCCCACACGTCGTTCCAATTGCCCTTGGTCGCGCCCTTCGAATATTCGGTCGAGCGCGTCTCGAAGAAATTGGCATGCTCGACGCCGTTGAGCAGCGGGGCGAGCCACGGCAGCGGATGTTCGTCGATCATGTAGATCGGCTTGAGCCCGAGCTGATTCATCCGCCAATCGGCGATGAAGCGGATATACTTCTTGATCTCCTTGGCGGTCATGCCGTTGACCGGGCCCATTTCGAAGGCGAGGTCGATGAACGCATCCTCGAGCCGGATCGTGGTCTGGCAGACATCGGCGATGTCGTCCTTGACCGCGCGCGTCAGGCAGCCGCGCTCCTGGGTGAAGGCGTGGAACAGCTTGATGATGCCTTCGCAATGCAGCGATTCATCGCGGATCGACCAGGTGACGATCTGGCCCATGCCCTTCATCTTGTTGAAGCGCGGGAAGTTCATCAGCATCGCGAACGACGCGAACAGCTGGACGCCCTCGGTGAAGCCGCCGAACATCGCCAGCGTGCGCGCGATATCCTCGTCGTTGGCCACGCCGAACTGCTGCATGAAGTCGTGCTTGTCCTTCATCTCGGCATAATCGAGGAAGGCGCCATATTCGCTCTCGGGCATGCCGATGGTGTCGAGCAGATGGCTGTAGGCCGCGATGTGGACCGTCTCCATGTTGCTGAACGCGGTCAGCATCATCTTGATCTCGGTCGGCTTGAACACGCTGCCATATTTCTCGTGGTAGCAATCCTGCACCTCGACATCGGCCTGGGTGAAGAAGCGGAAGATCTGCGTTAGCAGGTTGCGCTCGTGATCCGACAGCTTCTGCGCCCAATCGCGGCAATCCTCGCCCAGGGGCACTTCCTCGGGCAGCCAGTGAAGCTGCTGCTGGCGCTTCCAGAAATCGAACGCCCAAGGGTATTCGAAGGGCTTGTACTGCTTGCGGGCTTCGGTGAGCGACATGGGGGCGGTCCTTCAGGCGGTGATCGGTGAAAAAGGGTTCAAGCGGGTTGTTCGGTTCGCCACAGCGCGGTTGCCGACATCGTCAGGACGACGCCAAGCGCGAGCGCCATGATGCCGCACATTCGGAAAACATAGACGCGCGCCGGGCCCGAGGGACGGCGAAGCGCGAGCAGCAGCCATAGCCCGGTGATTGCCGCGATCGCGGCGACACCATACATGATCGCGATCGACAGGCTCATGCAGCGGAACCCCTGCACGCGCGTTTGGCGATCGTCACTACAGGAGAACGACCATGGCCGATCTGAGCAACATTCGCGAGCATATGGAAGTCATCGGCGCCGACGGCGTCCATGTCGGCACCGTCGACAAGGTCGAGGGCGACCGCATCAAGCTGACCAAGGCCGATTCGGGCGAAGGCGCGCATGAAGGGCATCACCATTATCTGTCGGGCGGCCTCGTTGCCGAGGTCGAGGGCGACACGGTCCGGCTGAGCGCGACCGCGGCGAACGCGCTGCAGTTCGAGGAAGAGGAAAGCGGCGACGCCGCCGACGACTGATTCCGAGCGCCGCGCCTGCCGCCACCTGGCGGGCGCGGCATCCGGCCTGCGGGCGAATCGGGTAGCTGCTACTGGCATCGACACCCCCTTCGCCCTGCATGAGAACCGTACCGGCGAGCGCCGTGGGCGGGGTGCCCAACGGCCTCGCGGCGAGTCACCATGGGTAAACGAGATGGCCGCCGATCGCCACTGGAAACTTTGCCCGGCAGACGATTTTGATGGGGGATGCCACTACTGGTTGTGGGTAGGTGCCGTCACCGGCACAACTGGTGGCCTGTCGACGTAGCGAGCCCACAAGTGCGACAGCGCGCGCTTCGGTTCGGAACCGCACCGAATTTCGCTATGTCAGGACAGCAGCGCCCATCCAGCTATAGCGCCCCCTGCGACGATCGCCGGGGTAACCCATCCGCCCTTGAGCCGCCATGCGAGCGCCAGCGCGATCGTGAACAACAGGATGCCCAGGGGCACCTGCGGCAGGCGCGCGACGGTGGCCGCCGACAGCTGCACGAAGGTGCCTGCGATGATCCCGACCACTGCAGCGGCGACCCCGGCGAGCACGCGGTGCAGCGCGGGCGCTTCGACCACCGCCTCGAGCCGTTCGAACCAGATCATCGAGAAGGCGAAGGCGGGGAGGAACATGCCCGCGGTGATCGCCAGCGCGCCACCCAGCCCGCCGCTGATATAGCCGACAAAGGTCGCGAAGATCACCAGCGGCGCGGGCAACACCCCGGCGATCGCCACCCCGTCGAGGAACGCGGCGTCGCTGATCCAGCCGCGACCGACGGTGTCGGCGCGGACATAGGGGATCGCGGTATAGGCGCCGCCGAAGGTCAGCAGCCCGCCCTTCAGCCCCGCCACGAACAGCGCGCCGATCGTCAGCGCCTGCGCACTCGCCACCGGCGGGGCGCTGGTATTGCCGCCGCCAAGAAGGAGCGCAGCGGTTACCGCGCCGACCAGCACCAGCGCGATCAGCGCGCGCCTCCCTGCTGCGGCATAGACCAGCCCAGCGGCGACCAGAGGAATCCAGAATGCGACACCGAGCAGCGTGGCGATCAGGCTGGCGGCGGCGATTGCGGCGAGCGAGCGGTCTTCGATCGCATGCTGCCCGATCCGCACCACCGCGCGCAGGATGATCGCCAGCACCGCGATCTGGACGCCTAGGAGCGCGCCGGTCCATGCCGCCACCCCTGCGACCTGCGAGACATAGAACCAGCCCGCGACCAGCATCAGCGCGAAGCCGGGCAGCATGAAACCCAGCCCCGCCAGCAGCCCGCCGATCCGGCCGCGCGCAAGCATGCCAAGGTGTACGCAAAGCTCGTGCGCTTCGGGCCCCGGCAGAATCTGCAGCACCGCGAGCAGGCGATTGAAGCGCGCGCGATCGATCCAGCGTTCGTCCTCGACCAGCGCCTCGCGGATCATCGCGATCTGCGCGACGGGGCCGCCGAACGCCAGTAACCCGAAGCGCAGGAATTTGAGGAACAGCGCGACGAGGCCGATCTGCGGTGGGCGGGCAAGGTTGGCGGCGGTCGTGGCATCCATGGTCAAGCGCTCCCGAGCCGCACAGCCGGCTGATGGAGCGGACTTGGACGATCGCCGTCTGGACGGGCGCCGCACTGCCCGGGAAGCGGAATATTTGCCAAAAGCCGCGACGCTGTCAACGCGGTCGGCGGGTTGCGCGGGGATCGGGCATGCGCCGGGGAATGCTCGCGATTATCGCCGAAATGTGCGAACACCTCGCAAGCGGAGCCTATCGGGCTCGCCTGCGTACTAGCTTGTCGAATGCGGAACGGGGAATGCAATGCAAAGTGATCGCGAAACGGGCGGCGTCACGCGCCGCGGCGTGCTGGCGGGGGGTGCCGCTGGCGCCGCAGTGATGGGAGCGGGACCGTTGGTGGCACAGGATACGCCGGCCAAGGCTGCACCGATCACCCCGGTGGCGACGATGCTGACGGTGAACGGCCGCAAGCAGCGGCTGACGCTCGATCCGCGCACCACGCTGCTCGACGCGCTGCGCGAGCATATGCAGCTGACCGGCACCAAGAAGGGCTGCGATCACGGCCAATGCGGCGCCTGCACCGTGCTGGTCGACGGGCAGCGGATCAACAGCTGCCTGACGCTCGCGGTGATGCACGACGGCGACGAAGTGACGACGATCGAGGGCCTCGGCACCCCCGACAAGCTCCACCCGATGCAGGCGGCGTTCGTCGCCCATGACGGTTTCCAGTGCGGCTATTGCACCCCCGGGCAGATCTGCTCGGCGGTGGGCATGCTCGAGGAGATCAAGGACGGTATTCCGAGCCATGTGACCGCCGACCTCGACGACGTGGCGTTCAGCGATACCGAGGTGCGCGAACGGATGAGCGGCAACATCTGCCGCTGCGCCGCCTATCCCAACATCGTCGCGGCGATCCGCGATGTGCAGGGGCAGCGGGCATGAGGGCGTTCAGCTACACCCGCGCGACCGCGCCCAAACAGGCAGCGGCGGGCGCGACCGGCGCCGGCGTGAAGTTCATCGCGGGCGGTACCAATCTGCTCGACCTGATGAAGCTCGACATCGAGCGGCCATCGACGCTGATCGACATCAACCGGCTGAAGCTCGACCGGATCGAGCGGACTGACGAGGGCGGCGTGCGGATCGGCGCGCTGGTGCGCAACACCGCGCTTGCCGCCGATGCGCGGATCCGCAGCGACTATGCGGTGCTGTCGCGCGCGCTGCTGTCGGGCGCATCGCCGCAGCTTCGCAACAAGGCGACGACCGCGGGCAATCTGCTCCAGCGTTCGCGCTGCCCCTATTTCTACGACACCAGCAAGCCGTGCAACAAGCGCGTGCCGGGATCGGGCTGTGCCGCGATCGGCGGGTTCAGCCGCAATCTGGCGGTGATGGGGGTGAGCGATGCGTGCATCGCGCAGCATCCCTCCGACATGGCGGTGGCGATGCGCGCGCTCGACGCGGTGGTCGAGACGCTGGGCCCCGACGGGACCGAGCGATCGATACCGATCGCCGATTTCCACACGCTGCCGGGCGACACCCCGCATATCGAAACGACGCTGAAAGCCGGCGAGCTGATCACCGCAGTGACCTTGCCCAAGCCGCTGGGTGGGCGGCATTTGTACCGCAAGGTGCGCGATCGTGCGTCCTATGCGTTCGCATTGGTATCGGTTGCCTTGGTCGAAACCGCCAATGGCCGCCGGATCGCGTTCGGCGGGATCGGCGCCAAGCCGTGGCGCGTCGAGGCTGCCGAGGCGCTCGACACTCCGCGCGCCATCGCTGCCGCCGCCTTTGCCGGCGCCAAGACCACGTCCCAGAATGCCTTCAAGCTGCCGCTGGCCGAGCGCACGCTCGCCGCAGCGCTTGCCGAGGCCAGCGCGCAGGAGCGTCAGGCATGAAGTTCGATACCCCCGCCGGGATCAACCCGATCGACCAGGAACGGGTGGTCGGCCAGCCGCATACCCGTGTCGAAGGACCGCTGAAAGTCACCGGGCGCGCGACCTATGCCTATGAATATCACGATGTCGGGCCGAACGTCGCCTATGGCGTGATGCGCGGGGCGGGCATCGCCAAGGGGCGGATCACGTCGATCGACGTGCGCGAGGCCGAGGCTGCGCCGGGCGTGCTGCTGGTGCTGACCTATCAGAACGTGCCGAAACAGGCGACCAGCGGGCGCGGCGCGGTGCCGCAATTGCAGGGGCCCGAGATCAAGCATTTCGACCAGTCGGTCGCATTCGTCGTCGCCGAAACCTTCGAACAGGCGCGCGCGGCAGCCAATCTGGTGCGGATCGACTATGCCCAGGCCAAGGGCGCGTTCGAGCTGGCCCAGGTGAAGGATCAGGGCAAGCCGGTTGCCGATGCGCCCGACGTTCGCAAGGGCGACTTCGCCGGCGCCTTTGCCAAGGCCGAGTTCAAGGTCGACGAAACCTATACCACCCCCGATGAATCGCATGCGATGATGGAACCGCAGGCGTCGATCGCGCTGTGGGAGGGGGACCGGCTGACGGTGCGGACGTCGCATCAGATCGTCCATTGGGCCACGCGCGGCATTGCCGCCACGCTGCAAATCCCCGAGGCCAATGTGCGGGTGCTCACCCCCTATGTCGGCGGCGGTTTCGGGTCGAAGCTGTTTTTGTACAGCGATCCGATCCTGGCGGCGCTGGCGGCGCGTGAATTGGGACGGCCAGTGAAGGTGGCGCTGACCCGGCCGCAGATTTTCAACCACACCAGCCATCGCCCCGCGACGATCCAGCGCGTGCGGCTGGCAGCGAACGGCGACGGCAAGCTCACCGCGGTGGGACACATGACCTGGTCGGGCAATCTGCCCGACGCGGGATCGGAGAACGCGTCCGAACAGACCAAGCTGATGTATGGCGGCGAGAACCGCTTGATCGAGACTCGGCTGTCGGTGCTCGACCTGCCCAGGGGTGCCGCGATGCGCGCGCCGGGCGAGGCGGTGGGGCTGCTCGCGCTTGAAAGCGCGATCGATGAACTGGCCGAGAAGATCGGGATGGACCCGGTGGCGTTCCGGATCGCCAACGACGTGCAATATGACCCCTCGGTCGGGCCGTCGCGGCCGTTTTCGACGCGGATGCTGGTCGAATGCCTGCGCACCGGGGCCGAGAAGTTCGGTTGGGACCGGCGCAATCCCAAGCCCGCGCAGGTCCGCGACGGCGACTGGCTGGTCGGGATCGGCGTCGCGTCGGCACTGCGAAACAATCTGATGATGCCATCGGGCGCGCGGGTGCGGATGGGGAGCGACGGCATCCTGATCGTCGAGACGCAGATGACCGATATCGGCACCGGCAGCTATACCGTGCTCGCCGCAGTCGGCGCCGAGATGCTTGGGCTGCCGATCGAGCGCGTCCAGGTGCGGCTGGGCGACAGCGACTTTCCGCGGTCAGCGGGGTCGGGCGGATCATGGGGCGCCAATTCGGCATCGGCGGGACTCTATTATGCCTGCGAGAATCTCCGCGCGGCGCTGGCGCAGAAGGCGGGCTTCAACACCGCCGAGGTGACCTTCGAAGGCGGCAACATCGTCGCCGGCGGGCGCAGCGTGCCGCTGGGCGAGGCCGCTGGCCCCGACGGCGTGGTGGCCGAGGGCGACGTGACCTTCGGCGATCTCGACAAGAAATATGCGCAGGCAGGCTTCGGCGCGCACTTCATCGAGGCGGGGGTGAACATCCACACCGGCGAGGTGCGCGTGCGGCGCGCGCTGTCGGTATGCGCGGCGGGGCGGATCATCAACCCGATCGCCGCACGCAGCCAGTGCCTGGGCGGGGTGACGATGGGAATCGGCGCCGCGCTGATGGAGGAATGCGTCGTCGACAAGCGCTTCGGCTATTTCGTCAACCACGATCTGGCCGAATATCATGTGCCGGTACACGCCGACATTCCCGATATCGACGTGATCTTCCTCGACGAGCTCGACGACAAATCGTCGCCGATCAAGGCCAAGGGCGTCGGCGAGCTCGGCATTTGCGGGGTCGGCGGCGCGGTGGCGAACGCGGTGTACAATGCCTGCGGCGTGCGGGTGCGCGAGTTCCCGATCACGCTCGACAAGATCCTGCCGGGACTGCCGCGCTACGACGCGTGACCGCGATGGGGGTGCGGGGGAACCTGCACCCCTGCCCAACCATTCGGCTATCGAGATTCATACAGGGAGACGCGCGATGACCAAGTTCATGATGATGACGGCGATGGGCGCGCTGGCGCTGGGCGGTTGTGCGATGACCGACACCGCGGGCGGCGCAGCCGGCGAAGGCGCGGTTGCGACCGCGCAGCTGATCACCGCCAACGGCCAGTCGGTCGGCACCGTGACCGCGACCGAGATGGTCGATGGGCTGCAATTGGTGGTCGAGGGCAATGCGATGCCGCCGGGGCCGCATGGCGCGCATATCCACACCGTCGGTCGCTGCGACGCACCGACCTTCGAGAGCGCGGGCGGGCATTGGAACCCTACCACCAAGCAGCATGGCATGCAGAACCCCGCCGGGCCGCATGTCGGCGATGCGCCCAACCTCGACGTCGGCAGCGATGGCAGCGGGTCGCTGACCTATACGCTGGGCGGCGCGACGATCTCGGGGCTGCTCGACGCCGATGGCGCGGCGATGATGATCCATGCCGGCCCCGACGACATGAAGACCGATCCGTCGGGCAATAGCGGCAGCCGGATCGCCTGCGGCGTGTTCCGCGCGGCATGACGCGTGCGGCGGCACCGGCGGCGATGCCGTCGGTGCTGTTCGTGTGCCTGGGCAATATTTGCCGATCGCCGCTGGCCGAGGCTGCGCTTCGGCAGGTGGCGCAGGCCAGGGGCCTTCCGGTGCGGGTCGATTCGGCGGGCACTGGCGACTGGCATGTCGGCGGCGCGCCCGATCCGCGCGCGCAGGCTGAAGCGCGGCGACGGGGTACCGATATTTCGAAATATTGCGCGCGGCAGGTTAGCGCGGCCGATTTTCACGAATTTGATCATGTGATCGCGCTCGACGCGCGAAACCTGTCGGACCTTGCCGCAATCCGCCCGGCCGATGCCAGCGCGCGGCTGTCGCTGCTGCTGGATCATGTGCCCGGGTTCGAAGGGCAGGGGGTGATCGACCCCTATTTCGGCGACGAACACGGCTTTGCTGCGACCTGGGACGAGGTCCACTCGGGTGCCGAGGGGATCGTCGCCTTGCTGATGGCAGCGCCCACCAAGGCTTAAAAATACCGGGCGGCGCGAACGCCGCCCGGTATTGTTTACCGCTTTAGCGGCATTCGACCTGGTTGTTGCCGTTGCGATCGAGCGCCTGGCCGCCTGCTGCGCCCGCTGCGCCGCCGAGCAATGCTCCGAGCAACGACGAGCCGCCGGGTGCAAGGATGCTGCCCAGCGTGCCGCCTGCCAGACCGCCGACGATCAGGCCGGTGGTGCCGTCGTTGCGGCGGCAATAATAGCGATTGTCGCGACCGCGATAGACGCGGTCATTGGCGCTCAGGCGGCGCGGCTGGATGCGCGGATTTTCGCGATAATAGCGATCGGCTTCGTAACCGCCGTATGACGGGTCGGGACGGTTATAGTCATAGCCACTGCTGGCACCAAGGCCACCACCGAAGCCGCCAAGCCCGCCGCCCATGCCGCCGGCGCAACCCGCGACCATTGTCGCCGCTGCGACCGTCGCCAATGTCAGTCCACGCATCATCCGCTCCTTCATCATACCGTTGAACCGCAACAATGCGGGAAGCGGGTGGAAGGTTGCGGTGGCGTATTAATTCATCCGAGCACTTCGATCGCGGCGGCGTGCGCAACGGCACATCGGCGGCGTAATGCGGTGGCGTGGATGATGGCCGGGGAAGGGATCGACCGGCAGTTGGAAGCAGCGGTAGAAAAGCGAAAAAATTCAGTCGGTATGCGGTTCAATTAAGGATTCCTGGGGGTAGGGAGCGCCGGGGGCGTTCGAGCCGCTGGCGGCTTCGCGCGCGGCGCGCATGACCGCGACTTTTTCCTGTCGCTCGGCCATTTGATTGAATGCCTGTGCTGATCGCATATGGCGATCGCGGACATTGTCGAGCATCGCACCATCGGCTTCGGCTTCTGCAAGCGCGGCCTGGGCACGGTAATAGCTGGGTTCGCTTGCCATTGGATATATTCCTTCAAGTAAGCGGGTAGGTTTGCAGCATGTGCAGCGGGCGGCTGCAGCCCGAAGGCCGCGCCACCCGCTGCGACAGTTCAGCTCGCTGCTTCGAGATTCACTGCGCTCGACTTGCCGCTCTTGCCGGCTTCGAGCTCATAGCTGACGCGCTGGTTTTCACGCAGGGTCGAAAAACCCGCACGCTCGACTGCGCTGATGTGGACGAATGCGTCCTGGCCACCGCCATCGGGGGTGATGAAGCCATAGCCCTTGTCGGCGTTGAAAAACTTTACGGTTCCGGTGATGCTCATAAGTGCATCCTTTCTTTCTTGTAGGGCGACCCGACTGCCGGGACGTCCGGCGCTTAAGGGGCAGGGAAAGAAGGAAACAGGAGCCGCAAAGCACCATTCACCGTCAATTTGCGACTGTAGCTTGCCCTATGTAGCGCAGCGTACCCGATTTGGCAATGGCGGGGCGGGGGCGGTGGGCGAGAAGAGGGAAAAGAAGCACCCTCACCCAACCCTCTCCCGCCTGCGGGAGAGGGCTTAAGGAAGAAGAAGGGCGCAATCCCCCCTCCCTGAAAGGGAGGGGTCGGGGGTGGGTAGGGGGCTCGTGGTACGGCTCCGCCGCCACGCTCGGCGGCCGTATCGCGAGCACTCGACCACCCCAGCCCCCTCCCTTTCAGGGAGGGGGGGTAATTACAGGCACGCCTCGAGCATCGCGTGGTCGAAGCCGAACATCTTGGCCTTCTCCAGCGTGTAGGGCCGCAGCCCCATCGAGCGATATTCGCCGATGATCTTCCCATCGGCGCTCTCGTCGAGATATTCGAACTTGAAGAGCTCCTGGGTGACGATCACCGGGCCTTCCATGCCGATCACCTCGGTGATGTTGGTCACGCGGCGCGAACCGTCGCGCAGGCGCTTCACCTGGATGATCAGGTCGACCGAATCGGCGATCTGGCGGCTGATCGCCTCCTTTGGCACCTTGATGTCGGACATCATCACCATGTTCTCCATGCGCGCGAGGCATTCGCGCGGCGAGTTCGAGTGAAGCGTCGCCATCGATCCGTCATGGCCGGTGTTCATCGCCGCGAGCAGGTCGAAACATTCCGAGCCACGGATTTCGCCCAGGATGATCCGGTCGGGCCGCATACGCAGCGCGTTCTTGACGAGGTCGCGGATCGTGATCTCACCCTGCCCCTCGAGGTTGGGCGGACGGGTCTCGAGCGGCAGCCAGTGCGGCTGCTGCAGCCGAAGCTCGGCGGCATCCTCGATCGTCAGCACGCGTTCGCCAGGGTCGATCATCTTCGACAGCGCGTTGAGCATCGTCGTCTTGCCCGAGCCGGTACCCCCCGAAATCACGACGTTGAAGCGGCAGGCCCCGGCGATCTTGAGCGCGGTCGCCATCTTCTGGCTCATCGACCCGCCATTGGCCATCATGTCGAGCGTGATCGGCTTGGCCGAGAATTTACGAATCGAGATCGCGGTGCCGCGCAAGCTGAGCGGGGGCACGATGACGTTGACGCGGCTGCCGTCCTTGAGGCGGGCGTCGGCGAGCGGGGTGGTCTGGTCGACGCGGCGGCCGACCGAGTTGCAGATTCGCTGCGCGATCTGGAACAGATGCTCCTCGTCGCGGAACTGGATGTTGGCGAGCTCGAGCTTGCCCTTGCGCTCGATGAAGGTCTGTTCGGGACCGTTGACCATGATGTCGGTGATCGCCGGATCGGCGAGCAATTCCTCGAGCGGTCCCAGGCCGAGCAATTCGTCGACCAGCACCTTTTCGAGCGCGAACTGCTCGCGGCGGTTGAGCGTCAGCTTCAGCTCGGCGAGGACCTCGCCGATGATCGGGCGGAATTCCTCGGCGAGCTCGTCCTTGCTGAGCGTCGCGGCGGCTTCGGGATCGACGCGTTCGAGCAGGCGCGGCAGCACCTGTTCCTTGATACGGTGGATCGATGATTCGAAGCCTTCGACGCGGCTGTTGCCCTGGTCGCCCGAGGTCGCCTGGCGATCGGCGAGGCGCTGCATCGCATCGCCGTTGAGCAGGTTCGACGACAGATCGTCGTCGAGCAGGCTGCCGGGAAGCGGGATCGAATCGAGCGGCGGGAATTGATCACCGCCGCCATCAGCTTCGCGCTGGGGGCCGCCCGGCCCCTGCATCGGGCGCGCAACGCCGAATGCCGGCCTGCCGCCGCCCGCGCCGCCGCTGATGCCGTTACGTCGGCCGAATGCACTCATGCCACTTCCCTTGCCCGTTCGGGTTTATCCGGTCGGGTTAACGCGCAAGGTTTGACAATTGCCTAACCATTCGAGGCGGGGGCAGATGCCCTCCCCACTCTGGAAGGGGCCGGGCGGGCGGTGTCCAGCCGGTACGGCCAGCGGAGCGGGCGGACGCGGTAGCGCGAGCACTCGACCGACCCCGACCCAGCACGCATTCAGCGAAGAGAGAAGGGTTACGCCGCCTTTTCGGCGAGGATCGTCAGGCCGCGGGTGGTGACTTCGGCGAGGCCGCCTTCAACGCGGATCGTCTCGGCGGCGCCATTGGCGGTCTTCTGGACCAGCAGGTCGCCGTCGCGGATCGTCGACATGAAGGGCGCGTGGCCTTCGAGCACGCCGAAATCGCCCTCGGTGCCGGGGACGGTGACCATATGGACTTCCTCGTTACGGACGAGGCGATCGGGGGTGACGAGTTCGAAGTGCAGGGGCATTTCTGGATCTCCCCCCTCCCGCTTGCGGGAGGGGTCGGGGGAGGGGGTGTATCTGGGGGCGGACGGAAACAGGCCCTCCCCTAGCCCCTCCCGCAAGCGGGAGGGGGATTTAGCTTACGCTTCCTCAGCCATCTTGGCGGCCTTGGCGATCGCGTCGTCGATCCCGCCGACCATGTAGAAGGCGCTCTCGGGCAAATGGTCATATTCGCCGTTCACGACCGCCTTGAAGCTGCGGACGGTATCTTCGATCTGCACGAACTTGCCGGGGATGCCGGTGAAGACCTCGGCGACGTGGAACGGCTGGCTGAGGAAGCGCTGGATTTTCCGAGCGCGGCTAACGGTGAGCTTATCTTCTTCCGACAGCTCGTCCATGCCGAGGATCGCGATGATGTCCTGCAGCGACTTGTACTTCTGCAGCGTCACCTGGACCGCGCGGGCGGTGTCGTAATGCTCCTGCCCCACGATGCGCGGCTCGAGCACGCGGCTGACCGAATCGAGCGGATCGACCGCGGGGTAGATGCCCAGCTCCGAAATCGCGCGGTTGAGGTTGGTCGTGGCATCGAGATGCGCGAACGACGTGGCAGGCGCGGGATCGGTGAGATCGTCGGCGGGCACGTAGATCGCCTGGACCGAGGTGATCGACCCCTTGTTGGTCGAGGTGATCCGCTCCTGCAGCGCGCCCATGTCGGTCGACAGCGTCGGCTGATAGCCCACCGCCGAAGGAATGCGGCCGAGCAGTGCCGACACTTCCGAGCCCGCCTGGGTGAAGCGGAAGATGTTGTCGACGAAGAACAGCACGTCCTGGCCTTCGACGTCGCGGAAATATTCGGCCATCGTCAGGCCCGACAGCGCGACGCGGGCGCGCGCGCCGGGAGGCTCGTTCATCTGGCCGTATACCAGCGCGACCTTCGAACCCTCGGACTGCGGGTTGCCGTCGGCATCCTTGGCGATGACGCCCGCGTCGAGGAATTCATGGTACAGATCGTTCCCCTCGCGGGTGCGCTCGCCGACGCCGGCGAACACCGACACGCCGCCATGGCCTTTGGCGATGTTGTTGATCAGTTCCTGGATCAGCACGGTCTTGCCGACGCCGGCGCCGCCGAACAGCCCGATCTTGCCGCCGCGCGCATAGGGCGCGAGCAAATCGATGACCTTGATGCCGGTGACCAGGATCGCGGCTTCGGTCGACTGGTCGACGAAGTCGGGAGCCTTGGCGTGGATCGGCGCGGTCATTTCGTGACCGACCGGGCCGCGCTCGTCGATCGGCTCGCCGATGACGTTCATGATGCGGCCGAGCGTCTTGGGGCCGACGGGGACGCGGATCTGTGCGCCGGTATCGACGACGCGCTGGCCGCGGGTCAGACCCTCGGTCGCGTCCATCGCGATCGTGCGGACGGTGTTCTCGCCCAGATGCTGCGCGACTTCGAGCACCAGCCGGTTGCCGTTATTATCGGTTTCGAGCGCCGACAGGATCGAAGGCAGCTGATCCTCGAACGTCACGTCGACGACCGCGCCGATCACCTGGCTGATGCGGCCGACATTGTTGGTCATGCCCTCGGTCGTGGGGCGAATCATTTCAGGCGCGGTTGCCATCTGCTTGTCCTTGGGCTGGCTGAATGTCCGGCGTGATAGTCGCCGGGCGAGTAAAAGTCACGGTGATGGTACGGGTGTCGCCGTCGCCCTTGGCGACCGCGATCGAGCTCGGCTGCCCCGCGACGGTGGCGTCGGAGGCGGTTTCGCTAGCGATCGCCGCGAGGGCTTCGTCGTCCTGCAGGTCATATTGCGACAGGAACGCCTTGATCATGTCGGTGAAGCGCTGCTTGGCGGTATCGGCATTCGCGGGATCGGTGATGCGAAGCGTGAAGGCGACGCGCTCGATCGCCTGTGCAGTCGTGCCCGCTGCCTCGAACGTGCCGGTGTTGGGCTTGTCCGCGTCCGATTGCGACAGCGTGATCGGCGCGCCTTCGGACAGGAAGGTCGGGCCGTCGGCGGCATAAGCGGGCGCGCGAAAGCCGAACTGGTTGGCGCGGCCGATCGTCTCGGTCGGCACGTTGAACACCCGGTCCCAGCCGCGCATCGTCGCGGCGGTGGCGGCAATCTGCGCTTCGTTCTCGAGCACGGTCGGTTCGGGCGGCTGGCTGTTGCAGCCCGCCAGCACCGCTGCGCACAACAGGACGATCCCCGACCGCATCAAAGCGCCTCGGCGCCCGAGATGATCTCGACCAGCTCGGTCGTGATCGCCGCCTGGCGCGCGCGGTTATATTCGATCGACAGCCGCTTGATGAGATCGCCCGCGTTGCGCGTGGCATTGTCCATCGCGGTCATCTTGCTGCCCTGCTCCGACGCGGCATTCTCGCGGATCGCGCGATAGAGCTGGATCGCGATCGCGCGCGGCAGCAGATCGGCGAGGATCGATTCCTCGTCGGGTTCATATTCCATCACCGCGCCGCCGTCATTGTCGGCGGCAGCCTTGGCAGCGGGGATCGCGACGGGGAGCAGCTGGAGCTCGGTCGGCTCCTGCGTCAGCACGGTCTTGAAGGTGGCGTAGAACAGATGCGCGACGTCGAACTCGCCCGCCTGGAAGCGCGCGATCAGATCATCGGCATAACCGCG
Organism: Sphingomonas sp. S1-29; assembly: GCF_026167545.1. Classification (NCBI taxonomy): domain Bacteria; kingdom Pseudomonadati; phylum Pseudomonadota; class Alphaproteobacteria; order Sphingomonadales; family Sphingomonadaceae; genus Sphingomonas; species Sphingomonas sp. S1-29. The sequence goes on along the minus strand of NZ_CP110678.1, from coordinate 1,923,783 downwards.
CGCATCATCGAACTTGAGCTTGCCCAGGTCGCCCGGCTCGATGCCATGCACCATCTGCTCGCGGAACATGCGGTTGAGCACCGCGCGACCCTTGCGGCCGATGGTGTAGAACTTCACCGTCTTGCCCTGCGCGATCAGCTCCTGCGCGCGGCGACGCGCCATGCGCGCGATGTTGCTGTTGAACGCGCCGGCGAGCCCCTTGTCGCTGGTTGCGACGACGAACAGATGGACATCGTCCTTACCGGTGCCCGACAGCAGCAGCGGCGCATTGTCGCTGCCCGCAACCTTGGCGGCGAGGCGCGCGACGACGGCTTCGAGCCGCTCGGCATAGGGGCGACCGGCTTCGGCCGCTTCCTGCGCACGGCGCAGCTTCGCGGCGGCGACCATCTTCATCGCCTTGGTGATCTTCTGGGTCGACTTGACCGACCCGATCCGCAGTTTCAGCGCCTTGAGAGAGGCCATCTTCGTGTCCTTCTCCCTCTCCCCTTCAGGGGAGAGGGCCGGGGAGAGGGGCAGTACGAGAGGGGGTCCATACCTGCCCCTCTCCCAACCCTCTCCCCTGAAGGGGAGAGGGCTCTTTAGTTCAAGCGAACGTCTTGGCGAACGCGGCGAGCGCGTCCTTCAGGCGGTCGCGGACATCGTCCTTCAGATCCTTGCTGTCGCGGATCGCGGCGAGCACGTCGCTGTGGCTCGAACGCATCTCGGTCAGCATCGCCTGTTCGTAGCGAACGACGTCGGTCGCGGGGATCGCATCGAGATACCCTTGCGTGCCCGCAAAGATCGACACGACCTGCTCCTCGAACGGCATCGGCTGGAACTGCGGCTGCTTGAGCAGCTCGGTCAGCCGTGCGCCGCGGTTGAGCAACTTTTGCGTCGAGGCATCGAGGTCCGAACCGAACTGCGCGAACGCCGCCATTTCGCGATACTGCGCGAGCTCGAGCTTGATGCTGCCTGCGACCTTCTTCATCGCCTTGGTCTGTGCGGCCGAGCCGACGCGGCTGACCGACAGGCCGACGTTGATCGCAGGCCGGATGCCCGCGAAGAACAGGTCGGTTTCGAGGAAGATCTGGCCGTCGGTGATCGAGATCACGTTGGTCGGGATGTACGCCGAAACGTCGCCCGCCTGCGTCTCGATGATCGGCAGTGCGGTCAGCGAACCGCCGCCATTGGCGTCGTTCATCTTGGCCGCGCGCTCGAGCAGGCGGCTGTGGAGATAGAACACGTCGCCCGGATAGGCTTCGCGGCCTGGCGGACGACGAAGCAGCAGCGACATCTGACGATAGGCGACCGCCTGCTTCGACAGATCGTCGAACACGATCAGTGCGTGCATGCCGTTGTCACGGAAATACTCGCCCATCGCGGTGCCGGTATAGGGCGCGAGGAACTGCAGCGGCGCGGGGTCCGACGCGGTCGCGGCGACCACGATCGAATATTCCATCGCGCCGTTCTCTTCGAGCGTGCGAACGAGTTGTGCCACGGTCGAGCGCTTCTGGCCGACCGCGACATAGACGCAGTACAGCTTCTTCTTTTCGTCGTCGCCGGCGTTTGCCGCCTTCTGGTTGATGAAGGTGTCGATCGCGACCGCTGACTTGCCGGTCTGGCGATCGCCGATGATCAGCTCGCGCTGGCCGCGGCCGACGGGGACGAGCGCGTCGATCGCCTTGAGCCCCGACTGCATCGGCTCATGCACCGAGGTGCGCGGGATGATGCCGGGTGCCTTGACCTCGACGCGGCTGCGCTGGTCCGAAACGATCGGCCCCTTGCCGTCGATCGGATTGCCCAGGCCATCGACGACGCGGCCAAGCAGGCCCTTGCCGATCGGCACGTCGACGATCGTGCCGGTGCGCTTGACGACGTCACCTTCCTTGATCTCCGAGTCCGACCCGAAGATCACGACGCCGACATTATCGGCCTCGAGGTTGAGCGCCATGCCCTGCACGCCATTGGCGAATTCGACCATCTCGCCCGCCTGGACGTTGTCGAGCCCATGGATGCGCGCGATGCCGTCGCCGACGCTGAGCACCTGGCCGGTTTCGCTGACCTCTGCTTCGGTGCCGAAGCTGGCGATCTGGTCCTTGATGACCTTCGAGATTTCTGCGGCGCGGATATCCATTGTCTTAGCCTTCAGCCTTTCATCGCGTGCGCGAGGGTGTTCAGACGGGTCTTGATCGAGCTGTCGATACGCTGGCTGCCGATGCGGACCACCAGGCCCCCGAGCAGCGAGCGGTCGACCGAGAGGTCAACCGCGACGTCACGGCCAACGCGGGCACGAAGCTGTTGCTTCAGCGCGTCGACCTGGTCGTCGGTAAGCGGGTGGGCCGAGACGACCTGTGCGGTCGTTTCGCCGCGATGCTGTGCAGCCAGCTCGCGAAAGGTGGCGATGATCGCGGGCAGCGCGCCGAGCCGGCGGTTCTGCGCGAGCACGCCGAGAAACTTGGTGGTGGTCGGATCGAGCCCGAGCACCGGCGCGACCGCGGCGATGGCGTTGCCCGCCTCGATCCGGCCGAGCAGCGGGCTGGTGGTCAGCCGCTTGAAGTCGGCCGATTCGGTCAGCGCCTTGGCGATGGTGGCGAGGCTCGCCTCGACCTGCTGGATCGCGCTGGCATCGCGCGCCAGCGAAAACAGCGCGGTCGCATAGCGTCCGCTCAGGCTGGCCTGGATGCTGGCTGAAGTACCGCTGGAAGTCTCCACGCGATCGGGTTCCTCTTGGGAGCTAGAATTGGCCCCATACGCAAAAGGGGCCGCAAGCTGTGCGGCCCTGATGGGTTGGCGGGCTGCTAGCATCGGGTGGCGGGTTTCGCAAGCGGTGCGGCAGCGTGGCCCTGGCGGGGCGTGGACGGGGGGCCTGCGGCGAAGGCGTTGCCGTCGATCGTTACGCCCCCGTTGTCTATCGCCGATCTTTGCGCGACAAGTCGTTCAGCAATCGGGGGAATGCATGATGGATCGGATGACGGTGGCGGGGGTGTTGGGCGCGAAATGCTTCGCGATCGGACTGGCGGCGAGCATGGTTTCGGGCGCCGCGGCGGAAAGCGTCGGCTTTGTCGCCGAGACCCCAGCGGGCAATCGTGCGGTGGCGATGCTCGATTCGCTCGCGATCGGCCGGCTCGGCGGCGGGGACGGAATGCGGCTGGCGATGGCGATCGAGCGCGCGCTGGCGCAGCCGGGCCCCGACGGGCAGCCGCATTTCGACCTGATGGCGGGGCGGCGCGGCGGCGGGGCCGATGCCGATGGCGTGCTCGACGGCGCGGTCATTTCCGAGGTGCAGGAAAACCGGGTGAAGCTCGAGCGCAACCGCTGCATCGAGGGGAGCGACAAGGACTGCAAGAAGCGCGGCAATGTCGAGCTCGATTGCCGGCGACGGGTGTTGAGCGTGCGCGCCGACCTTCGCGTGGTGGGCAATGCCGATGGCCGGATCCTCTATGCCGAGCAGCATCCCAGGCGTGAGGAAGTCAGCTGGTGTCCCGGCGACACCAGTCCGGTCGGGGTCGAGGACCGGGTGTCGGCAATGATCGACACGATCGCCGCCGAGGTGCGCGACGACCTCACGCCGCGCGCCGAGCGGGTGAACATCCGCTTTCGCGAGGGGCGCAAGGGCATGGACAAGGCGGCCGGCGAACGCTTCAAGCAGGCGATCCGGCTGACCCAGCGCGACTTGCGCGCAGCGTGCGGCGAATTCGATGCGATCGAAGCGGCGATGCCCGGCCATCCATCGGTGGTGTTCAACCGCGCGCTATGCGCCGAGGCAGCCGATTCGCTCGAGCAAGCGCGTACGATCTATGCCGCAGCCAGCGCGATCGAGCCGCGCGCGAGCGACATTCGCGAGGCGCTGTCGCGGGTGGAGGCGACGATGACCGCGCGCGCCGATGCCGCCGAGCGCCGGGCGGCGCGCGGCGGCTGATCGCTTTGGCGGCAAGCCGCGGGATGCATCGGCGCGCGCATAGGCCTATCGAGGCGCCCATGAGCAACACCCGGTTCCACATCACCGACGATCATGCCTGGGCGGCGTTCGATTCGCGCGACCGGGCGTTTGACGGGCGGGTGATCGTCGCGGTCACGACGACGCGGATCTATTGCAAGCCGAGCTGCCCCGCACGGCGGCCGCTGCGCGCGCATGTGCAATTCTATCGCGATCCCGCCGATGCGCGCGACGCGGGGTTCCGCGCGTGCCTTCGCTGCAAGCCCGACGAAGTGGGGCGCGACCGGCTGGCGGTGGCGCGCGCCGTCGCGCTGCTCGGCGGCGAGGACGCGCCCGCGGGGCTCGACGAGCTCGCGGCGGCGGTCGGCTATGCGCCGCATCACTTCCACCGGCTGTTCAAGCGCGCCACCGGGGTGACGCCTGCCGCCTATGCGCGCGGGCTCAAGGCGACGCGCGCGGTGGCGGCATTGCAGCAGGAGGAACGCGTGACCGATGCGATCTACGAAGCGGGCTATTCGGCGCCGAGCCGATTCTACGAAACCGCGGGCGACCGGCTGGGGATGACGCCGAGCGCCTGGAAGCGCGGCGGCGAAGGCGTGACGATCCGCTGGACGCTCGCCGAGACGAGCCTGGGGCCGATGCTGGTCGCCGCGACCGACAAGGGGCTGTGCCGGGTATCGTTCGACGAGGATGCCGAATCGCTACGCGTGCGCTTCCCGCACGCGCAGATCGTCGAGGGCGATGGCGCGCTGGCGCGGCTGGCGGCCGATGTGGTCGCCGAGGTCGAAACGCCGGGGCTCGATCGCGACCTGCCGATCGACGTGCAGGGGACCGCGTTCCAGGAGGCGGTGTGGCAGGCGCTGCGCGCGATCCCGCCGGGCGAGACGCGAAGCTATGCCCAGCTCGCCGCCGCCGCGGGCAATCCCGGCGCGGTGCGCGCGGCGGGAACCGCGTGCGGCGCGAACCAGGTCGCGATCGTCATTCCCTGCCACCGCGCGCAACGCAGCGACGGGACGCTGGGCGGCTATGCCTATGGCCTAGATCGCAAGCTGGCGCTCCGCCGACGCGAGGGGGTGCGCGAAGCGAAGCGGGGGGATTGAAGCGGGGGCTGTTGTCATTATCCCGACCCGTGCTGCGCATGTCGCGGCGCCGGTTATTGGGTGCACGCCGGATGCGAAGCAAGGGCGGTGCTTCGACAAGCCTAGCACGGGCGGACACGGGCCGCTGCTTGCTGGACCGCAAACTCATAACAAGCAGCCTGTCTGCAACGCCCAGTTCCCTACGTTTCGCTCGCCTCGCGCCGTGTCCGAAAGCAGACGCTCGGTCATACTCCGATAGAACAGGATGCATTGTCTGATGCCGGCTCTTCGGCGGGTTTGCCGCAGCCTCGGAAATGCAGAATGAATAGAGTTGAATTTCAGCCCTTTGGTATAAGTGTATCAACACCCTTGGCCGCCACCGCCCAACGATAAACGGCGTCGGCGATGTAGAAACGGAACTGGGTAGCATCGAAGTACACGCGTTTCGCTCCACCGATGCATACTCGTCCCTTGTTAACGAGCGCCGCCTCTAGCGCGTCGATCCGACTGATACCGCCTTCCGCCCTGACCAGTTCGACTGCGATTTCAGGGTTCAGGCGAACGAGGCAAACCGCCATTTCGAAGAAGCTGCGGTCGATAGGGTCGCGCATTCTCGCCAGCGGCACTTCCCGCGCATCGAACCGGGCGTGCACCGTTGTGTCCGTGGTTTGCTCTTTCGTCAGACGTAGGTCAGGCGCAAAGCTGTTAAGCGCTTCGATAAACAATGCTCCGCGATCATAGTAGAACGTGTTGTAATTTCTTGAGATGCTGGCGCCGGTTTCCGATTGCAGAACCATCGAGGGATTTTGCGAACAGGCTACATAGGCTTGAACCAGCCGCCTCTGCGCATATCGATGCGTAGCACTGTTGATTTGTCCGTCCAGCACTCGGCGCACAAGGCTAAGGCCCTTGGGCGAACGCTTCATAGCGCAACGGGCAAACCGACGAGAAAATGCGAAAACGGACCGGCTTACGGTGGGGCCGGCCCCAGTTTTGCCGCTGCCCAAGGTCTTGCGGGTGACTGCTGAATCAGGATCATCGAGATCATCGAGATCGCGTTGGCCGGTCACAACGACATCTTCCCGCTGGGGTGCCTGCTTTTCGGCTTGAAGCGCGCGTTGCCCCTCTTGAGCCATCAATTGAGGGCTTGCGACGAGGTTTGCGACCATCAACAATGCGGGGAGAGGTGGCATGAGCCTCATGCTTTGTTTCCGAAATGGCCATTGAACCTGTGGTCCTTCGGTCGACGGAAGTACATCGGGCGGCTCTCAAATGGTTCGAGGGGGGCATTTACGTTGCCTTGCAGCGGGGATGAAGCCCGCAGGAAGCGGTTCTATACCTTCGAGGTAAATACAGCGGTATTTTCTAATCTGCTTTTGCCGATGCGGCACTAACGGTTATTCACATTGGTACTTTCTTTGGGCAGATTCAGCTACCGCTCGCGATAGCGCAAGGTCCGCTTTCCACCACTTCCCGCAATCTTCCCAACCAACCCCGCTGTCCTACAAGCCCCCGCTTTGTTACGCATGCCGCATGACCACGCGTCCCTCATCCTCCCCCGCATCGCGTTGTGTCGCGGAAAGAGCGAATCCGGGGGGGACGTAGTGTAGCTTTTGTAGCTTTCCGAGGTTCGGAGCCCCGCCGACTCGCGCTTGTGCGCAAGGCGGTCCTTTATGGGTTCGCGGCCTGGCCGGCGCCCGCTTTGGGGGTGTCGGCCGCCCCTGCCGTCGCGTCGGCGGCGTTGGTGCCATAAGCGTCGATCAGTGCGAGCAGCGCGGTGGCGGCCTCCTGGCGGCCCGCATGGGCATCATACACCAACGGCGCCACCAGCGCGCGGGCGCGCGACACCTTGCCGGCGCGGAGATATTCGCTCGCGGCGGTCAGGCGCAGGCCGTGATCCTCGGGGGCCATGCTGTGCGCATATTGGATCGCGCCGACGACGCTTGGCCCGGGCGTGTCGCCGAACGCGCGGTAATGCTCGTAGATCAGCAGCATCGGGCGGGGATCGTCGGGGTCGAGCCGGTTGGCGGCGAGCAACGGCGCACGCGTGGCGCGCTTGGTCTGCGGGCTGCGATCGCCCGCGGCGAGCGCAAGCTGGGTCATCGCCATCGACTGGTACAACAGCCCGTTGCGCGATTTGGGATCCGCGGCGACCGAGCGATCGGCCGCCGCCTTGGCCTCGTCGAGATTCCCCGCGTCGAATTCGGCCTCGGCGAGCACCGCCTGGACGAAGGAATGGTCCGGATAGGGCTGCGCCGCCTTGCGGACCTTGGGCAGCAATTTGCGTGCCTGCTCGCGATCGACCCCGCTGGTCGAGACGATATGGACGTCCATCACCGCTTCCTCGGGCGGGGTCAGGCGGCGGACGCTGACGGGCGCGGGCTTGAGCGCGGTCGCGGGGATGCGCACCGCGGTCAGCCGTTTGCCGGTATAGGCGTTCAGGTCGCGGTTGAGCTTTTTGAGATCGCCGAACGCGATCCGGGCGGCGTCGAGGCTGGGCTTTCCCTCGGCCATCGCGCGCAGATAGGCAGCGAGCTGCTTGCCGCGTGGCTTGTCGAAGGTGAGATAGTGCAGCAGCAGCCACCCGCGGCCGTAGAGATTGTCGATGGCTTGCGGGTTCAGGCGGGCGCCGCTGGGATCGAGCAGCCGCTCGATCGGCAATTGCACCGGCGTGAACAGCCCGCGCGCACGATAGAGCGGCGGCGCGCCGATCTGGACGCTGCCGTCGTCGTCGAAGGTGGCGGTGGCGTGGAATTCGGCAAAGCCTTCGGTCAGCCAGGCGGGATAGGCTGCGGTGTAGTTCCGGAACATGAAATGATGGGTGTATTCGTGCAGCAGGACCGCCTCCTCGCTGAGCGCCAGCGTGTCGCGGCTGTCGGCACGGCGCGGCACGAAGGCGACCGACCCACCGGCGCGCGGCACATAGAAGCCGGCGACGTTCGAGCCCCGGTTGAGCCGATCGACCTGCGCGAAACTGTCGACGACATAGATGGTGAGCCGGCCGGCGGGGCCGTCGTCGCGATCGGGGGTTTGGCGCAGGTAGCGCAGCGCGGCGTCGAAGCGCTCGATCTGGTCGGCGATTTTGCGCGCGTCGGCTTCCTTGCCTTCGGCGAGCACGCGGACATGCGGCGTCGTCGCTTCATACCATTCGGCGTGCGCGGTGGCGGGCAGCAGGAGCGCGAGGATTGCCAATAGCCGCTTCATCGATGCACTCCGCTGGTCTTTCGGGAAGGCTAACGCCTTATGCGCGGCGGGGAAACCGGCTAGATCTTGGGCGTGCAGCGATAGACCAATCGCTCATTGGGGAGCGGCGGCAGCGTCGCGCGGATCGCGGCCTGCTGTGTCGCGAGGTTGGCGCGCGGCGCGCCTTCGGGAGCGCAGGTCTTGAGTCCAACCTCGGCGCGCAGCCGGCGCGCGCCCGCCATCTGGCTGGCTGACAGCAGATAGCGGCTGTTGGTGTAGGTGCGCGTCGCGGGGTTGAAGGCGAGCACCGATACCGTCTGTTCGCTCGCGGGCACCAGGATGCGCTCCCAGCCGTCACCCGCCTCGGCATATTGGGTGCGCTCGTTCATGCAGCCATCGGCGCCCCAGTCGATCTGCACATCGTCGGTAGCTGACACCGTCACGCGGCTGCGATCGGGCAGGATCGTGCAGGTCATCGGCCCGAGTGCGGCCTCCTCGACCGGCGCCGGCGGCGATACACCCGCCTCGGCGCGTTCGGGATCGAAGGCGGGGCGGAGCAGGAAGACCAGCACCGCGCCGAGCATCAGCGCGATCCCGGCGATGCCCAGCCCGATCGCCCAGCGGCGCTGGCCGCGGGTTTCGAGCAGGCCTGCCGCGCCGACCAGCAGCGCACCGAGTACCAGCAGCACCGCGGCGATCGCGATGAAATTCTCGCGCGCCAGCTCGGCCGCTTCGCGCGCGGCGACGATCCGCGCGGCGCGCGCGGCTTCGGCGCGTTCGGCGGCTTGCTCGGCACGCGCCGCCTCGGCGGCGTCGGCCTGGCGATCGGTGGCGAGGCGTTCCTCCATGCCGATGCAGCCGCCGCCGACGGTCTGCACCTTCTGCCCCGCCTCGCGCAGGAAGGCGGCGAGCTCGGCATTGGCGATTGCGAAGGCGAACCCCGAATCGCCGTCATCGGCGCGGGTGATCGCCGAATTGACCCCGATCACCCGCCCGCAGCGATCGAGCAGCGGGCCGCCCGAATTGCCGCGCGCGATGCCGGCGGTGTGGAGCAGCACCTGCGTCCCCGCCAGGCTGCGCAGGCCGGCGAAATTGCCCTGCGAGCGTACCGGCGACAACGGAGTGATGAAGTCGGCCGAGCTTTGCGCGGTCGCGAGATCGACATTGCCCGGATAGCCGAGCGACACCAGCAGCTCCCCATCGGTGACCGGGCCGGTATAGAGCGCGAGCGGCGGCAGGCCCGCGCCGCTGAATTCGATCAGCGCGAGGTCGCGATTGGGATCGACCGCGATCAGCCGCCCCTGGAACGAGCGATCGCCTTCGGAGGGGACGACGCCGATCACGACATTGCCCGGATAGCGCGCGGCCAGCTCGACGACATGCGCGTTGGTGACGATCCGGTTCGGCCCCACCGCGAAGCCCGATCCGTGGCCGAAACCGACGACTTCATCCTCGACCACCGCGATCGTGACGATCCGCACCACCCCGCGCCCGGCGGCGGAAATGTCGTCGGCGCGGGCGGGGGTGGCGGCGCACAGGAATAGCGCGATGGCACAGAGCAGCCTCAACACGAAGCGGTATCCGCCGGGTTTCGGGCAGGTTCGATGCGGGGACAGGAAGCCATTATATATACCGTTCGTGCTGAGTAGCGACCGAGTAGGCGAGGCCGTATCGAGGGCGCGTATCGAAGCAGCGCTCCACGCGCCACCCTGTCCTTCGATAGGCCGCCTCGATACGCGGCTGCGCCGCTACTCGGTGGCTACTCAGGACGAACGAGGGAGAGGGCTGCGACCTTGTGCGTACACGGTTCGGAAACGCTTCACGAAGAAGTTGCATACCGGCCCCCCATGTTGCCTGCGCTTTGCTACAGCGCCGATAGCCCTACAAGAAATTATACGGATCGACGTCGACCACTACGCGGACTTTAGCCGACCAATCGACCCCGCCCAGCCAGGCACGGATCGCGTCCTGTACGTCGAAGGCGCGCCTGGCGTGGACCAGCAGGCGGAAGCGGTGGCGGCCGCGGAGCATCGCCAGCGGCGCGGGGGCAGGGCCGAACACTTCCATGCCGTCGATCCGCGGCGCGGCGCGGCCCAGCGCGCGGGCGGTGTCGAGCGCTGCGTCCTTGTCCTCGCTAGACACCACGATCGCGGCGAAGCGGCCAAAGGGCGGGGTGTCCGAATCGCGGCGCGCTTCGGTTTCGGCGGCGTAGAAGCTCTCGGCGTCGCCCGACACCAATGCCTCCATCACCGGCGCGGTCGGCTCGTGGGTCTGGATATAGACATGGCCCGGCTTTTCGCCGCGCCCCGCGCGTCCGGCGACCTGCATGATCTGCTGGAAGGTCCGCTCGGCGGCGCGCAGATCGCCGCCCGCCAGGCCGAGATCGGCGTCGATCACGCCGACCAACGTCAAATTGGGGAAGTGATAGCCCTTGGTCACCAATTGCGTGCCGACGACGATGTCGATCTCGCGCGCCTCCATCCTATGCACGAATTCGGCGGCCTTGGCGGGCGACCAGATCGTGTCCGAGGTGACCACCGCGACCTTGGCATTGGGCCACAATGCCATCGCTTCGTCGGCGATGCGTTCGACGCCGGGGCCGCAGGCGACCAGGCTTTCCTCTTCGCCGCATTCGGGGCAGGCGCGCGGAGTCGGGATGACATGGCCGCAATGGTGGCAGGCGAGGCGGCGGATCAGCCGGTGTTCGACCATCCAGGCGGTGCAATTGGGGCATTGGAAGCGGTGGCCGCAGGTGCGGCAGAGCGTCAGCGGGGCATAGCCGCGGCGGTTGAGGAACAGCAAAGCCTGTTCGCCGCGCTCGAGCGTCTCGTCGATCGCCTTGATCAGGCGCGGTGCGATCCAGCGACCGCGATCGGGGGGCTCGCGCAGCAGGTCGATCGCCTCGATCGCGGGCATTTGCGCGACGCCATAGCGACCGGGCAGCTTGAGTTCGGTATAACGCCCAAGCGCGACCTGCTGGCGAGTCTCGATCGCGGGGGTGGCGGTGGCGAGGATCACCGGGCACCCCTCGAACTTGCCGCGCATCACCGCGACGTCGCGGGCGTGATAATGGACGCCCTCTTCCTGCTTGAAGCTGGTTTCGTGCGCTTCGTCGACCACGATCAGGCCCAGATTGGGATAGGGCAGGAACAGCGCCGAACGCGCGCCGACGGTGACCAGCGCCTGGCCGCTGGCGATCGCGCGCCAGGCGCGGCGGCGCTGCGATTGGCGAAGGTCCGAATGCCACGCCACCGGCTCGCAGCCGAAGCGCGCGTGGAAGCGCTTGAGAAAGGGTTCGGTCAGCGCGATTTCGGGGAGCAGCACCAAGGTCTGCCGACCGGCGGCGATCGCGGCGGCGACCGCTTCGAAATATACCTCGGTCTTGCCCGAGCCGGTGACGCCGTCGAGCAGGAACGGCTGGAACGCGCGCGCATCGACCGCGCGGCAGGCGGTGGCGGCGACCGCTTGCTGGTCGGGCGAGAGATCGGGCGCGCCGAAGCCCGGATCAGGGAGCGGATAGGGATGGTCGATATCGACCTCGATCCCCTCGAGCGCGCCCGCCTTTACCAGTCCGCGCACTACCGCGTCGGAGACATCGGCGATCGTCGCCAGTTCGCGGATAATTCCCTGGCGGTCGCCGATCCGCTCCAGCGCCTGGGTGCGCTGCGGGGTGAGGCGATCGGGGACGTGGCCGGTGGCGCGATATTCGATCGCGAGCTTTGCCCCTTCGAGTGCCGACGTAGAGGCGAGCGCCATCCGCAGTACGCTCGCCATCGGGGCAAGGTAATAATCGGCGGTCCATTCGATCAACCGGCGCAGATTGGCCGGGATCGGCGGCGCGTCGGCGACGCCGAGCAGGTTGCGCAGGCGGCTGTCGCCGATTTCCTCGGTCGGCAGCCGATCGGCTTCCCAGGCGACGCCGAGCAACTGGCGCGGGCCGAGCGGGGCGATAACGATCGACCCGGGCGCGACGTCCATCCCGTGCGGCACGCGATAGTCGAGCGGGCCGAGCGCGGAATTCATGACGATGACGCGAGCGCGGGAGGAGGACATTACCGGGGTATATCGGGGATTGCACGGCGCGGGGGAAGGGTAGGGTTGGGTGAGGGGGCTCTGCTCGCTGGAAGAGAGGGGCTGGCGTTGCTTCTCCCCTCCCTGGAAGGGAGGGGCTGGGGGTGGGTAGAGGCCTGGGGTTACGGCTAGATCTCGAAAGAGGCTGCCGTATCGCGAGCACTCGACCCACCCCCGACCCCTCCCTTCCAGGGAGGGGGAAGTTAGTCGGGCGTCCAGAGCAATTGGACGAACGCTATGTGGTCGATTGCGGCGCGGCGACCGTCGATCGGGGCGTCATACTGGTTCAGATACGCCAGCTCGAGCCGGAGCGACTTCGCCACGGGTACCCGCATCCCCGCCTGGTTGCGCATCCGCGCCCAGCCGCGCTGGCGGCTCCAGTCGGCGTGGGTGGCGAGGAAGCTTTCGTGGCTGATCGCAAGCTGCGGCGCGTCGGTATCGCCGAGCGGGATGCGCAGGCTCAGCCGCGGGCGGGCGCGATACTGGATATCGCCGCCGTCGTTGCGGAAGCGCTGTTCGGTCTGGAGCTGGAAGCGAAGCTCGCTGCGGCCGATCGCGGCGATCGGCATCGCTATCCGTTGGCGTAGCCGGTTCTCCAAGGTCTTTGGCGCATCGGTTTCGGATTCGTTGCGCTGATAGCCCCAGGACAGCGCGACGTCGCCGGGCAGCGTGTGGGTAACATAGAGTGCCTGCAGCGATTCGTAGAAGCCGCCATCGGCATCCGAAAAGCGCACGGTCGTGTCGATCTCGAGCTTGAGATCGTCCTCGATCGGCAGCTGGGCCGAGGTCATGATCCACAGTTGCGCGTCCTGTTCCTGCGCCGCGGCGGGCGCCGCAACCAGTAGCAAGGGAACGATCAGGCTTCGCATCGCGTTGGGTTTCCAGGGTGTACGCTCCTCGTCCCAGGCGATATGAGCGCGTTGCCGGTCGCCTAAAGCGGCCACCCCCATCGCTCAATCGAAATCGGGAATGCTGCAGCCATGAAATTCTTCGCCGACACCGCCGACGTGAACGACATCCGCGACCTGGCCGAAGCCGGGCTGCTCGACGGCGTGACCACCAACCCGTCGCTGATCCACAAGGCGGGGCGCGACTTCATCGAGGTCGTCACCGAAATCTGCAGCATCGTCGACGGCCCGGTATCGGCCGAAGTCGTCGCGCTCGATTATGCCGGGATGATGCGCGAGGCCGAAATCCTGCGCAAGATCGCGGGCAATGTCGCGGTCAAGGTGCCGCTGACGATCGACGGGCTGAAGACCTGCAAGTCGCTGACCGACGACGGTACGATGGTGAATGTGACGCTATGCTTTTCGGCGAATCAGGCGCTGCTGGCGGCAAAGGCGGGGGCGACCTTTATTTCGCCGTTCGTCGGCCGGCATGACGATAACGGCTTCGACGGCATGCAGTTGATCGGCGACATCCGGCTGATCTACGACAATTACGCCTTCGACACCGAAATCCTGGTCGCCAGCGTTCGCCACCCGATCCATGTGCTTGAAAGCGCGCGGATCGGCGCCGATGTGATGACGGCGCCGCCTTCGGTGATCCGCCAGCTGGTCAAGCATCCGCTGACCGACAAGGGGATTGAGGGATTCCTGGCCGATTGGGCGAAGACCGGGCAGAAGATCGGCTGAACCTAGAGGCCTGCCCGGCACCCCGGCCTTGTGCCGGGGGCCACCGGGGGGCTGCCGATGACGACACGGGCGTTCTTTCCCTGACGGCATACCCCGTTGGGCTCTGGGCCCCGGCTCAAGGCCGGGGTGACGGGTTGGGGGAGCGACACCGGCCTTCTGGTCTAGTACCACATCCGCCATGTCCATCCCGCTCCCCCTGGCTTTTGCCCAGCATCTTGCCCGCGATCGGCGACGATCGGTGCACACGGTGCGGGCTTATGAAGCGACGGCGGTTCGGCTGGTCGCGTTCCTGCAGTCGCATTGGGGCGAGGCGATCGATGCCGCCGCGCTTGGCCGGATCAGCACCGCCGATCTGCGCGCGTTCCTGGCGATGCGGCGCGGCGAGGGGCTGACCAACGCCTCGACCGCGCGCGAATTATCGGCGGTGCGCGCTTTTCTGGACTTCGCCGGAGTCGCCGAGCCCCGGATCAAAGGGCCGCGCGTCAAGAAGGGCGTGCCGCGCCCGATCGCCCCCGACGAAGCCGTCGCGCTGGCCGAAGAGGTTGAGGAGGACGCGAGCGAACCGTGGATCGGCGCGCGCGATTTCGCGGTGCTGATGCTGCTCTATGGCGCAGGCCTGCGGATCGGCGAGGCGATGGGGCTGACCGGCGCGGTGCTGCCGCTGGGCGATACGCTGGTCGTGACGGGCAAGCGCGCCAAGACACGGATGGTGCCGCTGTTGCCGCAGGTGCGCGATGCGATCACCGCCTATGTCGCTGCCTGCCCCTATGCCACGGCGCGCGGGCTGCCGCTGTTTCGCGGGGCTAAAGGGGGGGCGCTGTCGCCCGGTATGATCCGGGTTGCGGTGCGCAAGGCGCGGGTGCGGCTGGGGCTGTCCGACCGGACGACGCCGCATGCGTTGCGGCACAGCTTCGCGACGCATCTGCTGGGGCGCGGGGCCGATCTTCGCTCGCTACAGGAGCTGCTCGGCCATGCGAGCCTCAGTTCGACGCAGGTCTATACTGCGGTCGATGCGGCGCATCTGATGGACGTGTACCGCAATGCCCATCCGCGCGCCTAACCACGGCGGGGCGTCGGTTCAGCGCGGCTTGGGCTTCCAGGTCAGCACGCGGATGACGTACCACAGCAGCAGCACGACGATCACGCCGGTCGAGACCGGCCCAAGATAACGATCGACGTCCTCGTAATTGCTGCCAAGAATATAGCCGGCTGTCGCTAGGCCCGCAGTCCAGCCGAAGGTGCCAAGCGTCGACCAGAACAAGAACGGCTTCCACGGCATCTCGAACAGTCCGGCGGGAATCGACACCAGCGATCGCACTGTTGGTAGCATTCGGCCGAGAAACACGAACCATTTGTCGTAACGGTCGAAAAAGGCATCCGCGCGTTTGAGCTCGCGCCAGTCGAGCGTCAGCCAGCGGCCATACCGATCGATCAGCGGCTGGAACCGATCATAGCCGAGCCAGCGCGCAAACGCATACCAGGCGATGTTCCCCGCCATCGCGCCGATCGTGCCGGCGACGATCGCGCCCCACAACGTCATCGTGCCGCGCGCCGCCTGCAACCCGGCCAGCGACATGATGATCTCCGACGGAATCGGCGGGAATACCGTTTCGAGGAACATCAGCAACATGACCCCGAGATACGAGGATTGTTCGATCAGTTCGCGTACCCAATCAGCCACGTTGCGCTACCTTTGCTTCGATGACGTCGAAAATCGCACCCGCGGTGTCGGTGCCGTTGAACCGGTCGATCGCGACGATGCCGGTGGGGCTGGTGACGTTGATTTCGGTCAGCCATTCGCCGCCGATCACGTCGATGCCGACGAAGATCAGCCCGCGCCGCTTGAGTTCGGGGCCTAGCTCGGCGCAGATCTCGCGCTCGCGCTGGGTGAGTTCGGTGGCTTCAGCCGAGCCGCCGACCGCCAAGTTCGATCGGATTTCGCCTTCGCCGGGCAAACGGTTGATCGCGCCGGCGATCTCGCCATCGACCAGCACGATCCGCTTGTCGCCCTTGGCAACGTCGGGAAGGAACGCCTGGACCATATGCGGCTCGGGCCAGGTCATGTTGAACACCTCGATCAGCGCCGACAGGTTCTGGCCATCGGCGTCGACCTTGAAGATCGCCTTGCCGCCATTGCCGTGGAGCGGCTTGATGACGACCGAACCGTGCTTGGCGAGGAAGGCGCGCGCCTCGTCGAGGCTGCGGGTGACGAGCGTCGGCGGCATGAAATGCGCGTAATCGAGGACGAACACCTTTTCGGGCGCGTTGCGGACCTGCGCGGGATCGTTGACCACCAACGTCCGGTCGGTGATCCGCTCGAGCAAATGGGTTGCGGTGATATAGCCGAGGTCGAAGGGCGGATCCTGTCGCATCAGCACGACATCGGCTTCTTCGCCCAGATCAAGCGACACCGGGTCGCCGGCGGTGAAGTGGTTGCCCGGCTCGGGGCGCACCGTGACCGGATGCGCCTTGGCCCAGACGCGGCCATCGGCATAGTTCAGCGCATCGGCGGTGTAGTGGAACAGCCGGTGGCCGCGCGCCTGTGCGGTCAGCATCAGCGCGAAGGTCGAATCGCCGGCGATGTTGATGCCGGCCAGGGGGTCCATCTGGACTGCGACGGTAAGCGACATTGCGGCCTCCTTGCCCCTTGACCGTCACCCCAGCGAAAGCTGGGGTCTCGAGCCGCGGGAGACCCCAGCCTTCGCTGGGGTGACGGTGTTGGATGCGCATCTAGAAGCGGATCGCGGCAAAGTCACCCGATCCAGGCATTCTCGATATGGCGGGGCGGATGGCCGGGGGCGAGCAGCAGCACATCGACGCGCATATCGTCGCCGGGCTTGAGGTAGCAGGGGGCGAGCATCTCGGCGGCAGCGGCGACGCGCGCGAGGCGGCGTTCATCGATCGCGAAGTCCAGCCCGCCGGCGGTGGCGCGGGTTTTCACCTCGACGAAGGCGACGAGTTTCTTACGGCGGACGATGAGGTCGACTTCGCCGGCGGGGGTGCGGATTCGGGTGTCGAGGATCGTCCAGCCCTGGGCGGCGAGGTAGGCGGCAGCTTCGGCCTCGCCATCGCGGCCGCGTTGATCGGCGGCGCGGCGAAGCACACTCCCCTCCCGCGTGCGGGAGGGGGCGGGGGAGGGCTTGTCAGTTATGCGCCTCGGCATCGTCGGACAGGCCCTCCCCTAGCCCCTCCCGCGGGCGGGAGGGGGACTTTAGTGCCATTGCCCTGGCGTAGAGCATCTTGCGGTCGAGCCCCAGGCGCTTGGCGACCTCGCCCGCGGCCTTCGAGGCGGGCAGGCGTGTGAGCGCTTCGGTCAGCGCGGCGTCGCCGTCTTCGTCGCTGGCGGGTTCGGGCGCGCCGGGCGGGGCGACGATGACGACGATCTCGCCCTTGGGCGGCGCATCGGCATAGCGCGCGGCAAGCTCGGTCAGCGTGCCGGTGACGCATTCCTCGAACTTCTTGGTGATCTCGCGCGCTACCCCTGCCTCGCGGTCGCCCAGGCCCTCGGCGAGCGCGGTCAGGCAGGCGGCGAGGCGCGGCCCCGATTCGTAGAGCACCAGCGTCGCGCGGATGCCGGCCACCTCGGCGATCGCCTCGGCGCGAGCCTGTTGTTTCGAAGGCAAGAAGCCGACGAACAGGAAGCGATCGGTGGGTAGTCCCGCCAGCGTCAGTGCTGCCACCGCCGCGCAAGGACCGGGGACGGTCGCCACCAGATGCCCCGCGGCGCGCGCATCGCGCACCAGCTTGTAGCCCGGATCCGAGATCAGCGGCGTGCCCGCGTCGGACACCAATGCCACGACTTCACTGCCCATGCGCGCGATCAACCCTGGGCGCACCGCGTCGGCATTGTGATCATGATAGGGGGTCATTGGGCGCTTCACGCCGATATGGCGGAGCAACCCCGCGGTCACGCGGCTGTCTTCCACCGCGATGATCGCGGCGTTGCTCAGCACCTGCGCGGCGCGCGGCGACAAGTCACCGAGATTGCCGATCGGGGTGGCGACGATATAGAGACCGGGCAATAGTTCGGCGTGCATCAGGGGACTCACATGGCAGACGGCGTTACCATCCGGCAACGGGGAATGGGGTTTTTCCGCGTTGCGACGATCGCGACCGCAATGCTGGTGAGTGCTTGCGCCGGCGTCGTCCCGCGCGGCGCCCCCCCGGGGCGGCAGCCGCCCCCGGTCGATCGTCCCGTGCCCACCCGCCCTGCGCCGGTCACCCCGGGGCTGCCGCAGGACGATAGCCGCCACCGCGTCGCGTTGCTGGTGCCACTGACCGGCACCAATGCGCGCGTCGGCCAGAGCCTGGCCAATGCCACCCAGCTCGCCTTGCTCGACACCAAGAGCGAAGCGGTGCGGATCACCAATTATGATACCGCGCGCGGCGCGGCGGCGGCGGCGCAGGCGGCGATCCGCGACGGCAACCGGCTGATCCTGGGGCCGCTGCTCGCCGAGGACGTCCGCGCGGTCGCGCCGATCGCGCGCGCGGCGCGGGTGCCGGTATTGAGCT
Organism: Sphingomonas sp. S1-29; assembly: GCF_026167545.1. Classification (NCBI taxonomy): domain Bacteria; kingdom Pseudomonadati; phylum Pseudomonadota; class Alphaproteobacteria; order Sphingomonadales; family Sphingomonadaceae; genus Sphingomonas; species Sphingomonas sp. S1-29. The sequence continues at coordinate 1,905,388 of NZ_CP110678.1, read as the reverse complement.
TCTCGAACGATACCGATGTCGCGGGCGATGGCGCGTTCGTGATGGGCTATACCCCCGCGCAGTCGATCGACCGCGTCGTAGAACATGCGCGGCGTTCGGGGGTGACCCAGTTCGCCGGGCTGATCCCGACCGGCTTGTATGGGCAGCGTGCATCGACCAGCTTCTTGCGCGCGGTCGAGGATGCCGGCGGGCAGGTGGTGTCGCTCCAGACCTTCGATCGCAATCCGCGCTCGATCTCGGCGGCGATTACCAAGCTGTCGGCGACCTCGCCCTATCAGGCGGTGCTGATCGCCGATGGCGTCCAGACCGCCGCGGGCGCGGTGCCGGTGCTTCGCCGCAGCGAAGGCGGGCGTACCGCGCGCGTGCTCGGCACCGAATTATGGAACGCCGATTCGGGGGTCGGCGGCAACGCCGCGCTCAACGGCGCCTGGTATGCGAGCGTGTCGAACGACCTGTACCGCCAATATGCGGGTAAATATCGCGCGCGCTTCGGCAGCGCGCCGTATCGGCTGTCGAGCATGGGCTATGATGCGGTGCTGCTGACGGTGCGGATCGCGCGCGACTGGCGTGTGGGCAGCGTGTTCCCGATGAGCCGGCTGACCGACAATGACGGGTTCGCCGGGTTGGACGGCCCGTTCCGCTTCGGTCGCGACGGGATCGCCGAGCGCGCGCTCGAGGTGAACGAGGTGCGCGGTGGCAGCACGGTGACGGTGTCGGAAGCACCGAAAGCGTTCGGGCGGTAGCTTGTGCTCCCCTCCCTGAAAGGGAGGGGCTGGGGGTGGGTCGAGTATTTGTGGTACGGCCGGTCCGGAGGCTGCGGCGACCGTATCGCCCGGACCAGACCCACCCCCGACCCCTCCCTTTCAGGGAGGGGGGCAGTCTAGTTCGTGACGATCTCGCGCAGGATCGCTTCGAGCACGGGCATGCCGGTTTCGGTGATGCGCAGCCGTTCGTCTTCAAGCGTCGCCAGCCCCTGCACCTGCAGCAACCACAACGCCTTGCGGTCGACCGGCGCTTCGCCGCTTGCCAGCGCCGCCACGCGCGCCAGATCGACCCCCTCGGCCATGCGAAGCCCCATCACCAGCGCTTCGGTCGCCGATTCATGCGGGGTGAGCGCGTCCTCCGTCGACAGGCCATGTGCGTTGCGATCGACTGCCGTCAGCCAGTTTTCGGGCTTCTTGTGGCGCACGGTCGCCAGCCCACCGCGGCGGCCGTGCGCGCCGGGGCCGATGCCGGCATAGTCGCGATAGCGCCAATAGGTCAGGTTGTGCCGGCTCTCGGCGCCCGGTCGCGCGTGGTTCGAAATCTCGTAGGCGGGCAGGCCCGCGGCGGCGGTGAGGGTGCGCGTCAGTTCGAACAGGTCGGCGGCGTCGTCTTCGCCCGGGATGACGAGGTCGCCCTTGGCGGCCAGCGTGGCGAAGCGCGTGCCGGGTTCGATCGTCAACTGGTACAGCGACAGATGCTCGGTGCCGAAGCCGATCGCGCGGGCGAGTTCGGCCTCCCATGCCGTAAGCGACTGGCCGGGGCGCGCATAGATCAGGTCGAACGATACCCGCGCGAACGCAGCCTGCGCGGTTGCCAGCGCCGCCAGCCCTTCATCGACCGAATGCGCGCGGCCGAGAAACGCCAGCGCCTGGTCGTCGAGCGCCTGCAGCCCGAGCGATACGCGATTGACCCCGGCGCGTGCGATATCGGCGAAGCGCGCCGCCTCGACCGAGGAGGGATTGGCCTCGAGCGTGATCTCGCATTCGGGCTCGAGCCCCCAATGCCGGTCGGCCGCCTCGATCAGCGCTGCGACGGTGGCGGGGGGCATCAGCGAGGGCGTGCCGCCGCCGAAGAAGATCGACCCTACCTTGCGTCCGGGGAGCAGTGCAGCCTCATGCGCCATGTCGGCGAGCAACGCCGCGCGCCAGCGATCCTGGTCGACGCTGTCGCGGACATGGCTGTTGAAGTCGCAATAGGGGCATTTCGAGATGCAGAACGGCCAGTGGATGTAGAGCGCGAGGGGATCGGGTGCCGTTGCGCCGACAAGCCCCGTCACCCCAGCGAAAGCTGGGGTCTCTCCGTTGGCGAGAGACCCCAGCTTTCGCTGGGGTGACGGGATGTCGGCGGGAGTGCCCCTGTCGGTCAGAATACTGCCTTCACCAATTGGCCGAAGGCATCGGCGCGGTGGCTCATCGCGTGTTTCTTGGCCGGGTCCATTTCGCCAAAGGTTTCGGTTTCGCCATTGGCGAGGAACATTGCGTCATAGCCAAAGCCCTGATCCCCGCGGGGCGGCCATACCAGCACACCGTCGACGCGGCCTTCGAACCATTCGACATGGCCGTCGGGCCAGGCAAGCGCCAACGCGCAGATGAAATGCGCGTCGCGTCCTGGCGCGGGTTCGATCGCCGCCAGCTTGTTCTCGACCAGCCGCATCGCGACGTCGAAATCCTTCGACGGTCCCGCCCAGCGCGCCGAGAAAATGCCCGGATCGCCGCCCAGCGCCTCGACGCACAGCCCCGAATCATCGGCGAGCGCGGGCAGGCCCGACAGGTCGGCGGCCTGCATCGCCTTCAGTTCGGCATTGGCGACGAAGGTGGTGCCGGTCTCCTCGGGCTCGGGCAGGTCGAGCTCGGCGGCGGACACCGGCTCGATCCCCAGCGGCCCCAGCAGCGCGCGGATTTCGCGCACCTTGCCCGGATTGTGGCTGGCGATGACCAGCCGGCCCGGCGTCAGCTTGCGGATCGCCTGGGGAACCGGGCCTTCCCCGCTCACCGGCCGATGGCCTTACGCTGCGCGGCGAAGATTTCGGTACAACCGATCCGCGCGAGGCGAAGGAGGCGAAGCAGGCCTTCCTCGTCATAGGTCGCGCCCTCGGCGGTCGCCTGCGCCTCGGCGATCGAGCCATTGTCGAGGAGCACGAAATTGGCGTCGGCATCGGCGCCCGAATCCTCAGGATAGTCGAGGTCGAGCACCGGGGTGCCCTGATAGATGCCGCAGCTCACCGCCGCCACCTGATGCACGATCGGATCGGTCGTCAGCTTGCCCTCGGCCAGCAACTTGTCGACCGCGATCCGCAGCGCCACCCAAGCGCCCGAGATCGAGGCGGTGCGGGTGCCGCCATCGGCCTGGATCACGTCGCAATCGAGCGTGATCTGGCGCTCGCCCAGTGCCTTCATGTCGGTGACCGCGCGCAAGCTGCGGCCGATCAGCCGCTGGATTTCCTGGGTGCGGCCCGATTGCTTGCCCTTGGCGGCCTCGCGGTTGCTGCGGGTGTGGGTCGAGCGTGGCAGCATGCCATATTCGGCGGTGACCCAGCCTTCGCCCTTGCCGCGCAGGAACGGCGGGACGCGCTCTTCGATGCTGGCGGTGACCAGCACCTTGGTGTCGCCGAAGCCGATCAGCACCGAACCTTCGGCGTGGCGGGTGAAATTGGGCTCGATCGTGAGCGGGCGCATCTGATCGGGGGCGCGGCCGGATGGGCGCATGGGGGAGTCTCCTTGGGGTTTGGCTGGGGGATAGTGTGAGCGCGGTGTGAGCGCCAGCCCTTCTCCCCTCCCCGGAAGGGAGGGGCCGGGGGTGGGTGGGGTGCTCGTGGTACGGATGGGTGGAGACTGAGGGTGCCATCGCTCCTGGACCCGACCCACCCCCAACCCCTCCCTTTCAGGGAGGGGAGTAAGAAGCGCTCCCTTCGCTGGGGTGACGGATGGGGTGCGACGCGCCTACATACTAGTCATGACCCCGATCACCGAAATGACCGACCGCGCGCGCGACGTGTTCCGTATCGTGGTCGAATCCTATCTCGAAACCGGGCTGCCCGTGGGTTCGCGGACCTTGTCGAAGATTTCGGGGCTCAGCCTGTCGCCCGCCTCGATCCGCAACGTCATGCAGGATCTCGAGGAGCTCGGCCTGCTCGCCGCGCCGCATGCGAGCGCGGGGCGGATGCCGACTCATAGCGGCTTGCGGCTGTTCGTCGACGGCATGATGCAGAGCCACGAACCCTCGCCCGAGGAGCGCGCGGCGATCGAGGGGCGCGCGGGCGAGCGCGGCCCGGTCGAGGAGGCGCTGGCCAACACCACCGCGGTCCTCTCGGGGCTGTCGGCGTGCGCTGGGCTGGTGCTGGTGCCCAAGCGCGAACCGGTGCTCAAGCAGTTCGGCTTCGTGCCGCTGAGCCATGACAAGGCGCTCGCGGTGTTGGTGGGCGACGACGGATCGGTCGAGAATCGCGTCGTCGAATTGCCCCCGGGCATGGGGCCGGGCGCGCTCGAGGAGGCCGCCAATTATATGTCGGCGACGCTTGCGGGGCTGACGCTGGCCGAGGCGCGCGCACGCATCGACCGCCAGATCACGCAGGAGCGCGCCGAACTCGACGCGACCGCGCGGACGTTGGTCGAGCGCGGGCTGGCGGTGTGGAGCGAGGATGGCGATCGCCGCCCGGTGCTGATCGTGCGCGGCCAGGCGCGGCTGATCGACAATTCGGCGGCCGAGGATCTCGACCGCGTGCGCCAGCTGCTCGACGAGCTCGAGGGCAAGCAGGAAATCGCGCGGCTGCTCGACAGCGCGCGTGAGGGCGATGCCGCGCGGATATTCATCGGATCGGAGAATAAATTGTTCGCGCTGTCGGGCTCGTCGGTGATCGCCAAACCGGTGCGCGCGATGGACGGAAGGGTGGTCGGCGTCGTCGGCGTGATCGGCCCTACTCGGTTGAACTACGCGCGCGTCGTGCCCATGGTGGACTTCACGGCCGCGACGATCGCGCGGCTACTTGGCTGAACCAGGCACGAAACAGGAAATCATGGAAGACAACAAGGATAGCGGCCTCGCCGCCGAAGCCGAGGCAATCCGCGAAGCGACCGCCGAGGCTGCCCCCGAACTCGCCGAGCATGATCGAGTCGCCGAGCTCGAGGCCGAGCTCGAGGAAGCACGCAAGGCGGTGCTGTACGCGCAGGCCGACACGCAGAATGTCCGCCGCCGCGCCGAGAAGGAAGCCGCCGACGCGCGCGCTTATGCCGCGACGGCGTTCGCACGCGACATCCTGTCGGTTGCCGACAATCTGGCGCGCGCGCTTGCCGCCATCCCCGCCGAGCTTCGCGACGACGAGAAGTTCAAGGGACTGGTCGTCGGCCTCGACGCCACCGGCCGCGAGGTCGAGAGCGTATTTTCGCGGCATGGCATCACCCGGATGACGCCGATGGGCGAAAGCCTGGACCCCAATCGCCACCAGGCGATGTTCGAGGTGCCCTCGGCCGAGGCGGCGCCGGGGACGATCGTGCAGGAAGTCCAGGCGGGCTACATGATCCGCGACCGGCTGTTGCGGCCGGCGCTGGTGGGCGTAGCGAAAGCGGCGGAATAACTTCGTCTAATCCTCCCCCTTCAGGGGGAGGTGGCAGCCCGCAGGGCTGACGGAGGGGGGTGCCCCAAGCGGAACGCTCGTGCCCGCGCCCTCCACCGCTGCGCGGTCCCCCTCCCCCTGGCGGGGGAGGAATTGAAGAAGGTGGCGGCGTCCTAGGCGCGGGAAACGACTCGATCCTCCCCCTTCAGGGGGAGGTGGCAGCCTGCAAGGCTGACGGAGGGGGTGAGCCCCAAGCGGGCAGCTCGCGTCCGCCCCCTCCACCATGCTTTGTATGGTCCCCAGCATCGGGTTGACCATGCCCCGCATGGTCAAGGATCGTCCGGGGGACGATCCGACCCGATGCTCCCTGGCGGGGGAGGATTAGGTAGAAGACAACGCCGCGCCCGCCCCCTATCTAGCCTTCCATGCCTCCCCGTTTTGCAACGCTTCCCAATCGCCGTGCGATCATCGACCGGCGGATCCTCGCCGACCGGTTGGCGATCGTCGAGGCGGGCGATCCGGTCGCGCTTCGTCAGGCGGCTAGCGCGATCCTAAAAGAGGCGCTCGACGCCGGGCGCGCCGAGGTCGAGCGGCGCTTTGCCGAGCATCCCACGCGCGGGCTCGAGGCCGCCGCCGCGCAGGGCTTCCTGGTCGACCAGCTGCTGCGGCTGTTGTGGGATTTCACGCTGCGGCGGCTTTATCGCAATCCCAATCCCACCGCCGCCGAGCGGATGACGCTGATCGCGGTCGGCGGCTATGGGCGCGGTGAGATGGCACCGCATTCGGACGTTGACCTCGGCTTCCTTACCCCGATCCGCCGCACCGCATGGTGCGAGCAGGTGATCGAAACGATGCTGTACGCCCTGTGGGACATGGGGCTGAAGGTTGGCCATTCGTCGCGGTCGCTCGACGAGATGGTGAAGATGGCCAAATCGGATGTCACGGTGCGCACCGCGTTGCTCGAGGCGCGCTATGTCTGGGGCGACACCGCGCTGTATGACGAAGCGGCGCGGCGCTTCAAGGCCGAGGTGCAGACCGATACGCGCGGCTTCGTCGCGCAAAAGCTGGCCGAGCGCGACGTTCGCCACAAGAAGATGGGCGACAGCCGCTATGTCGTCGAACCCAATGTGAAGGAGGGCAAGGGCGGCTTGCGCGACCTCCACACGCTCTTCTGGATCGGCAAGGATGCGTACGGCGTCCAGCGCGCCGCCGAGCTCGTCGAAAAGGGCGTGCTGACACGGCAGGAATATCGCCGCTTCAACCGCGCCGAGAATTTCCTGTGGGCGGTGCGATGCCACCTGCACCTGATCACCGGGCGCGCCGAGGAGCGGCTGACCTTCGACGTCCAGCGCGAGATCGCCGAGCGAATGCGCTATGCGGAGCGGCCGGGGAAATCGGCGGTCGAGCGCTTCATGCAATTCTATTTCCTGCAGGCCAAGATCGTCGGCGACTTGACCGGCGTGTTCCTGGCGCATCTCGACGAGACGCTGGCGGGGCGCGGGCGGCGCTTCGGGCTGCCGGTGATCCGGCGAAGCCCGCGCAAGCTCCAGGGGTTCGTGCTCGATCGCGGGCGGCTGGCGCTGCCCAATGACCATTTCCTGCGCGACGATCCGGTGCGGCTGATCGAGCTGTTCGCGCTTGCCGACGCACACGACCTCGAGGTTCATCCGCAGGCGATGCGGCTGGCGGCGCGCGACGCCAAGCTGGTCGACGACTATCGTGACGATCCCCGCGCCAATGCGCTGTTTCTCGACGTGCTGACGTCGCCGCGCGAACCCGAACAGGTGCTGCGCTGGATGAACGAGGCCGGCGTGATGGGCCGCTTCGTGCCCGATTTCGGCCGCGTCGTCGCGCAGATGCAGTTCGACATGTACCATCACTACACCGTCGACGAGCATACGATCCGTGCGGTCGGGCTGCTGGCGCAGATCGAGAACGGCCGGCTGGTCGAGGATCATCCGCTGGCGACGGTGTTGTTCGAACAGATCGTTTCACGCCGCGCGCTCTATGTCGCGGTGCTGCTGCACGACATCGCCAAGGGGCGCGGCGGCGATCATTCGGTGCTGGGGGCCGAAGTCGCCGAGCGGCTGTGCCCGCGCTTCGGGCTGACGCCAGCCGAAACCGAGACGGTCGTGTGGCTGGTGCGCTGGCATTTGCTGGCGTCGGCAACCGCGTTCAAGCGCGACCTGTCGGACTTCAAGACGATCCTCGATTTCGCGGCGATCGTTGCCAGCCCGCAGCGGCTGATGATGCTGCTGGTGCTGACCGTGGTAGACATCCGCGCGGTGGGGCCGGGGACGTGGAACGGGTGGAAGCGCCAGTTGCTGACCGACCTGTACCAATCGGCCGAGGAAGTGCTGCGGCTGGGCCACAAGCAACGCGGGCGCGGCGAGCGGGTGGCCGCCAAGCAGGAACGGCTGCACGCGGCGCTTGGCTGGGCCGAGCGCGATTTCGCGCGACTGGTCCAGCGCCTGCCCGAAGCCTATTGGGTCGCCGAGCCGATCGACGTGCTCGAACGCAATGCGCGGATGATGGCCGCGGCGGGCGAGACGCAATTGTCGATCGATGCGCAGCCCGATGCCGAGCGCGGCGCGACGCTGGTGTCGATCTACGCCGCCGATCATCCGGGCATCTTCTATCGTATCGCCGGCGCGATCCATGCCGCGGGGGGCAACATCATCGACGCGCGGATCCACACCACGCGCGACGGCATGGCGCTCGACAATTTCCTGGTCCAGGATCCGCTCGGGCGGCCGTTCGACGACGAGGCGCAATTGGCGCGGCTCAAGACCACGATCGCCGACGCGCTCGCCAATCGCGCGCGGCTGACCGAGCGGTTGCAGGGCAAGCCGTTGCCGCGCCCGCGCGCCGACGCCTTCTCGATCGAGCCCGCGGTGCTGATCGACAACAAGGCGTCGAACCGTTTCACCGTGATCGAAGTCAATGCGCGCGACCGCCCGGCCTTGCTTTTCGACCTCGCCAACGCGCTGTTCCAGTCGAAGGTGACGATCCATTCGGCGCATGTCGCGACCTATGGCGAGCGCGCGGTCGATACTTTCTATGTGACCGATCTGCTCTGCGACAAGATCGATTCGACCTCGCGGCTCAAGGCGGTCGAGCGGCGGCTGATCGAGGCTGCGGCGGGCAGCGACGCTGCGGCGCAGGCGGCATAGTCCGGGCGGCGCATCCGCGGTATAAGCCGGATATCACCAGCGGAGACGCGACATGCCAGTACTTGGAATCGGCGGTTTCTTCTTTCGGGCAGGCGATCCCGACGCCTTGGGCGAATGGTATCGCGAACATCTAGGGGTGGGGCCGGGCTGCGCCGCCGAGGGCGAGGGCGAACCCGCCGAATGGTGCTGGAAACCGCAAGCCGGGCCGCTGATCTTCCAGCCGTTCAAGGCCGACACCCGCTATTTCGCCGCCGACAAGCCGTTCATGCTCAACCTGCGCGTCGCCGACCTCGAAGGGATGCTCGAACAACTCAACGCTGCTGGCATCGCGATCGAGACCCGCGACGAATGGGATTCGCCCGAAACCGGCCGCTTCGCGCGGATCCACGATCCCGAAGGCAATCCGATCGAATTATGGGAGCCCCCAGCAACATGACCCGCATCCCGATCGCACTGCTGGCGCTGGCGACCACCGCCGCGACTTCACCCGACCCGCTGCCGACCAGCACGCTGGTGCTGCTCGCGCTGGCGATCGCTGTCGTAATATTGCTGCGGGGCGTGATGCTGCGGCGGCAAGTGCGCAAGCGCAGCGGGCGGCGGGGCGATGACAGCGCCACGGTGGCAGGCGGCGATGCGGGCGGACGATCAGACCGCGACCGCGGTAGCGACGATTGGGGCGATGCCGATGGCGGCGGCGATGGGGGCGGGGATTGAGGGCTGGCGTAGCATGGTTTGTCCCGAAACAGGCCCTCACCCTATCGGCGCTGCGCGCCTTTTCCCTCTCCCGCAGGCGGGAGAGGGAGGGAGCGGCGTAGCCGCGGAAGGGTGAGGGGCTGTGCTTTCAGTTCACCGCAACCGTCAAAGCAGTTTACGGCTTGCCAGCCCGCACCGGCTCGCCGCGCTTTTCGAGCCATGTGGTCATTTGTGCGATCTCGCGCTCCTGCGCCGCGACCACCTCGTCGGCCAGCTTGCGGACTTCGGGGTCTTTGGCGTGGCGCTGCGCGATGCGGGCCATTTCGACCGCGCCTTCATGGTGCGGGATCATCATCCGCATGAAGTCGACATCGACGTCGCCGGTGGCGCGGCCCATGTCGGCGTGCATCTTGTCCATCGCGCGGTCGAATTCTCCCGCCGGGCCGGTTGCCGTCGCCGGTGCCATGCCGTTCATTGCCATCGCGCCGTCGTGCATCGCATGACCGGCTTGGTTGGCCGTTGTAGCGGCATTGTCAGCGGGCGGTACCGCCGCGCCGCCGCACGCGGCGAGCGCGAGCGGGGCGGCGGCCAGCAGCAGCATCCTCACTTGGGAGACAGCACCATCAGCATCTGGCGGCCTTCCATGCGCGGATAGCTCTCTACCTTGGCATCTTCGGCGCAATCGGCCTGGACGCGCTGTAGGAGCGCCATGCCGAGCTGGCCGTGGCTGAGTTCGCGGCCACGGAAGCGCAGGGTGATCTTCACCTTGTCGCCCTCGCCGATGAACTTGTGGATCGAGCGCATCTTCACGTCGTAATCGTGATCGTCGATATTCGGACGCATTTTGATCTCCTTGATCTCCTGCGTCTTTTGCGACTTGCGTGCGATATTGGCCTTTTTCTGGGCCTCGTACTTATACTTGCCGACGTCGAGGAACTTGGCCACGGGCGGATCGGCGTTGGGCGACACCTCGACCAGGTCGAGGCCGACGCTCTGCGCCTGCTCCATCGCCTCGCGGGTATACATCACGCCGAGATTCTCGCCGTCCTGGTCGATCACGCGAACCTTGGGCGACTGAATAAACTCGTTGAAGCGCGGACCGTTCATCGGTGGCGCCACTGGGCGCCGGATCATGGGAGGACGTATGTGGTTAGCTCCTGGACTGTTAAACCGCCAATATAGGGAAGATTGGCCGCCGCGGGAAGCCGGTGGCGACAGGAAATCGCGCAATTGATTTAGTCGAGCGAATCCAGTCGGACGCTGATCCCGGGCAGCAACGATGCGGTGACGGGGTCATGTGCTTCATATTCGGCGACGTCGGTGTAGCTGCCGCCCGCCGGTGCGCGATGGACGCGGATCGTCTGGCGGACCGCATCGACGACCCAATATTCGCGCACGCCATGTGCCCCGTAGAGCGGGGCTTTGACGCGCAGGTCATATCCGATCGACGAAGCGGCGATTTCGACGACCAACAGCAGCTCGGGACCGCGAACGTCCTCCGAATCCCGGTGCGCGGGCCATAGCGCGATGTCGGGCTCGGTCAGCGTCGATCCGTCGAGCGTCACCGACGATTCGATGAACACGCCGATGTCGCGCGCCACGCTCAAGTTGAATGCCCGGACGAGCCGCGATTTCATCCGCTCGTGATGGCTATATTTCGCCGCTGCCATCGGCACGATCTCCCCGTCGATCAGCTCGAACCGCTCGCCTTCGCGCAATACCCCCGATTCGGTGAGCGCATAGACCTCCTCGACGGTCAGCCGCGCCGGGATCAGCCCGCGCTGAATGTTCTGAAAGACGGTCATCGCGGCAAACATAGCATCATCGCGCGCCCGCGTCAGCCGCCGGCTAGCCGGCCGGCGCGCGCAGATCGGGGGCGAGGGCTTCGCGGGTCAGCATCGCGATCGCGTCGTCGAGCGACAGCATCTGCTGGCCCTGGCTGCCCAAAGTGCGGATCGCGACGGTCGATTCATCGGCCTCGCGCTTGCCCACCACCAGCAGATACGGGACCTTCGCCAGCGAATGCTCGCGCACCTTGTAGTTGATCTTCTCGTTGCGAAGATCGCTTTCGACGCGGATGCCCGCCGCCTTCAACTTGGCGACCACTTCGTGGGCATAGTCGTCGGCATCGGAAACGATCGTCGCCACCACCGCCTGCACCGGCGCGAGCCACATCGGGAAGCGCCCGGCGTGATGCTCGATCAGGATGCCGATGAAACGCTCGAACGAGCCTAGGATCGCGCGGTGGAGCATGATCGGGCGATGGCGCGCGCCATCCTCGCCGACATAGCTGGCGTCGAGCCGTTCGGGCAGTACGGTATCGGTCTGGATCGTGCCGACCTGCCAGGTCCGCCCGATCGCGTCGGTCAGGTGGAATTCGAGCTTGGGGGCATAGAACGCGCCTTCGCCGGGGAGTTCCTCCCAGCCATATGCCTCGGTCGCACGGCCCGTCGCAGCGACCGCATCGCGCATCGATTGTTCGGCCCAGTCCCACATCGCATCGGTGCCGAAGCGCTTGTCGGGGCGAAGCGCGAGCTTGATCGAATATTTCTCGAAGCCGAGGTCGCGATACACCACGTCGAGCAGGTCGCAGAACAACCCGACTTCCTCAACGATCTGGTCTTCGCGGCAGAAGATATGCGCGTCGTCCTGCGTGAACTGGCGGACGCGCATCAGCCCGTGCAGCGCGCCATGCGGTTCGTTGCGGTGGCAGCAACCATATTCGGACATGCGGATCGGCAGGTCGCGATAGGATTTGATCCCCTGGCGGAAGATGAGGACGTGCGCGGGGCAGTTCATCGGCTTGAGTGCCATCAGGTCGGCCTTGCCTGACAGCACCGGGCCTTCGTCCTCGCCGCTGGGGATCTCGTCGGGCACCACGAACATGTTCTCGCGATATTTGCCCCAATGCCCCGACTGCTCCCATTGGCGCGCGTCCATCAGCTGCGGCGTCTTGACCTCGCGATAGCCGCCCGCATCGAGCCGGCGGCGGAGATACGCCTCGAGCTGCCGCCAGATCATATAGCCCTTGGGGTGCCAGAAGACGCTGCCCTGCGCCTCGGACTGGAGGTGGAACAGGTCCATCTCGACCGCCAGCTTGCGATGGTCGCGCTTGGCCGCTTCCTCGAGCCGCATCAGATGCGCGTCGAGCTGCTTCTTGTTGAGCCAGCCGGTGCCGTAGATCCGGCTGAGCATCGCCTTGCTCTGGTCGCCGCGCCAATAGGCACCCGACACGCGCGTAAGCTTGAACGCCTGCGGGTCGAGCTTGCCGGTCGATGCCATGTGCGGGCCGCGGCACATGTCGAGCCATTCGCCCTGGCGATAGATCGTCAGTTCCTCGCCCTCGGGCAGTTCGGCGGCCCATTCGGCCTTGAAGCTCTCGCCCTGCTGGGTCCAGCGATCGATCAGCCGCTGGCGGGTCCAGACCTCGCGCACAAAGGGTTCGTTGCGCGCGATGATCGCGCGCATTTCTTCCTCGATTGCCGGCAGGTCTTCCTCGGTAAACGGGCGGTCCTTGGGGGCGAAGTCGTAATAGAAGCCGTCTTCGGTCGCGGGGCCGAAGGTGATTTCGGTGCCTGGGAACAGCGTCTGCACCGCTTCGGCCATCACATGCGCGAGATCGTGGCGGACGAGCTCGAGCGCGTCCTTTTCATCGCGCGCGGTGACCAGCGCCAATTGCGCGTCGCCGGTGAAGGGCCGCGAGAGATCGCGCATCTCGCCATCGACTCGCGCCGCCAGCGCCGCCTTGGCGAGGCCCGGACCGATCGCTGCGGCGACATCCGCCGGGGTGGTTCCGGGGGCGACCTCGCGGACGGAACCGTCGGGCAGCGAGATACGGAACATGGCGGACACGATAAGGGCCTTTCGTCGGGATTGCAGCGCGCCGCATATGGCCCGCGCGGGCGGGCGAGGCAAATGAAAGGGCGCGCGAGGTGGCAAAGGGCGGCATTGGTGGCGGCGTCGATGCGGCCTAGGCCACACGCATGACGCTGCCACACCCCACTCGCGCCGCCGGCCTTGCCCGGCTGGCCGCCTTCACCCCCTCGATGGGCCGCGCCTATGCCGATCGCCGCAACGCCGATCCCGGACCCGAAGCCGAGCGCGATGGCTGGCCCGAGCATGTGTCGAAACTATCGCCGTACTTGCGCTACCGGCTGGTCGACGAGCAGGAAGTGCTCGCGGCGGCGCTGGGCGCGCATGGGCCGGACAAGGCCGAGAAGTTCGTGAGCGAAGTGCTTTGGCGCGGCTATTTTCGCGGCTGGCTTGAGCAGCGGCCGGGGACGTGGCCGGCCTATGTCGCGGGGCGCGATGCGGCGCTGGCGCTGGTCGATGCCAATGGCGGGGTGGCGCGCGATTATCGCGCGGCGTGCGAAGGGCGGACGGGGATCGACTGTTTCGACGCCTGGGCGGCCGAGCTGACGACGCGCAACTGGCTGCACAATCACGCGCGGATGTGGTTCGCCAGCGTCTGGATCTTCACGTTGCGGCTGCCGTGGGAATTGGGCGCGGACTATTTTCTGCGCCATTTGATCGACGGCGATTCGGCGTCGAACACCTTGTCGTGGCGCTGGGTGGCGGGGTTGCATACGCGCGGCAAGGCCTATGCCGCGCGGGCCGACAATATCGCACGCTACACCGGCGGACGGTTTGCGCCGACCGGGCTGGTCGAGGAAGTCGAGCCGCTGGTCGAGGTGGGGGAAGTGCCGCGCGTGGCGTTCGCGCCGCCGCCGGTGCCGCAGCCGGCGGGGGATTGGGCGCTGGTGTTGCACGAGGGGGATATGGGCATTGCCGCGCCGATCGACCGCGCGCCGTCGCGGGTGATCGGGCTGGTATCACCCGATCCGCGCGCGGCCCCGGCGGTGCGCGCCTTTGCCGAGGGGGCGCTGGCCGACGCGGTCGCGCGGGCTGGCGAGATCTATAGGTGTCCGGGCGTGGTCGTGCAGGATGCTGCCGCGATTGCCGATGCGGCGGCTGGGGCGGTGCCGGTTGCGCCTTATGTGCCGGTGGGGGCGCTTGGCGATCGGGGTGGTTTGCCGGTGGCGACGTCCGTGCGGGAATATGATGCGGCGATCTGGCCGCTGGGGACTGCTGGGTTCTTCAAGGTCAAGACCGGCGCACCCGCGCGGCTTCGTGCGCTTGGGCTGCCGGCGTGATGACTTAAGGAACCTGCCCCTCAACCGTTCGTGCTGAGCTTGTCGAAGCACCGCCCTTCGTTTGCGAGCCGGGCGAAGAAGAAAGAACGGTGCTTCGACAAGCTCAGCACGAACGGACTAGGGGCAAGGAGAAGCGCGCTCAGGCCACCCCAAACGGGACCACCGTATTGGTCGCGTCATGCCCAACCGCCGCGCGCCCCAGATACGGTACGTTCATCGAACGGCACCAGCGCAGCATGATCCGTTCGAGCGTGTCGCCGAACTCGGCCTCGCCCGCGCCTTCGGGGATCGCGGTGACGCTGCCCAGCCGGATGCCGGCGATGCCGCGTAGCTGAGTCGCGTCGGCGATTTGCCACATCATGCGGTCGATCCGGTACACCGCCTCGCCGACTTCTTCTAGGATCAGGACATGATCGGTCAGGTCGGGCATCCAGGGGGTGCCGAGCATCGCGGTAAGGATCGCCATGTTGAACGCCGCCGCCGGTCGGCCATGCAGCCCCGGCTCCAGCGCGGCGCGGTTTTGTTCGACCAGCCAGGCGAGCGCGCGGCCCGCCGGGGCACCCTTGTTGCGTTCGGTCGCCTCGGTCGCCATCGGCCCGTGTACGGGTTTGCCGATCCCGCGTGCATAGAGCGCGCCAAGCACGAACCCCATGTCCGAATAGCCCATATAGGTCTTGGCGCGCGCCGCGGCGCCCAGGCCGGGCATCACGACATCGAGGATCCGGTTCGATCCATAGCCGCCGCGCGCGAACCAGATCGCCGCGAAGCCGGGGTCGTTGGCGTATTTCAGGAAGGTTTCGGCGCGCAGCGCGTCGTTGCCCGCGAAGTGGCCGCCATCGGCAAAGCATTGCGGGTCATAGGTCAGCTCGACCTGCGGATAGAGCAAGGCCGCAAACCCCTGCGCGCGCGCGGCGGCTTCGGGGGTGATCGAGCGGGCGGGGGCGACGACGGCGATCTTCATGGGGTGGGTTGTAGGGGGCGGGGATCGGGGATGAGAAGGGGGATTCGTCTGCTTCGTCACCCCGGCCCTGTGCCGGGGTCCACGTCGCCGTTCAACGCAGCGCTGGTGTTCGGGGACGGGTGGACTCCGGCACGAGGCCGGGGTGACGGGAGTTTTGCGTTCGACCCTTGCCCCCTGCGATCGATCCGCCGATAGCGCGGCGCGATGAACCAGAGCTATTTCTTCGTCGGGATCGGCGGGTCGGGCATGATGCCGCTGGCGATGATCCTCGCCGGGCGCGGCGGGACGATCGCTGGGTCCGACCGCGCGCTCGATCAGGGCACGGTGCCCGCCAAGTTCGCCGCGCTCGAG
Organism: Sphingomonas sp. S1-29; assembly: GCF_026167545.1. NCBI lineage: Bacteria > Pseudomonadati > Pseudomonadota > Alphaproteobacteria > Sphingomonadales > Sphingomonadaceae > Sphingomonas > Sphingomonas sp. S1-29. The sequence continues at coordinate 1,889,743 of NZ_CP110678.1, read as the reverse complement.
CGGCTGGGCGTCGCGCTGTTCCCGCAGGACGGCAGCGGCATCACCTCGCCCGACCAGATCGTCGTCGCCTCGGCGGCGATCGAGCCGAATGTTGCCGACATTGTTGCCGCCGATCGTGTCGGAGCGCAGCGGCTGTCGCGCGCCGAATTGCTCAGCCGTTTGTTCAACGACAGCGCGATGGCGATCGGGGTGGCGGGCACGTCGGGCAAGTCGACCGTCACCGGCATGATCGGCTGGATCCTCCACGGATGCGACCGCGAGCCGACGATCATGAACGGCGCGGTGATGAAGAATTTCGCGCGCCCCGAAGCGTCCTTCGCCAGCGCGCTGGTGGGCGAGGGCGAAGTCTTTGTCAGCGAAGTCGACGAAAGCGACGGGTCGATCGCGCTGTACGACCCGCGAATCGCGGTGCTGAACAATGTCAGCCTCGATCACAAGCCGCTGCCCGAACTGCGCGCGCTGTTCGGCGATTTCGCGAGAAAGGCGCAGACGGTGGTGGTCAATGTCGGCGATCCTGAAGCCGCCGCGCTGGCCGCGACCTTGGGGGCCAAGCGCCGCAGCTTCGCGATCGAGGGCAAGGCCGATCTGGTCGCGAGCAACCTTGCGCCGCAACGCTATGGCATCGGGTTCGACCTCACCGCCGATGGCGTTACCGATCGCGTGACGCTGGCGGTGCCCGGGCGGCATAATGTCGAGAATGCGCTGGCGGCATTGGGCGCGGCGATCGCGGCGGGGGTGCCGCGCGCCGATGCGGTGGCGGCGATTGCGGGCTTTCGGGGGCTGAAGCGCCGTTTCGAGCTGGTGGGTGAGGGCGATGGCGTCGCGGTGATCGACGATTTCGGCCACAACCCCGAAAAGATCGCGGCGACGCTCGATACGCTGCACGCCTTTCCCGGCCGGCTGCTATTACTGTTCCAGCCGCATGGTTTCGGCCCATTGAAGGTGATGCGGCGCGAACTGGTGACGATGTTCGCCCAACGGCTGCGCGGCGACGACCTGCTGGTGCTGCCCGATCCGGTCTATCACGGCGGCACCACATCGCGCGAAGTCACCAGCGCCGACATCGTCGCCGATCTTGCGATGCAGGGCGCCCCCGCGCGCCACATCGCCGATCGCGCCGCCGCCGCCGCGCATCTGGTCGCGCAGGCCAGGCCCGGCGACCGGATCGTGCTGATGGGTGCGCGCGACGACACCTTAAGCCTGCTCGCCGCCGACATGGTCGCGCAGCTACAACAACGGAGCCCTGCATGACCGACGCCCGCATCGCCTTTCGCGTGACCGAAGGCACCGGCCCGACGATCCTGTTCCTGCCGGGCTATGCCAGCGACATGAGCGGGACCAAGGCGATGGCGCTCGAGGCCTGGGCCAAGGAGCATGGCCGCGGCTTCGTTCGCTTCGACTATCGCGGCTGCGGCGAGAGCGATGGCGCGTTCGAGGATTTCACGCTGGCCGACTGGCGCGACGATGCGCTGCTGGTGCTCGATGGCGCGACCAAGGGGCCGGTGGTGCTGGTGGGATCGTCGATGGGCGGCTGGCTCGCGCTGCTGGTCGCGCGCGCGCGGCCCGATCGGATCGTCGGGCTGGTCGGGGTCGCGGCGGCGCCCGACTTCACCGATTGGGGCTTCACCCCCGAGCAGAAGATGACACTGCTGAGCGAGGGGCGGCTCGAAAAGCCTTCGCCCTATGGCGACGCGCCGATGGTGACGACCCGCGCCTTCTGGCAATCGGGCGAGGCCAATCGGCTGATGTTCGGGCCGATCCCGGTATCGGTGCCGGTGCGGCTGATCCACGGCACCCATGACGCCGAAGTGCCGAACGCGCGGGCGATCCGGCTGATGGAATTGCTGGCGGGCGACGATGTGTCGCTGACCTTGCTGAAGAACGGCGACCACCGGTTATCGCGCGAGCAGGACATCGCGGCGATCATTCGGGTGGTCGAGGGGTTTGCGTAAGGGCCAGGCGGCAGATCCTCCCCGATACGGGGAGGTGGCAGCCCGCAGGGCTGACGGAGGGGGCTATCCACCGGCGATGCGTTCGCGGCACGCCCCCTCCACCACCGCTTCGCGGCGGTCCCCCTCCCCGTGCCGGGGAGGACTTGTGTATTACTTCAAATAGAAATCCACCGTCGTCACCACGCGCACTTTTTTGAACGGGGTGTCGTTGCCGCCCTCGGCGCCGTCGCGTGCTTCGATCGAGAAATAGCCCTGAGTCGCGCTCTTGATGCCGCCGACCGCGGTGTCGCTGTCCTTGGCGAATTGCTCGGCGGAGGCGCGCGCGTCGCGGGTCGCGGCGGCGACCATCGGCGGCTTGATGTCGTTGAGCTTGGTGAAGCTGTACGAAATCCCCGACCCTTCCTGCAGCAGCACGCCCTGGCTCACCAGGTCGAACTGGCGCGCGACCGCGGCCTGCGCGCGCTTGATGTCGGTGGTGCGCAGCTGCATCCGCTGGTTGATCGTCACCGTCATCACGCCGTTGTTGCTATATTGGCTGACCCCGGTGCCCGCGGGCGCGAGCGCCTCGGCAGGGAAGCCAAGGCTCGCGAAGAACGCGCGGATGCGCGCAGTGTCGGCGGCGATTTCGGCGCGTACCGTATCGGTGTCGGTGCCGACCTTCTGATAGTTGAGCGTCCACACCGCGAGGTCGGCATTGACGTCGCGCTCGGCGAGGCCGCGCACCGTGACCGATCGATCGGCCAATCGCGCGCGCACCAGGCCATTGCCCAGCAGATAGCCGCCGACGATCATGCCGATCGCGAGCACCACCGCCGCCGCCAGCAGCCATATCGACCGATTCGTCGTCACCCGCTCTTCCATCGCCCACCCCCCGGACCGATATCCGCCGTCAATCGAAGCTATAACGAACGGAGCATGCCCGCCATGACGAAATATCTCCACACGATGATCCGCGTCAGCGATCCCGACGCGACGATCGCGTTCTTCGAATTGCTGGGGCTGAAGGAAGTGCGCCGGATGGAGAACAAGGCGGGGCGATTCACGCTGATCTTCCTCGCCACCCCCGATGCGATGCGCGGCCCAGGCGAGCGCGCCGATGCCGAGGTCGAGTTGACCTATAACTGGCCCGCCGAGGACGGTACGCCGCCCGAGGCCTATACCGGCGGGCGCAATTTCGGGCATCTGGCCTATTATGTCGACGACATCTACGCGACCTGCCAGCGCTTCGCCGATGCCGGGGTGGTGATCAATCGCCCGCCGCGCGACGGCAATATGGCGTTCGTGCGCACCCCCGACGGCATTTCGATCGAACTGCTCCAGGACGGCCCGGCGCTTACTCCTGCCGAGCCTTGGCAGTCGGCGCCCAATATCGGTGAATGGTGATGGCGGCGCTCGAGATCATCCGGATTCCTGCCCTATCGGACAATTATGTCTGGCTGGTGCATGATGCGGGATCTGGGGAGACGATGGTCGTCGACCCCGCCGAGGCGGCGCCGGTATTGGCGCAAGCCGATTCGCGCGGCTGGCGGATCGGGGCGATCTGGAACACGCATTGGCATCCCGACCACACCGGCGGCAACGCCGCGATCAAGGCGGCGCATGGCGCGGTGGTGATCGCGCCTGCGGACGAGGCGGCGAGGATCCCCACCGCCGACCGGCTGGTCGGTGAGGGCGATAGCGTGAAGCTGGGCGATCATGTCGCGACGGTGATCGAAACACCGGGGCATACCGCCGGGCATATCGCCTTCCACTTCGCCGAGGATGCGAGCGTCTTCGTCGGCGACACCTTGTTCGCGATGGGCTGCGGGCGGTTGTTCGAGGGCGATGCCGAGCAGATGTTCGGCAACATGCAGCGGCTCGCGGCCTTGCCGCCTGAGACGGTGGTCTATTGCGCGCACGAATATACGCTCTCGAACGGGCGCTATGCGCGTGTTGCCGAGCCCGACAATGCGGCGATCGCCGAGCGGCTCGAGACTGTCGAGCGCCAGCGCGCGGCGGGCGAGCCAACGGTGCCGACGACGATCGCGCTCGAACTTGCGACCAATCCGTTCCTGCGCGCTGGAACGGCGGGGCAACTCGCCGAGCGGCGTGCAGCCAAAGACGCGTTCAGGGGTTAGTCATTTTGCAGCGCGCACCTTCGGTGCGATTCGCGAGGCCTGGGAGACGAAAGATGCGAGCAATTGCCTTTCCGTTATTGTCCGCGATCGCGCTGGCGGGCTGCGCCGCTACCCCCGAGGAAATGGCGCGAAGCGATGCCGCCGATGCGCGACAGATGGCGCGCATCGAAAAGAAGCTGGCGGGCTATGTGCCGGGTGAGCCGCAGTCTTGCGTCAACCAGAGCCTGCTGCGCAGCAGCGACCAATATGGCCAGACGATCCTGTATCAGCAGGGCACGAGCACCTATTATCGCAACGATGCCAGCCCCGGGTGCCGGCTCGGGCAGGACGACATCCTGGTCACCCAGACCCCGACCGGCCAATTGTGCCGCGGCGACATCGTCCGCACCGTCGACCGAACCGCGGGATTCATGACCGGCTCGTGCTCGCTTGGCGAGTTCGTGCCCTATCGTCGCGCCTCGCGCTCGGGAGGCAACTGATGCGGACCCTCATCGCGGGCCTCGCGCTCACCCTGTGCGGTTGCGCCGCGACCCCCGAACAGCTCGCCGCCGACGAAGCGAAGTCGGCGGCCGAATTCGCCGAGGCGACCAAGGGGTTGGTCGCAGGTGAACCCCAGCGCTGCCTGTCGAGCATCGGCCAGCCGAACCCGCAGATCATCGGCGACGACATGATCGCCTACCGCCATACCGGCACCCGGCTGCTGATCAGCAAGATCGAGGGCTGCCCGTCGCTCGCGGGCGACCCGATCATCATCACCGAAGTCTATGGCGGGCAGACCTGCAGCAACGACCGGTTCCGCACCGTCTCGCGCGGCGGCGGGGCGATCCCCTCGGCCTATTGCCGGTTCGGGATGTTCACCCCGTACGACAAGCCCGCCGACTGATCACAACACGTAGCGGCTGAGATCGGTGTTGCGCGCGATCTCCTTGAGCTGCGCATCGACATAGGCGCCGTCGACCTCGACCACCGATCCCTGGCGGTCCTCGGCCTCGAAGCTGACTTCCTCGAGCAGCTTTTCCATCACCGTCTGCAACCGGCGCGCGCCGATATTCTCGATCTCACCATTCACTTCGGCGGCGATCCGCGCGATCGCCGCGATGCCGCTCGGGGTGAAGTTCACCTCGACGCCTTCGGTCGCGATCAGCGCCTTGTACTGCAGCGGCAGCGACGCCTTGGTGTCCGACAGGATCGCGACGAAATCGGCTTCGGTGAGCCCCTTCAGTTCGACGCGGATCGGCAGCCGGCCCTGGAGCTCGGGCAGCAGGTCCGATGGCTTGGCGACGTGGAACGCGCCGCTGGCGATGAACAGGATATGGTCGGTCTTCATCGGCCCGTATTTGGTCGCGACCGTCGTTCCCTCGATCAGCGGCAGCAGGTCGCGCTGGACCCCCTCGCGGCTGACCGATCCGCCGCGCACGTCGCTGACCGCGATCTTGTCGATTTCGTCGAGGAAGACGATGCCATTGGCTTCGGCGTCGGCGAGCGCGGTGCGGCTGACCTCGTCTTGGTCGAGCCGCTTCTCGGCCTCTTCCTCGACCAGTTTCTCCCAGGCGGCGTGGACGTTCATCTTGCGGCGCTTGAGCTGCGGGCCGCTCAGGCCCTTCATCATCTCGCCCAGATTGATCATCTGCGGCATACCGCCGGGCACCTCGAAGGGCATCGAGGGGGCGGCCTCGAGCTCGATCTCGATCTCGGTCGAATCGAGATGGCCCTCGTTGAGGCGCAGGCGGAACGCTTCGCGCGTTGCCTGCGACGAATCCTTGCCCGTCAGCGCATCGAGCAGCCGGGTCATCGCCGCCGCCTCGGCCTTGTCCTTCACCGCGACGCGGCGGCGTTCCTTTTCGAGCCGGATCGCTTCCTCGACCAGGTCGCGCGCGATCTGTTCGACGTCGCGGCCGACATAGCCGACCTCGGTGAACTTGGTCGCCTCGACCTTCACGAAGGGCGCGTCGGCCAGCTTGGCGAGCCGGCGGCTGATCTCGGTCTTGCCGCAGCCGGTGGGCCCGATCATCAGGATGTTCTTGGGGGTGACTTCGTCGCGCAGGTCGCTGCCGAGCTGCTGACGGCGCCAGCGGTTGCGCATCGCGACCGCGACCGCGCGCTTGGCGTCGTTCTGGCCGATGATGTGCTGGTCGAGCGCCGCGACGATCTGCTTGGGGGTGAGGTTGTCTTGCATGGTGGCCGCTAGATGGCCCTGCCGCGCGCCGGTTCAAGCATCTTGTTCGGGCCAAGTGCTCAGGCGGGGCAGCGCCAGCCCGCGGCGGTGCGGGCGTGGCCGGCGATGATGTCGGCGATGTCGGAGGGCTGCGCCGTCGCGTCCCATACCCCGCGCTCGAAGGTGCCGCCCAGCACGATGCCGTCGGGGCGCGGGAACATATAACCGTCGCGCCCGGCATAGGCATAGTCGATCTCGGGCTGCGGCAGCAGGATCGCGAGCTGGCCACGCACCGGCATCAGGCCGGCGTCGCCGAACAGTTCGTGGCTGCCAAGGCCGGTGCAGTTGAAGACCAAGGCTTCGGGCAGTGTGGCTAGATCGGCGGGGGTGGTGAAACCGCGCACCACGATCTTGCCGCCCGCGGCGCGGAAATCGGCGAGCATCCGTTCGAGATAGCGACCGGTTTCGACATACATCGTGTCGAAGCGAATCATCGCGCCGTCGCCGAAGGGATGCTGGCCCGATGCGAAGCGCGCTAGCGCGGGGTTGTACGCCGCCATCCAGTCGCCATCGTCATGCTCGGCGCTCGCGGGCAGCCAGGTGGGGACCCAGCGGATCGAGTAATCGTCGCCGACCATGATCTGGAAGCGGCGCCAGCTATAGTCCATCGCGGCGCGATATTGGGTGCGCCATTCGGGGGTGACCATGCCTTCGGTGAAGTGGCTGGCGGGGACGATCTGGCCGCCGGCAATGTTCGAGGTCGTCTCGGGCGGCAGCGCCTTGGCATAGAGGGTGACGGCATAGCCCGCCTCCTGCGCCAGCCGCGCGGTGGCGAGACCGACCGCGCCCGCGCCGACCACCGCGACCGCGCCAGCATGCCCCGGCAGCCCGAGACTGGTCGCGAGGCGGCCGGTGCCCCAGCTCAGCGTGATGCCCGCACCGCCATGGCCGTAGTTATGGACCAGGCGCTTGGTGCCGAGCTGCTCGGCGCGAACTACGAAGCCGGCGGGGCGATAGGGGCGAAGGCCGGCGACGGTGCGGATGACGCGGCCCGCTTCGGCGCGGACGGGGGGCGGGCAGGTGATGCTGCCGGTGCGCAGGCGTGGGCTGGTGGCGGTGCAGGCGGGAAGCGCCAGCGTGGCCGAGGCGAGCAGGGTGCGGCGGGTCAGCATTGCGCTGCAGCGTAGCGCGCGGGTGGGGGCAGGGCGAGGGGTTTTCGGCTCCGGGGCTCCCCTCCCTGGAAGGGAGGGGCTGGGGGTGGGTGGAGTAGCGGGGGTACGGCACCGATAGCGCTTCGGGGGCCGTAGCTCCCGGACCCGACCCACCCCCGACCCCTCCCTTTCAGGGAGGGGGGATCAGGTGTCGCTATCCAGGATTTCCACGGTCAGGCGGTCGTTGGTGTACACGCACAATTCGCCCGCGATGCCCATCGCCTTGCGCGCGAGCACCTCGGCATCGGCTTCGTAATCGACCAGCGCGCGCGCCGCGGCGAGCGCGAAATTGCCGCCCGATCCGATCGCGGCGATGCCGGCTTCGGGTTCGAGCACGTCGCCATTGCCGGTCACCACCAAGGTCACGTCCTTGTCGGCGACGATCAGCATCGCCTCGAGGTTGCGCAGGAACTTGTCGGTGCGCCAGTCCTTGGCGAGCTCGACCGCGGCGCGCAGCAATTGGCCCTGGTGGCGTTCGAGCTTGGCCTCGAGCCGCTCGAACAGCGTGAAGGCGTCGGCGGTCGCGCCGGCGAACCCGGCGATCACCTTGCCGTCACCCAGCGGGCGGACCTTGCGGGCATTGGGCTTCATCACCGTCTGCCCCTGGGTGACTTGGCCGTCGCCGGCGATGACGACCTTGCCGCCGCGGCGGACCGAAAGGATGGTGGTGCCGTGCCATGTGATATTCTTGCTCATGGCGCGCGATATGGGGGAGGGGGTGTTGGGGTGCAATCCGGGGGGGCGTCGCCGGCGACCCCCACCTTTTCGCGTCGCCCCAGCGAAAGCCGGGGCCTTCCCGTTTTTCGGGCGTCGCGTGCCAAACCGGGAGATCCCAGCTTTCGCTGGGATGACGTTCGGGGCGTGGGTGACGTTTGCGGAGGGTAATCTTCCTAGCGATCGACCCCCTTCGCCTTCCCCCATTGTCGCGCGGCGGTGTAGCCGAGATAGCCGGTGCCGAAGAGCGCGTAGAGTTCCTCGGGCAGGCCGCGTAGATACGCGGTCATGCCGTTCGAGATGCTGAGCGCCATTTGCGGCGACAGCGCCGACAGCAACCCCATCGGGATCGCGAACAGGAACAGCGCGTACATGACGTAGAGGAAGCTCGGGCGCGCGCGGCTGGTCCAGGGATCGGTCGATTGCGCTTCGGCGACGATCGCCGAGAGGCGCGCGCGCATCGCCTCGATCTCCTGGCTGCCTTCGAGCCGCAACAGTTCGAGCTTGGCGGCGTCGCGCGCCTTGGGGTCGGGGATGATCTTGTCGATCAGGCCGGCAAGCGGGCCAATCAGGCCGTCGAGGATGCTCATGGCGATGCTCCGTTGCAGATTGCGAAGTGGGCGAAGTAGGCGCATGTGCGTGGTTCTTAGCCACCCGGTTCACCGATACGGTTCGCTAGCCAGCCGTACAGAAAGGCCTCGTTGGCCGGGCGGCGTTCGGCCAGATCGACATAGCGCGCGCCTTGCAGCGCCTCGATCGCCTTGAGCAGTACGGTTTCGCCGCGGTCGCCGCGGATGCGCAGGAACGCCGAAAGCGCCGCCGAAGTTTGCGCCCCCAGCATGCCATCGACTGCGATGTCAGGATAATCGCGCGCGTTGCGGTTGAGCGCGTTGAGCGCGCGCTGGAGGAAGGTCGTGGCGACCTTGGGCCCCATATTCACCCCGGTATCGAACAATTCGGCGGCAATGCGCGGCGCGGCCTTCGCCACGCTATCGAAGCGCGGACGCGACCAATAACGCTGGGCATAGAGCGCGGCTGCGCGCTCGCGCGGAAAGTCGCGCATGTCGCCGGCATAGCCGTCGGCGCGCGCAACCGCCTGGGTGATCCCCCAGCGGGTGGGGCCGCCGCGATCGGCGGGGTGGTTGCTATAGCCGCCTTCGCGCGAAATGACGTCGTCGATCAATTCGTCGATATCCATGTCGTCCTCCTGTTGGAGGAGAAAGCTAACCCATATGGATTGTTGTAGGACAGGACAAAAAGGTGGGCTACAGCCCCAGTTGCGCGCGATCGACCGTCGCCGCGACCAGCTCGGCGCGCGAGGCCGAGCGGCGATATTCGGCGTCGAGCTGGCGCAGCCGCGCGTCGGCCGCCGATTCCTCGCGCAGGTTCACGACCAGAAAGTCGCTCGCGCCGAGCTGAAAGCGCCGCCGTTCGGCCTCGGCCATGCGGTTCGCCAGCGCGGCTTCGTCGCCCGCCAGCGCGACCAGCCGTTCGGCGGCACCGACCTGGATCGCCAAGTCGTTCACCTCGACGAGAATTTGATCCTCGATCAACTTGCGGCGAAGCCGAAGGCCATCGGCTTCGGCAACCGCCTCGGCGACGCGCCCGCGCGCCTGCCGGCGTTCGAGCGGAAGCGAGAAGCGCACCCCGACGATCGCCTCGGCAGGGGTCCGGTTCGGGCCGCCGAGCCCGATCGGGCCGATATCCTTGGCGGCTTCGGCGCGCAGGTCGAGTCGCGGTTGCAGGTCGTTCTCGGCCAGCTGCCGGCGCGCCGCGGCCTGGTCGAGCCGGACGAGGATGGTTTCGAGATCGGGCCGGTCGATCCGCCGCGCGAGATCACCGCCGAGCGGGGGCAGCCGTAGCTCGGGGAAGGCGCCGGGCAGCCGTTCGGGGCCGGGGGTCATCGGGTCGCCATCGGCGTCGCGCAGATAGAAGGACAGCGCATTGGCGGCGCTTGCCAGTTCCTGTTCGGCGCGAATCAGCAAGGTCTGGCGGCGAACGATGTTCTGGCGGTTCTCGGTGCCGAGGATTTCGGGGCGCGCGCCGAGCGTGATTTGGCGCTCGATCGATTTCTGGCGCTCGCTCGCCAGCGCCAGCAGGTCGCGATAGACGCCGACGCGCATCCCCGCGACTACCCAGAGCTGGTAGGCGCCGACCGCACGGCGCTGGACGCCGATCGCCACCATTTCGCGATCGAGCCGAGCGAGTTCGATGTCGCGGCTGGCAAGCCCGAGCTTGGTGCGGCGTTCGTCGACCAGCCGATCGCGCATCAGCGAGAAGACCGCGCCGACCTTCACCTCACCCAGCCGATTGGTGAACGCCTTGTCCTCATAGACGGGAAATTCGCCGCGCGAGGCGCGATAGCCGGCATAGAGCCCGCCGCCATTGTTGACGAACGGGCGGCTCGCGCGCGCCTCGACCACGGTGCCGTCATAATAGCCCAGCAGCCGCGACTGCGCATCGCCTTCGAACAAGGTGTCGAACGCGCCCTCGGCCGACAGTCGGCGGCCGTCGGCCTGGCGCTCGCGGGTGATCGCCTCGAGGATCGCGGGGGCGTTGGTCGCCGAGGAGCGCAGCACTTCGTCGAGTGTCAGCACTTGCGCGCGCGCCGCGGCGGGGAGCGCCGCCAGCAGGAAGACCGCCAGCGCCAGGCGTATCACTTCGCCTTCTCCTGCGCCTTGGCAGCGGCTTCGGCTTCGATCGCGGGGCGGCGGAATTCGAGCGGGAAGTCGTTGAGCTGGCGCCAGAGTTCATAGCCGACGCTGACGGTCTCCATCTGGATCCAGCCGCGCACCTTGGCACCCAGCCGGACATAATCGTCGTCGGGCCAGCGCGGGCGGCCGGGCATCGGCTCAACCAGCACGCGGAACAGCCCCGTAGCCTGCGCCGAGGGATCGATCGAGCGGACGCGCCCGTCGAACATCCCCTCGGCGATCGAGGGCCAGCCGCTGAACTGGATCGCGGGCCAGCCCTCGAACGCCAGCCGCACCGGGCGGCCGGGATAGATCAGCGCAACGTCGCGGCCGTCGACCAACAGTTCGACGACGCGCACCGGCGCCTCGGGGGCGAGCGTCGCCAGGATATCGCCGGGGTTGACCAACGTCGCGCCGGCGCCCGCGTCGATCGTCTGGATGCGCCCGTCGCGCGGCGCGCGGACGGTCTGCGCCGACTGGCGGTTGAGCCCGACATCGACGCGGCTGAGCTTGGCGCGCGCTTCGGCGAGCTTGGCGCGATGATCGGCCACGCGAATCTGCGATGCCTCGTAATCGCGGCGCGCGATCAGCCCTTCGGCGAGCAACTGGCCCGAGCGGCCGACGTCGAGCTGCGCGACCGCCATCGCTTGCTGCGCGGCGGCGATCTCGGCGGCGACCTGCGCACGCTCGGCGCGCAGCCGCGCGAGCAGGTCGGGGTCGTTGTCGATCAGCCGCGCGATCGGATCGCCCGCCTTCACCTGGTCGCCATCGTTGACGTACCAGCGCTCGACCCGGCCCTGCACCAGCGCGGTGACCGACTGGACGCGATCGTCGGGATTGAGCGCCACCACCTGGCCGGTGCCCGCCGAGGTCTGGAGCCAGGGCACGCCGAACAGGATCGCAGTGACCAGCCCGATGCCGATCATCAGCATCCAGGCGATGACCTGGGTGACGCGCGGCGGGCGAATCGAGACCAAGGTGGGGAAATGCGCGAGATGGTCAGGCTGGAAGAGCATCGGTGTCTCCTTCGTCGCGCGCGAGCGCGATCAGCTCGGCCTCGCTGACGCAGCGCTGCTGCGCCTGGCTGCCGACCCACAGCCGACCGTCGCGCGTCAGCCCCTGCGGACGACGGGTGAATTGCAGCACGGTGGTGCCGCTCTCGCGCAAGCTGGCGAGCGCAACATCGACGCGCGCGGTGGGCAGCAGGTCGTAGAGCGGCGAGAGTACCAGCACGCGCGGGCGTGCAAGCAACGCGGCGGCGAGCTTGAGCGCCATCATCTCGCCCACCGAAAAAGGCCAGCCGGTGTTCGACACGATGGTATCAAGCCCGTCGTCGAGCGCGCCGACGCGCGTCGCCAGCCCGACCGCCTCGACCACGTCCATCACCCGCGTCGCATCGCCCGAAGCGGCGAGCGTCAGATAGTCGCGCACCGACATTTCAACGAAGCTCGGGCGGTCGAGCACCATGATGTCGGCGCGCAGCCGGTACATGTCGAACCCCGCAATATCGCTGCCGCCGACCAGCACCAGCCCGCGCGCGGGCTGTTCGTGCCGCTTGAGCAACAGGCCCAGCGTGCGCTCGACCCCCGGCGCCGCGACGATCGCGAGCTGCTCGCCGCTGTCGATCTCGAAGTCAAAGACATGGCCGCCATGCTGCACCCCGCGCAGCCGGATCGTGCCATTAGCGGGGCCTTGCGCGCTGCCGGTGCGCGGTTCTTCCTGCGGAATGTCCCAGAACAGCGACAATTCCTCGAGTCCTGCCGCGAGGTCGTACAGCGTGTCGAGATAGGTGCCGAACTGCGCGATGCCGTAGAACACTCCCGACAGGATCAGCTCGGCGGCGACAAGCTGGCCGATCGACAGCTCACCCTGGATGATCAGCCAGCCGCCGAGCGCGAGCAGCGCGGCGCTCGCCAGCGCATAGGTGAGCAACAGGCAAAGTGTCTGTGCGAAGGTGTAGCGAAAATGGCGGCGGTGCTGCGCGATATAATCGGCGGTCATCGCCTCTGACCGGTCCATCGCGAAATTGAGGTGGCGGCTCGATTTGTAGAAGCCGTTCGACCCCCCGACGCTTTCTAACCAGTGCGCGGTGGCGTGCTTGGCGTGGCTCTTGGCGACCGCGCTGCGCACCGCGCCCGACGCCCAGACCTGCCAGATCACGAACAAGGTGAAGACCAGCACGCCGTTGAACGCCAGGAAAAACGGGTGGTAGAAACTGGTGACGACCAGGCCGACTGCTCCCTGGAGCACGATCGTGAAGCCGCCGATCAACAGGCTCGGCAGCGCCTTTTGCACCGTGATGAGGTCGAAATAGCGGTTGAACAGGTCGCCGCGGCGCGCATCGGCGAAGAACGGGTTCTGGGCATGGACCGATCGCAGCGTGATCTCGGCAACGAGCCGCGCGAACAGCCGGCGTTCGAACAGCGCCATCAGGTGGATACGCAGCGCGCTGAGCACCCCGGCGATCGCGAGCAACAGGAACAGGATGCCCGCGAGCGTGAACAACGGCGCGGGCATCGCGGTGTTGGCGACCGAGTTGATCAGTAGCTGAACCGAAATCGGTGTCGCCAGCGACAATAGCGAAATCGCGATGCCATAAACGATTGCGAGCCGGACGAACGCCGCATCGGGCGCCAATACCAGCGCGATCCAGCCACCGAATGCCCGCAACCCTGCGCGCTGCGCCGCCATTACCGTCTCCCTGTGCGAGAAGACCAGAATGCGGCGTTCGGCTTATCGGGCCAACGGGACTGCGGCTATAATTGCCATAGAATTATCCTATTACAGCCACTTCGCGCAACAGCGCGGCGAGCTTTTCGAACGCGGGGGCGCGCCCGGCGCCGGCGCGCCAAACCAGCCCGATCTCGCGATAATGGCGCCCGCCGGCAAAGGGCCGCGCGATCACTTCGTCACCGGGGCGGATTTCCTGGCGGACATAGAGCTGCGGCAGGAAGGCGAGCCCCATCCCCATGCCCGCCATCTGGCGGATCGCATCGAGGCTGGTGCCTTCGTAATCGCGCAGCACATGCGCCCCCGCCGCTTCGGCCAGCGCGGTCACCTGGTCGCTCATGCGATATTGCGCCTGCAGCGTCAGCAAGCCGCGGCCGGCAAGGTCGGCGGTGGTGATTTCGGCGCGGTCGCGCAGCGGGTCGTCGGCCGCCATCGCCAGGTAGAGCGGGTCGCGGAACAGCCGTTCGACATGGCGGCCGGCCTGGTCGACGGGCAATTGCAGCAACACGACGTCGTGCGCGCCATCGCTGAGCATCTCGAGCAGCAGACTGGGCATGCCTTCGCGCACATGAACCCGCAGCGTCGGGCTGGTGGCGTGGAGCCGTGCCACGAGCTGGGGAAGAATATAGGGACCAAGCGTTGGGGAAACGCCGAGGCGAATCGTGCCCGACAACGCGTCGACGCGGCGATCGGCGAGCGCGACAAACCCATCGACCTCGACCAGCACGCGCCGCGCCGCCGCCACCGCATCGCGCCCCAAGGGCGTCAGGATCGTCCGCCCGCCGCGCTCGACGACGCGGCCCTGGAGCATCGTCTCGAGCAGCTGGATCTGTTGCGAAAAGCTGGGTTGCGTGACGTCGACCGCGGCGGCACCGCGGGTGAAGCTACCCTGTTCGGCAAGCGCCACGAGGTAGCGAAGCTGGCGGATCGTCGGCTGCACGCAGGCAGGCATAGGCGCGGCGCGCGCGGTTAGGAAGCGCCGGCTAGCGCGATCGGGGCTTGGCGAGCAGCGGCAGCACGCGATCGAGCGGCAGCGCCTCGACCGTGCCGTGATGACCGACGGTGGTCCGCGCCGAGAGCATCGCGTTCAATACCGCCTCCTCGGTCGCCTCGGCAGCCGCCTGAAAGGCGGGGCTCATTGCGCCATTGGGAAGGTCGGCTAGCATCGGGATCGCCGTGCCGGCCTTGCGCCGCACCGATGCGGCGGTCGAGAAGGCGACAGCATAGTCGCCCGATCCGTTCGAGAAGGACGATCCGGTGCGCGCGATCCCGGCAAAGGCGCGCGCGGCGAGGCGGCGCAAATTGCGATCGGACAGCGGCGCATCGGTGGCCACGACGACGATCACCGACCCGTCGGCGCGGCGCTCTTCGATCTCGCGCTGGAAATCATAGCGACCAAGCGCCGGCCCAACCGCAGTGCCGTCGATCGTGAGCACGCCGCCATAATTGGCCTGGACCAGCACCCCTACCGTCCAGCCACCGAGCGAGGCGGGCAGGCGGCGCGAGGCCGATCCGATCCCGCCCTTCCAGCCGAACGCGACGGTGCCGGTGCCAGCGCCGACATTGCCCTCGGCAACCGCGCCGGCGGCGGCGGTCTCGATCGCGCGGCGTGCATCGGCGATCCTTACATGGCGGCCGCGAATGTCGTTGAGCATCCCGTCATTGGTCTCGCCGACGACGGCGTTGACCGATCGGACATCCTCGTTCCCCGGTTGCGCCAGCGTCCATTCGACCGATGCGGCCATCGCCTCGGCAACCGACAGCGTGTTGGTGAGCAGAATCGGGGCTTCGATCTCGCCCAGTTCCTCGATCTGGGTCGATCCGGCGAACTTGCCGAAGCCGTTGGCAACGACGATCGCGGCGGGGACTTTCTCGCGGAACAGGTTGCCGCCGTGCGGAAGGACCGCGGTGACGCCGGTATGCACGTCCTTGCCGCGCTCGATCGTGACATGGCCCACGCGGACGCCTGGGACGTCAGTGATTGCGTTGAGTGGGCCGGGGGACAAGATGCCGATGACGATCCCCGATCGGCGCGCGACGTCGCTCGCGCCGGCAAGCCCCGCCGCCAGCGCGATCGGTAGCGCGGCAATTGCCATGATCTTCTTGGACATCGGTTGCTTTGCCTCCCGATCCTTCGATCGGCGCATCAAAGCATAGGCGCGGTGCGGGGGCAATTTCGCGCTCAGCCCGGTCTATCTCCGGAACGCATCGCCCCCGCCGTCGGGTGCTAGCAACTCTGCTTCAGAAGCTGCCGCGCGCCGCGAGCACGGCGGGGATCGTGCGCCCGACGATGTACGCGTTCATCCCCAGCGAGCGCCGCCGCGCATACATCACATCCATTGCCACGCGGCGGCGATAGCTCACGTCGCTGCGCCCGCTGACCTGCCACAGGCCGGTGATCCCCGGGCGGGTCGATTGGTATTCGGTGAAGTAGCGACCGTAATGGCGAACCTCAGCCTCGACGATCGGACGCGGGCCGACCAGGCTCATGTCGCCGCGCAGCACGTTGAACAGCTGGGGCAGCTCGTCCAGGCTGCTCTTGCGAAGGAAACGCCCGAGCGCGGTGATCCGCGGATCGTTCTTGAGCTTGTGGTTCACCGCCCATTCGAAGCGGGCATCGGCGTCCGACGCCAACAGGTCGGCGAGGCGCTGGTCTGAATCGACCACCATCGAGCGAAATTTGAGACAGTGGAACGACCGCCCGCCCTTGCCGATGCGGCGATGGCGGAACAGGATCGGGCCCGGATCGCGCGCATAGATCAACATTGCGACGATCAGCATCAGCGGCGCGACTGCCACGATGCCGATCAATGTGAGCGTGATATCGGCCGCTCGGATTGCCAGGTCACGCATCATGGTCATGGCCGAGCGGCGCTCGCCCCCGGGGGCGTAGTCGACATCGAAGGTCGATACGTGAGGATGGAACACCTATTCTCCGGGAATTGCTGCACATGCGAGGTGCAGTTTTCTGGCATGATTCGCTGGGCAACGCAAATACCCCGCAAGTGTAACCAAAGGTAGTCTCGTTCCGGGACATACTGCCCAAGCATATGTTCATTAATTCAAGCTCGACCCGGTTCAGGCTGTAAATTACAGGGAAAAAAGGGGTTCGCAGCGGGGCGGGCTCTGGTTCAGTATTGATTTTTGGGAAGCGGAAGCGGCTGTGGGTAGCGGGGATTTGCTCGGATACGAAACGGAACGTGATCAGGCCAATGCTTCCGCGCGAGTGCAGTTTTTTAGGGCTCAGACTCATTCATAGCTAGAAGGCGACGGCTGTTGCGAGTGTGAAAGCAGACAGGAAATTCGCCGCGAGCTTGTCGTACCGAGTGGCGACGCGGCGGAAGTCCTTCGGACGACAAAAGGCGTTATCGACGAGGTGACGACCGCGGTACCGCTGTTGGTCTTAGCGGATGGTTCGCCTTCTAATGCGACGTCCGGGATGACGGGGTGGTACCTGCTTCATGAAGCGAACGGCGCAGGCTGTCGGCATCGTAGCCCCCGTCGACAAGCTCAGAACAGGTTTATCGCCGAGCAGGTAACGCATGCGACCGGCGCGTTTGAGAAGGGAGGGCGCTGCTCTGATGTCGCTGACGTTGGCCGGTGTCAGCATCATCGCATAGGGGCGACCGACGACGTCGGTGAGTGCATGGATCTTAGTGGTCCAGCCACCCCGCGACCGCCTGATCGCTGGTGCCGAGGGCCCCCTTCTGCGTCGAATGCGGCGCGCCAAAAGGAAGCCCTGAATCAACCACCAAGTCTTGCGTCAAACAATTTGTCCGCCGCCTAGCTCGCAAGAGGGCACGATCGCGCCTTCATACTGGAGGATTTGAGCGTGCTAACGTCGAAGGTCGGCCATCACCGGCGAGTTGAGGACACCCGGCACGCTATCAATTTTGAAACGCGCGATCTGCCAGCGCGCTGGCTAGCGGCGCCTCCTTCGCTGCTGGCTGCGCCCTGGCCTTCAGGAGCTGGCCGACCTGCTGATCGGTAATCGTGCTGCTACCGACTCCTTCGACTTGCCGGCTTGCAACTGATATTTTAAAATGCGGGTCGCGACCGTCCGAACTTGCCCGTCGAGCCGCTCAAGCTGGCGGCGGACCGTCGCTTATATAGTAGTTTTAGTGGCGGACAGCGATTCGACACTCGGCCAATGCGCGGTTGTGCAAGCCGCATCCTGCTCAATCCTGCCGCGGTTCGGGTCGCCATCATGTCACCGCGCATCGCTTGAACGCTGGGTGCGGCCAAGCTACGCAAGCCGTGACTCCAACACATCCAATCTGACGGCAACTCGCATTTGGGTTGTTTCGCTAAAGGTTTAGTAACCGAAAAAGCGGATTTGAGGAGTCAACCTCGATTGGACACGTCATGCAATTCGCCGCCACGCTGTATCTTGAAGCCGACGAGGGCAGCCGCGTCGCCGCGCGCCGCCCCGTCGATCATGAATCGACGCTTCGCGACCATAGCGGGACGCCGCATTCGGTGAAGGTCACGAACCTCTCTGTAAGCGGCTGTTTCGTTGAGACATCGCTCGCGCTCGAGATCGGGCAGCCGATTCGTATCGGTATCGCCGGCGTCGGCGCAATCCCTTCGCATGTTGTTCGCCGCCAGGGTTCGGGCTTTGGCTGCGAATTCGACACCCCGCTCAGCGACGCGCAGGTCGAGCACGCCTTTACCGAATCGACCGTCGTTCAACACCCGGCGGTCGGCGTCGGGCCGTTACCCGCGGGCAATGACGGCGAGGATATCGAAATCGGCCGCTGGCCCGGCGCGGTCCGTGTCGGCCTGCTCGTCGGACTCGCTACCGCGGCCTGGGGGCTGGTGCTCGCGTTCACGATCTAGGCACCGCGCGCCAATTTTGAGCACCGAGCGCGCTGCCGGAATCGCGGGTTCGTTTCGTCCCGGTCGACCCTATCTTTGCTTGACACCCCGCCCGGCATCTCTAGGGCCAGCGGCGGGCCACGCGGTCCCAACGCCGCGCGTGCTCTCTGTGAGGAGAGACTGACATGACTGATCTACACGTTGCCGACGCCACATTTGCGTCCATCAAACCCGCCACCAAGCCGGCGCGTCCCCATTTTTCCAGCGGCCCCTGCGCCAAGCCTCCGGGCTGGTCGGCAGACAAGCTCGACACTTTGGTGCTCGGCCGCTCGCATCGCTCAAAGCTGGGCAAGGCGCGGTTGCAGCGCGCGATCGACCTGACGCGCGAAGTGCTCCAGGTTCCTGATACCCACCGCATCGCGATCGTCCCCGCATCGGATACCGGCGCGATCGAAATGGCGATGTGGTCGATGCTCGGTGCGCGCCCGGTGACGGTGATGGCGTGGGAAAGCTTCGGCGAAGGCTGGGTGACCGATGCGGTCAAGCAGCTCAAGATCGACCCGCAGGTGATGACCGCGCCCTATGGCGAGATCGTTGACCTGACGCGGGTGCCGCACGACCATGATGTCGTCTTCACCTGGAACGGCACCACCAGCGGCGTGCGCGTCCCCAATGGCGACTGGATTTCCGACGATCGCGAAGGGCTGACCTTCAACGACGCGACCAGCGCGGTGTTCGCGATGGACATGCCATGGGACAAGCTCGATGTGACCACCTTCTCTTGGCAGAAGGTGATGGGCGGCGAGGGCGGCCACGGCGTGCTGATCCTGGGGCCGCGCGCGGTCGAGCGGCTCGAAAGCTATAGCCCGGCCTGGCCGATGCCCAAGATTTTCCGCATGACCAAAGGCGGCAAGCTGATCGAGGGCCTGTTCAAGGGCGAGACGATCAACACCCCGTCGATGCTGGCGGTCGAGGATTATATCTTTGCGCTCGAATGGGGGCAGTCGATCGGCGGGCTCAACGCGCTGATCGGGCGATCGGCGGCGAATGCGGCGGCGCTCGACCGGATCGTGCAGGCGCGCGATTGGCTGGGCTATCTCGCGGTCGATCCGGCGACTCGGTCGAACACCAGCGTGTGTTTGACTGTCGAAGGTGCCGATGAGGCGCTGATCAAGAAGATGGCGTCGCTGCTCGAGGCCGAACATGCGGCCTATGACATCGCGGGCTATCGCGATGCGCCGGCGGGGCTTCGCATCTGGTGCGGCGCGACGGTCGACACCGCCGATGTCGAGGCGCTCGGCCCGTGGCTCGACTGGGCCTACGCAACCGCGCGCACTTCTTAATCGTCATCCCGGCGTCTTAATCGTCATCCCGGCGAAAGCCGGGAGCCAGCGCCATACGCGACATCCTTTGTAACCCTGGGTTCCGGCTTTCGCCGGAATGACGGGTGGAGAAATCAAATGCCCAAAGTCCTTATTTCCGACAAAATGGATCCCAAAGCCGCCGAGATTTTCCGCCAGCGCGGGGTCGAGGTCGATGAAATCACCGGCAAGACGCCAGCCGAGCTGATCGCGATGATCGGCGAGTATGACGGGCTGGCGATCCGCAGCTCGACCAAGGTGACCAAGGAAATCCTCGAAGCCGCGACCAACCTCAAGGTCGTCGGGCGCGCTGGGATCGGTGTCGACAATGTCGATATTCCCGCCGCCAGCGCCAAGGGCGTGGTGGTGATGAACACCCCGTTCGGCAATTCGATCACCACCGCCGAACACGCGATCGCGCTGATGTTCGCGCTCGCGCGCCAATTGCCCGAGGCCGATGCCTCGACCCAGGCGGGCAAGTGGGAGAAGAACCGCTTCATGGGCGTCGAGCTGACGTCGAAGACGCTGGGACTGATCGGCGCGGGCAATATCGGATCGATCGTCGCCGATCGTGCGCTGGGGCTGAAGATGAAGGTCGTCGCCTTCGATCCGTTCCTCAGCCCCGAGCGCGCGATCGAGATCGGCGTCGAGAAGGTCGAGCTCACCGAATTGCTGGCGCGCGCCGATTTCATCACGCTGCACACCCCGCTGACCGACCAGACGCGCAACATCCTGAGCGCCGAAAATCTCGCCAAGACCAAGAAGGGCGTCCGCATCATCAACTGCGCGCGCGGCGGGCTGATCGACGAGGCGGCGCTGAAGGAAGGGCTCGATTCGGGGCATATCGGCGGCGCGGCGCTCGACGTGTTCGTCGAGGAGCCGGCCAAGGCATCGCCCTTGTTCGGTACGCCCAATTTCGTGTCGACTCCGCATCTCGGCGCATCGACCAGCGAAGCGCAGGTCAATGTCGCGATCCAAGTCGCCGAGCAGATGGCCGATTTCCTGGTATCGGGCGGCGTTACCAATGCGCTCAACATGCCGAGCCTGTCGGCCGAGGAAGCGCCGCGGCTGAAGCCCTATATGGCGCTCGCCGAAAAGCTGGGCTCGCTGGTGGGGCAGCTGACGCATGGCGCGATCGGGCGGATTTCGATCCACAGCGAGGGCGCGGCGGCCGAATTGAACCAGAAGCCGATCGTCTCGGCAGTGCTCGCGGGCTTCCTGCGGACGCAGACCGACACGGTCAACATGGTCAACGCGCCGGTGCTCGCCAAGGAGCGCGGCATGGAAGTGCGCGAGGTGCGGACCGAGCGCGAGGGCGATTACCACACGCTGCTGCGCGTATCGGTGAAGACCGACGCGGGCGAGCGTTCGGTGGCGGGCACGCTGTTCGGCGATCAGGCCCCGCGCCTGGTCGAGCTGTTCGGGATCAAGGTCGAGGCAGATCTGGCGGGGCATATGCTGTATGTCGTCAACGACGATGCCCCGGGCTTCATTGGCCGGATCGGCACGACGCTGGGCGAGGCGGGAGTGAATATCGGCACGTTCCACCTCGGCCGCCGCGATGCCGGTGGCGAGGCGGTGCTGCTGCTGTCGGTCGACGAACCGGTCACCGCCGAGCTGATTGCGAACGTCCGCGCACTGCCGGGCGTGCGAACGGTAATGGCGTTGCGGTTTTAGGTGCATGGCCCTCTCCCCTTCGGGGAGAGGGCAGGCGAGCGCAGCGAAGCCGGGAGAGGGGCAGGGCCGATGCACTTCGTTACAGCCCCTCTCCCCGGCCCTCTCCCCGGAGCGGAGAGGGAGTGATGGTTTCGGCGACCGGATTTCTATAGCCTGCGGGTCCTCAGGGAGAGGGAGTCTGCATGTGCCCAAAACTGACGATGTCCTGCTTCAACGCGCCCGCCAGATGCGCACCCAGCAGACTCCGATCGAACAAAAAATCTGGCTCTACCTGCGCGGCAAACGCTTCGCCGGGGTGAAGTTCAGCCGGCAGGTGGTCATCGGCCCCTACATCGCCGATTTCGTCGCGCGTTCGCAAAAACTGGTGATCGAGGTTGACGGCGACAGCCACGCGACCGACACGCGTCGCGACGAGAAGCGGACGGCGTTTCTGCAGGCACAGGGGTATCGGGTGGTCCGGTTCGACAATCGCGCGGTAGGCAAGAATTTGGCAGGGGTGCTTCAGGCAATTGCCGAGGCGCTTGATGGACAGCCCCTCTCCCAACCCTCTCCCCGGGGGGGAGAGGGCTTTTGACCGGTCTGCTTCCCGAAGGTTTCCACGATCGCCTGCCCCCCGTCGCCGATGCGGCGTCGCGGCTCGAGCGGCGGGTGCTCGATACCGCTTATGGCTATGGCTATGAGCAGGTCGATCCGCCGCTTGCCGAGTTCGAGGCGGCGCTTGGTGCGCGGCTCAAGGCTGCGCGCGCGAGCGATGCGGTGCGTTTCGTCGATCCGGTGAGCCAGGCGACGCTGGCGATCAGGCCCGACATCACCGCACAGGTGGGGCGCATTGCCGCCACCCGGATGGCGCATCACCCGCGCCCTGTTCGCCTCTCCTATGCCGGCGCGATCCTGAAGCTTCGCGCCTCGCAGCTTCGGCCTGAGCGGACGATGCGCCAGATCGGCTGCGAGCTGATCGGGCTCGACAGTGTCGCGGCGGCGCGTGAGATCGTCAGCGTCGCGGTCGAGGCGCTGACCGCTGCGGGCATCACCGGCCTGTCGATCGATTTTACCTTGCCCGATCTGGTCGAGACGCTGGGCGATCTGCCGCCCGAGCAGCTCGAGCCACTGCGGATCGCGCTCGACGGCAAGGACGCCGCCGGCGTGGCCGCGATCGCGCCCGCCTATCTGCCGCTGATCGAGGCGGCGGGACCGTTTGACCAGGCGCTGGCCAAGCTGCGCGGCAGCGCGCATGGGGCGGCGCTAGCCACCAGGCTCGACGGGCTGGCGGCGATTGCCGAGGCGTTGCCGGCGAACGTCGCGCTGACGCTCGACCCCACCGAACGGCATGGCTTTGAATATCAAAGCTGGCTCGGCTTTTCGATCTTTGCCACCGGAATCCCGGTCGAAATCGGGCGCGGCGGCACCTATACCGTGATGCATGACGGCGGCACCGAAGAGGCGGCCGTCGGGTTTTCGCTCTATGCCGACCCGGTGCTCGAAGCCGGCTGCATCGCGGTCGAGCGGCGGCGGCTGTTCGTGCCCGAAGGAGCCGATGCTGCGACATGGCGCGCGCAGGGCTGGGTCACGGTCGCGGCCCTGACGCCAGAAGACAGTGCGGCGGCGCAATTATGTACCCATGTGCTTGGGGCCAACGGACCGGAGGCGATTTGAAGCTGAACGAACTGGGTTGGCGGACCGAACATGCCAATCGCGCCGCGCTGGTGGTCGATGCCGCCGATTATTACGCCTATGCGCGCAAGGCGATGATGGGCGCGACCGACCAGATCATCCTGGTCGGCTGGGACTTCGACAGCCGGATCATCCTCGACCGCAGCCGTCCCGATGACGGCGCGCCGACCGAACTGGGGCCGTTTCTGAGCTGGCTGGCCGATAATCGACCCGGCTTGCAGATCAATATCCTGGCGTGGAGCCTGGTGACGATGAAGCTGTTGGGGCGCGGCACCACGGTGCTGCGGCTGGCGCGGTGGATGAAGCACAAGCAGATCACCTTCAAGACCGACGGCGCGCATCCCTTCGGCGCAAGCCATCACCAAAAGATCATCGTGATCGACAATTGCATGGCGTTTTGCGGCGGGATCGACATGACCGCGTCGCGATGGGACACGCGCCAGCATCTCGACAATGACGAGCGGCGGCGGCGGCCTTTCACCGAGCGGCGGTATATGCCCTGGCACGACGCATCGATGGCACTTGAAGGGCCGGTGGCGGGGGCGCTGGGCGATCTGGCTCGCGCCCGCTGGGAGATTGCGGGCGGCGATCCGCTGCCGGTGCCGCAGGTGGCGTGCAACGCCTGGCCCGACGCGCTTCGCCCGCAATTCGAAGATATCGAAGTCACGATCGGCCGCACGCGCGGTCTGAACGGTGAGATCGAGGAAATCCGCGAGATCGAGGCGTTGTTCGTCGCGATGATCGAGCGGGTCGAGCGTTACGCCTATATCGAAACGCAATATTTCGCCTCGCGGGTGATCGCCGAGGCGATTACCAAGCGGCTCGACGAGGAAAACGGACCCGAGTTCGTGATCGTCAATCCCAAGGTAGCCGATGGCTGGCTCGAGGAAGAAGTGATGGGCGCGGCGCGCGCCGAATTGATCGACGCGATGCGCGAACATCCCAACCACCACCGCGCACAAATCTATACCCCGGTGACGCATCGCGAGGCCGACATCTATGTCCATGCCAAGGTGATGATCGCCGATGACCGCGTGCTGCGCGTGGGGTCGGCCAATATGAACAACCGCTCGATGGGGCTCGACAGCGAATGCGACGTCGTCATCGAAGCGACCGACGACGCGATGATCGCGACCATCGCGGGCCTGCGCGCCGGGCTGATGGCCGAGCATCTGGGGGTCGAGCCTGAGGTGGTCGAGCAGACGCTGGCCAAGACCGGTTCGCTGATCGAGACGGTCGAGCGGCTGCGCGGCAGCGGGCGTTCGCTGGTGCCGTTCGATCCGCCTGAAAAGGCCGAATGGCAGCGGGTGATGGCCAATGCCCAGGCGCTCGACCCCGAACATCCCGAAGCCGCGTTCGAACCTTCGCGACGCGGGCTGACGACCCGGGTGCGCGATCGCGCGCGGCGGGTGCGGGGACGGTTGCGGCGGCGGATCTGACTCGCTCCCCTCCCTGAAAGGGAGGGGCTGGGGGTGGGTCGAGTGTTCGCGATACGGTTGCCGTAGCCTGACGCGCGGCCGTCGCTCCCGGACCCTACCCACCCCCGACCCCTCCCTTTCAGGGAGGGGGGATCAGAGGCCTAACCGCTGCGTCAACCACGCCGCCGCTTCGGTGGGGGTGTCCTTGTCGGTGTCACGATCGACGCGGTAATTTGCTTCGCGCATTGCTTCGACATCTACCCGGCCTACCAGCGGCGCCAGCGCGGCGAGGAAGCGGTCGTCCTGCGCGCGCGCAGGGGCGACCAGCAGTAGCGCGTCATAGCCGGGAATGGCGTGGCGGGGGTCGGTCAACACCATTAGCCGGTCGGCGGCGATCCGGCCGTCGGAGGAGAAGGCGGGGATGACGTCGGCGGCACCGCTGGCCAGTGCGCGGTACATGAAGGTTGGGTGATAGGCGTTCTGGCTCGCGAAGCGCAGGCCATAGCGGTCGCGGACGTTGCGCCATTCGGGGCGTTCGAGGAACTCGACATCGGTGCCGAAGCGAAGCCGTGGCGCAACGCGCGCCAGATCGGAGAGCGAGGTGACCCCCAGCCGCTTCGCATCGGCCCCCCGCATGGCAAAGGCATAGGCGTTTTCAAACCCCAACGGCCCGACCAGCCGAACGCCATGCACCTCGCGCGCCCAATCGCCGACCCCGCGCACGATGGCCTCGCGCGGTGGAATGTCGTCGCGGCGCATTTCGTTCGCCCAGATCGTGCCCGAATAATCGACATAGACGTCGATATCGCCGCTTGCGAGCGCGCCGAACGCCACCGCCGATCCCAACCCTTCACGATAGCGCACCGCATAGCCGGCGTCGGTCAGCCGGTCGCCGATCAGCCGGGCGAGGATATATTGCTCGGAAAAGCCTTTCGCGCCGACGGTGACGGTCTTCGCACCGCTGGGCACAGCGGGGGCGAGCGCGGCGAGCAGGCCGAACAGCAGCGCGCCGAGGCTGGCATAGACCTGCAATCGCCGGCGGGCGCGGATGCCGTGTTCGGCAAGTGCCAGCAGCAGATCGACGGTGAGCGCGAGGCCGGCGGCACCGATGCAACCGGCGAGGACGAGGCTCCAATTCTGCGTCTGGAGCCCGGCGAAGATCAGGTCGCCAAGGCTGGGCTGGCCCACGGTGGTGGCGAGCGTCGCCGCGCCGATCGTCCAAACGGCGGCGGTGCGGATGCCCGCCATCAGCACCGGCGCGACCAATGGTGCCTCGACGATCCGCAGCTTTTGCCACGCGGTCATGCCGACGCCATCGGCTGCCTCCAGGATCGCGGGGTCGAGCGTGGTGAGGCCGGTGACGCCGTTACGCAGGATCGGCAGCAGCGCGTAGAGCGTCAGCGCTAGCAACGCGGGCAGGAAGCCGAGCGCGGGGACGCCGCCGCCGACCAGGGCCGAAAGCCACAACAAGGCGGGATAGAACAGCGCCAGCAGCGCGAGCGCGGGGACGGTCTGCACCAGGCTGGCGAACCCAAGCGCCACGCGCGCGACGGCGGGGCGGCGCGCCGACCACACCGCCAGCGGCAATGCGATCGCGAGGCCGAGCAGCAGTGCGCTGAACGCCAGCAGGACATGCTGCGCCAGCAGATCGGGTACGCGGACGAAGGCATCGCTCATGCGCCGCGCTCGAGCGCCGCCAGCGCATGCGCCTGTTCGCGCGGCACCGCGACCAACGCGTCGGCGGCAGGCCCTGCGCGCCCCGCCATCAGATCGGCGGGGGAGGCATCGGCGGCGATCGCGCCATCGGCCATCACCAGCACGCGATCGGCGAGCAGCATCGCCTCGGCCATGTCGTGGGTAACCAGGATCGTGGTGAGGCGTAGCCGATCGTGCAGCGCGCGGATCGCCTTGCCCAGCTCGCTGCGGGTGACCGGATCGAGCGCGCCGAACGGCTCGTCCATCAGCAGCAATTTGGGCTGGGTGGCGAGCGCGCGCGCGACGCCGACCCGCTGGCGCTGGCCGCCCGACAGCGCATCGGGCGTGCGGCGGGCGATGTCGGCGGGAAGATCGACGAGGCTGAGGAGTTCGGTGATGCGCGCATCGGTTTTCGGGAAGGGGGTATCGCCGATCCGCAAGCCGATCGCGATATTCTCCGCCACGCTCAGATGCGGGAACAGCCCGACATTCTGGAAGACATAGCCGATCCGGCGGCGCAGCGCGTGGGCGGGGCCGGTGGCGACCGGCGCGCTGTCGATCGTTACGCGGCCGCTGCTGGGATCGACCAGCCGGTTGACGGTCTTGAGCAAGGTCGACTTGCCCGATCCCGAGGTGCCGACCAGCGCGACGAAGCTGCCGCCGGCGATCGCCAGGTCGACCCCGCGCACCGCGACCACGCCGCCTGGATAGGTCTTGGTCACGCCTTCGAAGGCGACCGCGGGGCCCGAAACATCTGGCATTGCGCCAAGCCATGCGGAAGGATGGCGGCAAGGTCAAAAGAAAGGGCGAGGATGGGCGAGGACAGGCATCGCAAGCGGCTGTTCGTCACCGGCGGCGGATCGGGGATCGGGCGCGCGGTGGCGCGGTTGTTCGCCGAGCGCGGCTGGCAGGTGGGGCTGGCCGATATCGACGACGCGGCGATGCAGGCGGTGCAGCGCGAACTGCCGGCGGGGCGCGCGAGCTGCCATAGCATGGACGTGCGCGATCGGGCGCAATGGGAGCGCGCGCTCGCCGATTTCGCGCCCGATGGACGGATCGATGTCGTCTTCAACAATGCTGGGATCGCGGTGGGCGGGGCGTTTGCCGATGCCGATCCGGGCGCGCTCGAACGTTGCATCGCGATCAACTTCACCGGGGTGGTGCACGGCGCGCATACCGCGCATCGCTATCTCAAGGCGACGCCGGGATCG
Organism: Sphingomonas sp. S1-29; assembly: GCF_026167545.1. NCBI lineage: Bacteria > Pseudomonadati > Pseudomonadota > Alphaproteobacteria > Sphingomonadales > Sphingomonadaceae > Sphingomonas > Sphingomonas sp. S1-29. Next base: position 1,862,320 of record NZ_CP110678.1, on the reverse strand, counting down.
TGCCTGCTCAACACCGCGTCGGCGGCGGGGATCTATGGCACCTCGGGCGCGGCGATCTACAGCGCGACCAAGTTCGCGGTGCGCGGGCTGACCGAGGCACTGGACGGCGAATGGCGCGCCGACGGGATCAAGGTGCGCTCGTTGATGCCCAGCTTCATCGATACGCCGCTGCTCGATGCGATGGTGGCAGGCACCAACGTGAACGTCCGCGAGCGGGTGGCGGCGGCGGGGCTCGAATTCACCCCGGTCGAGCGTGTCGCCGAGGCGGCATGGGCGGCGGTGCATGGCGATTCGGTGCACACCGTGGTGGGCAAGACCGCGCAGCGGATGCGGTTCGCCGCGCGCTGGATGCCGGGGCGGTTGCGCCAGCAGATGCGGCGGGGGGTCTAAAAGCCTTCTCCAACTTGCGGGAGAAGGCTTTCTGGTTAGTCCACCAGCGCGTCGATCGCCTGCGCCATGTCGATATCGCGCGCCGACAGCCCGCCGGCGTCGTGGGTCGTCAACAGGATTTCCACACGGTTATACACATTCGACCATTCGGGGTGATGGTCGGCCTTTTCCGCCAGCAGTGCGACGCGCGTCATGAAGCCGAATGCTTCGACGAAATCGGCAAAGCCAAAGCTGCGGGTGATCGCGTCGCGGGCTTCGTTATGATCCCATTCGGGCAGGCCTTCGAGCGCCTCGACTCGCTCGGCTTCGCTCAGTTGCTCGATCATCTTGTGTCTCCTATGCCCGGCGTCATGGCCGAAACCACTGCCGCTTGCCAAGCCGCTCCCGACGCCGCCGCGATCGAGGCGATGGCGCGCGCCGCGCTGGCGCGAATCCCGTCGCCCTTCGCCGAGCATCTGGCCGACGTCGTGCTGCTGATCGAGGATTATGCCGATGACGAGACGCTGGCTGCGCTCGGCATCGACGAACCGATCGAACTGACCGGCATCTATCACGGCCGCCCGATCGGCGAGAAATCGAGCTTCGAAAGCGGCGCGCTGCCCGATCGCATCCATCTGTACCGTCTGCCGATCCTGTGGGAGTGGATCGAGACCGGCGTCGCGCTCGACGCGCTGGTGCATCATGTCGTGGTGCACGAGGTGGGGCATCATTTCGGGCTGTCCGACGACGACATGCACGCGCTGGAAGACGCCGCCGGGGAGGAAACTGCCGGGTGAGCCTGGCCTTCCACGACGTAAGCTGCACGCGCGGCGGGCGGGTGCTGTTCGCCGGGCTGTCGTTCGCGATTCCGCCGGGCGAGGCGCTGGCGGTACGCGGGCCGAATGGCGTGGGCAAGTCGAGCCTGGTGCGGCTGGCGGCGGGGCTGGTGCCGCCGAGCGCGGGGCGGATCGAGCGGCCCGAGCGGGTGGCGCTGATGCATGAAGGGATGGCGCTCGATCACGAACTCCCGCTGGGACAGGCGCTGGGCTATTGGGCGGCGATCGACGGGCGCGCTGACCGGGTCGAGGCGGCGCTCGATGCGGTGGCGATGGCCGACCTGGCCGAAGTGCCGGTGCGGTTCCTGTCGACCGGGCAGCGACGGCGCGCGGCGCTGGCGCGGGTGATCGCGAGCGATTCGGCATTGTGGCTGCTCGACGAGCCGGCAAACGGCCTCGACGTCGCGGCGGTGGCGCGGCTGGGGGAGGCGATTGCGGCGCACCGTGCCGGCGGCGGCGCGGTGCTGGTGGCGACGCATGTGCTGGTGGCGTTGCCCGACGCGCGCGAGATCCTGTTGTGAGCGCGTTCGCCGCGATTGCCTGGCGGGAGGTGCGGCGCGCCTGGACCAGCGGCGGGGTGCTGTTGCCGGTGGCGTTCTTCCTGTTGGTGACGATCCTGTTCCCCTTTGCGGTGGGACCGGATGGCGCGCTGCTGGGGCGGATCGCTGGCGGTGTGGTGTGGTCGGCGGCGTTGCTGGCGGCGTTGCTGCCGGTGGAACGGCTGGTGGGGCCGGACCTCGAGGCCGGGGTGATTGACCAATGGGTGGTGCGCGGGATCGGCGATCCGCTGATCGCGCTTGCCAAGATCGCGGGGCATTGGCTTGGTTTCGGGCCGCCGCTGATCGCCGCGACGGTGATCGCGGCGGGGCTGCTCGGCATGTCGGGCGAGCAATTGGGCCGCACTGCGCTGGCGCTGGCGATCGGAACGCCGGGGCTGGCGGCGCTGGCGGTGGCGACCAGCGCGCTGACCGCGGGCTTGCGCGGGGCGGGGGCGATTGCCGGGCTGGTGATGCTGCCGCTGGCGCTGCCGCTGCTGATCTTCGGCGCTGGCGAGGGGCCAGGGGCGGTGAAACTGCTCGGCGCGGTCAGCCTGTTGCTGCTGGCGGGCGCGCCGTTTGTCGCCGGCGCTGCGATGAAGGTGGGACGCGAGTAGCGGCGGGGGCCGGATGACAGCCGGTGCGCGCTGTGGCAAAATAGCCGTCTTGGCAAGAGAGGGAGCCGGGCGATGCGCGTGATGGTGCTGGTAAAGGCGACGACCGACAGCGAGGCGGGGCTGATGCCTTCGCCCGAATTGCTGGCGGCGATGGGGCGGTTCAACGACGAGTTGGTCGCGGCGGGGATATTGCAGGCGGGCGAGGGGCTCAAGCCGTCTTCCGCCGGCAAACGGGTGGCGTTCGATGGCGATGGCCGGGAGGTAAGCGACGGCCCATTCACGCAGACGCGCGAGCTGGTCGCGGGATTTTGGCTGTGGAACGTCGCCGACCTTGATGAGGCGGTGGCGTGGGTGAAGCGCTGTCCCAACCCGATGCCCGGGCCGAGCGAGATCGAAATCCGGCCGCTATATGAGGAGGCGGATTTCGCGGCGTAGGGGGCCGCTCTCGTCCCACACTCTTCACCCCGGCCTTGTGCCTGGGCCCACGGTGCGGTGGATCCAGTTGCTTGGTAGCAGTCGTCTACTTCCCCCCTCCCTGAAAGGGAGGGGTCGGGGGTGGGTGGCCACCGCAGGGTACGGGCGCCGCGGGGTTGGGGCGACCGTATCGCGAGCACTCGACCCACCCCCAGCCCCTCCCTTCCAGGGAGGGGAGTTTCGGTTAGTCCCGCGACCACCGCGCGAAGATTGCCGTCGGTAGTTCGAGCCCGCGCGCTTCCTCGCGCACCGCCAGCTCGCCTGCCTCGACCGTCCCGCCTAGATCGGCGAACGCCTGCCGCACCAGCTCGCCGATCGCGAGCGCCGACATGCGGACCGCGTACACCGTCAGGAACAGGAAGCGCGACTCGGCGTCGAGCAGCCGGCGGCAGTCGGCGACCAGCGGGGCGAGATTCTCCTCGAGCTTCCACACCTCGCCCGCCGGGCCGCGGCCCCATTTGGGGGGATCGAGGATGATGCCGTCATAGCGGCGGCCGCGGCGGACTTCGCGCGCGGCGAACTTGCCCGCATCCTCGACCAGCCAGCGGATCGGCGCGTCGGTCATGCCCGACAGCGCCGCATTGGCCTTGGCCGCCTCGACCGATTTCTTCGACGCATCGACATGCACCATCCGTGCCCCCGCCGCCGCCAGCGCGAGCGTGCCGACGCCGGTATAGCCGAACAGGTTCAGCGCCTCGGGATCGGGCACGGCCTCGAGCCGGTCGCGCATCCAGTCCCATACCGGGGCCATATCGGGGAAGAAGCCGAGATGGCGGAACGGGGTGTTCTGCGCGGTGAAGGCGACTTCGCGCCAAGCCAGCGGCCAGCCGTCGCGCGGGACCGGACCGTTATAATGCCAGCGCCCGCCGCCTTCGTCGTCCGACGCGGGGATGAACTCGCCATCGGCCTCCCATACCGGATCGGAGGGCGCCCACATCGCCTGCGGCTCGGGGCGGATGAAGCGATAGTCGCCATAGCGCTCGAGCTTGCGACCATTGCCCGAATCGATCAGGCCGTAATCGGCCCACGCCTCGCCGGTGAGGGTGACGAGCGTCATGCGACCATTCCGTTCGACTCGAGCGCAGTCAAGAAACGGGGGCGGCGGGGGGCTTGGCGGTTTCTCGACTTCGCTCGAAACGAACGGGGGGCTCGAAACGAACGGGGGGCCCGAAACGAACGGGGGGCAGGTTCAACCACGCGGCGTCGCCCGCTGGGCGATATACGCGGTCACCGCGTCGAAGGTCGCGTCGATCGTGTCGTAGCGTTCCTCGCGGTCGAACAAATCGCCCATCCGCGCGGGCAGGCCCGGCCGCACCCCGGTCGAGCGTTCGACCGCGTCGCGGAACTTGGCGGGATGCGCGGTCGCCAGCGTCACCATCGGGGTGTCGCCCAAATCGGCGCGCGCGGCGGCGAGGCCGATCGCGGTGTGCGGGTCGATCACTTGCCCGGCACGTTCGTGCGCCCAGCGCAGCGCTTGGGCCATGCCGTCGGCGTCGATCGATGCCGAGGTGAACAGCCCCGCCGCGCCCTCGCGCTGGCGGTTGGTGAGCATCATCGCGCGGCTCGATTCGAACCCCGCCATCTGCTCGGCGAGCGCCGCGCCGCTGCGGTCGCCCAGTTCGAACAACAGCCGCTCGAAGTTCGAGCTGACCTGGATGTCCATCGACGGCGTCGCGGTCGGGGTGACGATACCGCTCGAATAATCGCCGGTGCTGAGCGCACGGTGGAGGATGTCGTTGACGTTCGTGGCTACGATCAGCCGCTCGATCGGCAGCCCCATCCGCGCCGCGACATAGCCCGCGAACACGTCGCCGAAATTGCCGGTGGGGACCGAGAAGGCGACCGGGCGCTCGGGACCGCCCAGGCGGACCGCGGCGTAGAAATAATAGACCACCTGCGCCATCAACCGCGCCCAGTTGATCGAATTGACCGCCGACAGCGCATAGCGGGTCGAGAAAGCCGGATCGCGGAACATCGCCTTCACCAGCGCCTGCGCGGTATCGAAATCGCCGCGGATCGCGATGTTGTGGACGTTGGGGGCGATCACCGTCGTCATCTGGCGGCGCTGGACGTCGCTCACGCGGCCCTCGGGATGGAGCATGAAGATGTCGACCCCGACGCGTCCCGCCAGCGCATCGATCGCCGCCGATCCGGTATCGCCCGAGGTGGCGCCGATCACCGTCAGCTGGCCCTCGCGCCCCGTCAGGAAGCGCTCGAACAGCAGGCCGACGAGCTGGAGCGCGACGTCCTTGAACGCCAGCGTCGGGCCGTGGAACAGCTCGAGCAGCCAGTGGCGCTCGTCGAGCTGGACCAGCGGGGTGACCGCGGCGTGCGCGAAGCGGCTATAGGCGGTGGTGCAGAGGTCGCGCAGCTCGTCCTCGGTCAGGCTGCCCGCAACGAAGGGCGCCATCACCCGCACCGCGGTCTCGACATAGGACAGCCCCTGCATCGCCGCGATCTCGTCGCGGCTGAAGCTCGGCCATGTCTCGGGCACGTACAGCCCGCCATCGGCTGCAAGTCCCGCCAGCGTCACGCCCTCGAAATCGAGGACGGGCGCGTTCCCCCTGGTGCTGATGTAGCGCATGGGGGCAGCGATTAGGCGGTTCGGCGGGCGGGGGCAATCCAAGCGCTGGTTGGGCGGGGTGATGGGAATGTTGGCGGGTGCTGTCGGTGGCGGGCGCCGCGATGGGCCCCGATTCGGCGCGTGCGATGCTCGGAAAGCTACAAAAGCTACACTACGTACCCCCCGAATCGGCTTCCGCCGGGGATCGAAACGCGATGCCGGGGTGGGGTGGGAGTGGCTGTGCATGTGGCGAGCGTATCAAACGGGGTAGTTGTAGGACAGCTGGGCGGGGAGCGGGGGCGGGGAAGGGGTGACGTCCACGCCAGTGTTGCGCGTCCGCCCCCTCCGTCAGCCTGCGGCTGCCACCTCCCCCTGGCGGGGGAGGATTGGGGGGTGTCTTTCCTCCCCCGCCAGGGGGAGGTGGCGGGCGCGTAGCGGCCGACGGAGGGGGAGGAAAGGGGGACGCTGGTTTGGGGGGCGTCGCGTTCGTTTGGAATTTCGAGTGGGCGGGGCCAACGCTGGTGTTGCGTGTCCGCCCCCTCCGTCAGCCTGCGGCTGCCACCTCCCCCTGGCGGGGGAGGATTGAGGGGGGGCTTTCCTCCCCCGCCAGGGGGAGGTGGCGGGCGCGTAGCGGCCGACGGAGGGGGAGGTTAGGGGGACGCTGGTTTTGGGGCGTCGCGATCCCTCGAAAAAATGTCAGGCGGTGGGGGCCAATTCCGGCGTTGCGGGTCCGCCCCCTCCGTCAGCCTGCGGCTGCCACCTCCCCCTGGCGGGGGAGGATCGGGGAGTGTCTTTCCTCCCCCGCCAGGGGGAGGTGGCGGCCGCGCAGCGGCCGGCGGAGGGGGAGGTCAGGGGGACGCTGGTTTTGGGGGCGTCGCGTTCGTTTGGAAAATGTCGGGTGGGCGCGGCCAACTCCGGCATCGCGCATCCGCCCCCTCCGTCAGCCTGCGGCTGCCACCTCCCCCTGGCGGGGGAGGATCGGGGGGTGGCTTTCCTCCCCCGCCAGGGGGAGGTGGCGGTCGCGTAGCGGCCGGCGGAGGGGGAGGTTGGGGGGACGCTGGTTTGGGGGGCGTCGCGATCGCCTGGAAAATGTCGGGTCGGCGCGGCCAATGCCGGCGTCGCGCGTCCGCCCCCTCCGTCAGCCTGCGGCTGCCACCTCCCCCTGGCGGGGGAGGATTGGGGGTGGCTTTCCTCCCCCGCCAGGGGGAGGTGGCGGTCGCGTAGCGGCCGGCGGAGGGGGCGGGCAGGGGGCGCTAGCGTTACGAGCGTTGCGCTCCTGGCCCCCGCATCCGGCGCCGCACCGCCAGCGCGTAAATCACCAGCGCGATTCCCGCGAAGGCGAACCATTGCACCGCATAGGCCAGATGATTGTTCGGCACCCCCGAGGGATCGGGCGCGCGGCTGGGCAGCAGGCCCGCGACCGGCGGGTTCGTCGCCACCAGCATCAGCCGGTCGGGCGCTGCGCCACCGAACCAGCGCTGGAGCAAGGGCGCGCTGTTGGGGGCGTAGGTCATCTGGCCGGTCACGCTGCCGCCGCGCCAGACCGGCATGAAGCCAGGATCGGCGGCGACGCCCATCTCGACCTTGTACTTGCTCCCCGTTTCCGAAGTGCAGTCGGCGAGGTAGCGATAGCCGCTGACGCCATCGACCGAGCGGCCCGCGGCGCGGGTGATGTCGGCGACGCTTGCGCACTGCGCCGTCGCGCGGCGGAAGAGATAGCGTTCGCCGACCGGTGGGTCGGGGAAGGCGATGACGGGCAGGTCGGCGTTGCGCGCGAAGCTGGCGAGCAACGCTTCCTTGCCGTCGCGGCGCTGGAGCTGCCAGACGCCGAGCGCGATCATCGTCACCACCGCGAGCAGCACGACGATCGTCGAGACGATCGGCACCCGCTTCATGGGCGGTCGATCCGCTGGCGCCCCTCGCGCGCCGAATTGCGATATTCGAGCACCAGCAGCGTCACCTTGGCGATCCGCAGCGAGCCGATCACCGCGATGATCGTCAGCGGCAGCCATAGTACGACATGCACCCACCATTCGGGCTCGTACGCCAACTCGACGATGATCGCGAGGATCGTGATGATCGTGCCGACGCCGAAGGTGAGGAAGGCCGCGGGGCCGTCATCGACGTTGAACTGGGTGAAATCGAGCCCGCAGTTCGAGCATTTGGGGGCGAAGCTGAGCATGCCTGCGAACAAGGTCGGCGCGGCGCAGCGCGGGCAGCCGCCGGTGATCGACAGCCGATACAGCGAGGCCGGCGACGCCGGGAGCTCTGCCCCCGGCGCGCCGGCCTCTTGCTGTGGTTCGGTTGGGGTCAACCTGCGTGGATCGGTGCGTTCCACCCGCCCCAGACATAGATGACGACGAACAGGAACAGCCACACGACGTCGACGAAATGCCAGTACCAGGCAGCCGCCTCGAAGCCGAAATGCTGGCGCGGGGTGAAGTGACCGCGATAGGCGCGGAACAGGTTCACGATCAGGAAGATCGTGCCGACCAGCACGTGGAAGCCGTGGAAGCCGGTCGCCATGTAGAAGGCCGAGCTGTAGTTCGACTGCCCGAACGCGAACGGCGCGTGCATATATTCATATGCCTGGATGCAGCTGAAGATCAGGCCGAGCACGACGGTGAGCCACAGCCCCTTGAGCACGCCGTCGTCCTCGCCGACGCCCAGCATGCCCCAGAAGCCCTTCTTGGCCCCGCCGCGCTGGTTGTGGATCAATGCATGGTGCGACCAGGTGATGGTGGTGCCCGACAGCAGCAGAATGAAGGTGTTGAGCAGCGGGAATTCGAACGCGCTGATCACCTCAAGGCCACGCGGCGGCCATTGCGCGATCGCATCAGCGGCAACCGCGACGACGCCGTCGGTATATTCGACGGGGACGGGGAAGAACGAGAAATCGAACCACGCCCAGAACCAGCCGACGAAGAACATCACTTCCGACGCGATGAACAGGATCATGCCGTAGCGCAGGTGAAGCTGGACGACGGGGGTATGGTCGCCGGCATTCGCCTCACGCACCACATCGACCCACCAGCTGCCCATCATGAACAGCGTCGCAGCGAGCCCTGCCAGCAGGACGAAACCGCCACCGGCAGCCTCGTGCATGTACATGATGCCGCCTGCAGCGAGCAGCAGCACCGCCATCGAGCAGGCCATCGGCCAGATGCTCGGCGGGAGAATATGATAGTCGTGGTTCTTGGCGCCGGCCATATCTTCGTCCTGTCAGGCTATTCTTGCGATCGCTCTAGCTTGCGGCCTTCGCGGAATCCACCGGGTAAAATGTGTAGGAGAGCGTGATTTCCTGCACCGAGCGGGCATCGGGGTCGGTGGCGATCGCCGGATCGACGAAATACACCACCGGCATCCGAATTTCCTCGCCGGGCTGGAGCGTCTGCTCGGTGAAGCAGAAACACTGGATCTTGCTGAAATATTTGCCTGCCTGCGCGGGCGTGACGTTGAACGTCGCGGTACCGGTGACGGGCTTGTCCGAATTGTTCTTGGCGGTGAAGAACGCCATTTCGCGCTCGCCCAGCGACACCTTCATGCTGCGCTGGTCGGGCGAGAAGCGCCACGGCAGCGCGTTGCTGGTGTTGCTGTCGAACGCCACGGTCATCTGCTGGCCGGTCGTCGCGCCCGGCGCGGCGTCGGCGCGCTGCGTCGTGCCGCCGAAGCCGGTCGCCTGGCAGAACATGCGATAGAGGGGGACGCTCGCGAAGCCGACGCCGGTCATGCTGACGACGCCCGCGGTGGCGATCAAGGCGGTGCGAAGGTTGCGGTCGATCATGAGGTCGTATTCCCCATCTTGATGATGCTGATCGCGTACATCAGCACGACGAATCCGCCGAGCAACAGCGCGAGAACGAGCGCGCGCGAACGCTGGCGCTTGCGGATCAGCTTTTCGTCGTCGGGGGTCATGCCAATACCTGTGCATCGACGACCAGCGCGCCGAAAAGGATGAAGAGATAGAGGATCGAGAATTTGAAGAGCTGCTTCTCAGGCTTCATGCCGTCGCCGGGCTGGCTGGTGCGCATCGTCACGATCAGCGCCAGCACGGCGAAGATCGCGGTCGTCGCCACTGCGACGGTGCCATAGATCCAGTCGGTGAAGCCGAGCGGCCAGGGCGCGATCGCGACCGCCGCCATCGGGATGGTGTAGAGCCCGACATGCTGGCGCGTCACGCGCTCACCCGCGACCACGGGGAGCATCGGCACCCCGGCATTGGCGTAATCGGTCTCGACGAACAGCGCGAGCGCCCAGAAATGCGGCGGGGTCCACAGGAAGATGATCGCGAACAACAGGATCGGCATCAGCGTGACGTCGCCGGTGGCGGCGGCCCAGCCGATCATCGGTGGGAAGGCGCCGGCGGCGCCGCCGATGACGATGTTCTGCGGCGTGCGGCGCTTGAGCCACACGGTGTAGACCAAGACGTAGAAGAGGATCGAGACGGCGAGGATCGCGGCGGCGACGAGGTTCACCGCCAGCCCCATCAGCAGCACCGAGAAGATCGACAGTCCGACGCCGAATTGCAGCGCGGTGTCGCGGTCCATCCGGCCGGCGGGAAGCGGGCGCTTGGCGGTGCGCTTCATCCGCGAATCGAGATCGACCTCATACCATTGGTTAAGCGTGCCCGCGGCACCCGCGGCGAGCGCGATGCACAGGATCGCGGTGAAGCCGATGACGGGGTGGATCGTGGTGGGCGCCGCCAGCAAACCGCAAAGCCCGGTATAGACGACCAGGCTCAGCACGCGCGGCTTGGTGAGCGCGAGGAAGTCGCGCCAGTCGGCGGCGATCGGGGTCGTTGCGGTTGCGGCGGTCATGTTCTTCTTCCCCCCTCCCGCTCGCGGGAGGGGTAGGGGGAGGGTATGTGGGAAGCCGCCTCGAACAGGCCCTCCCCTAACCCCTCCCGGTTGCGGGAGGGGGAATTCTAGGTCCCCCTCCCGCAACCGGGAGGGGGATGGATCGTCAGTCGATCTTGGGCAGCGTCTCGAACTGATGGAACGGCGGCGGGCTCGAAAGGGTCCATTCGAGCGTCGTTGCGCCTTCGCCCCATGGATTCCCTTCGGCCTTCTTGCCCGCGAACAGCGACCAGAAGATGTTCACGAAGAAGATCACCATGCCGACCGCCATGATCAGATAGCCGAAGCTGGCGATCTGGTTCCAATAGGCATAGGCGTCGGGGTAATCCGGGTAGCGGCGCGGCATGCCCTGCAGCCCCAGGAAGTGCATCGGGAAGAACATGATGTTCACGCCCGCGAAGAACACCCAGAAGTGCAGCTGGCCGAGGAGTTCGCTGTACATCTTGCCCGACATTTTCGGGAACCAGTAATAGAAGCCAGCGAACAGGCCGAACACCGCACCCAGCGACAGCACATAGTGGAAATGTGCGACCACATAATAGGTGTCGTGCATGTAATCGTCGACGCCGCCATTGGCGAGCACGACGCCGGTCACGCCACCGACGGTGAACATGAAGATGAAGCCGATCGCCCACAGCATCGGGGTCTTGAACGTCATCGAGCCGCCCCACATCGTCGCGATCCACGAGAAGATCTTGATGCCGGTGGGCACCGCGATGACCATCGTCGCGGCGGTGAAGTACATCTTGGTGTTCACCGACAGGCCGGTGGTGAACATGTGGTGCGCCCAGACGACGAAGCCGACGACGCCGATCGCGACCATGGCATAGGCCATGCCGAGATAACCGAACACGGGCTTGCGGCTGAAGGTCGCGACGATCTGGCTGACGATGCCGAAGCCCGGCAGGATCATGATGTACACTTCGGGGTGGCCGAAGAACCAGAACAGATGCTGGTACAGCACCGGATCGCCGCCGCCGGCGGGATCGTAGAAGGTGGTGCCGAAGTTACGGTCGGTCAGCAGCATCGTGATCGCGGCAGCGAGCACCGGCAGCGCGAGCAGCAGCAGGAAGGCGGTGACCAGCACCGACCACACGAACAGCGGCATCTTGTGCAGCGTCATGCCCGGCGCGCGCATGTTGAAGATGGTGGTGATGAAGTTGATCGCGCCCAGGATCGACGAGGCGCCGGCGATGTGCAGCGACAGGATCGCCATGTCGACCGCGGGGCCCTGATGGCCATAGGTCGACAGCGGTGCGTAGACCGTCCAGCCGGTTCCTGCGCCCGACCCGAAGAAGGGCGATGCGAGCAGCAACGCGAAGGCGGGGATCAGCAGCCAGAACGACACGTTGTTCATGCGCGGGAACGCCATGTCGGGCGCACCGATCATGATCGGCACGAACCAGTTGCCGAAGCCGCCGATCATCGCGGGCATGACCATGAAGAACACCATGATCAGGCCGTGCGCGGTGATGAGCACGTTCCACAGGTTGAGCGACTGGTCGAAGCTCTGGACGTCGCCGCCCGCGAGCATCGTCGCCCACATCGGCAGATACTGGATGCCGGGTTCGGCGAGTTCCATCCGCATCAGCCCCGAAATCGCGCCACCGATCAGGCCGGCGACGATCGCGAAGATCAGATAGAGGGTGCCGATGTCCTTGTGGTTGGTCGACATGAACCAACGCGCGAAGAAGCCGGGATGATCATGCGCATCGCTGTGATGCGCGTGATCGTGATGCGCCTGGAAGGCGCTTGGGTTGAGGGCGGTGTCGGTCATGGCTTACTGATCCACATTGCCGAGGCCGCCGGCGTTGCCGCTCGCAGCCTGGGTCGTCGTCGGGGCCTGGGTGGTCGCGTCCACCGTCGGGCCGGTTGCATTGTCGGGAGCCGTGGTATCGTCGCCGGCGTCGGCACCGGGCTCGGTCGGGATCGAACCCGCCGAACCGGTCGGCACCTGCGCTGCGGGAGCAGCGCCCTGGCCGGGCATCGCGCCGCCCTTGGCGCGGATCCACTGCGCGAACACTTCGGGCGAAACCGCTTCGACCGCGATCGGCATATAGGCGTGGCGCGAACCGCACAGCTCGGAGCACTGGCCGAAATACAGGCCGGGCTCGCGGATGGTGAAGCTCGTCTCGTTCAGCCGGCCGGGGATCGCGTCCATCTTGATCCAGAAGGCGGGCATCGCCCAGCTGTGGATCACGTCGTTGGCGGTGGTGATCAGCCGGATCGGCACGCCGACGGGCAGGACGATGCGGTTGTCTGTCGCCAGCAGGCGCGGGCCGTCGGCATCGGTGCGGAAGCGCTGGCCGGCCTCGACCTCGCTCTGCTCCTTGAGCATGTTCGCGGTGATCGAAATCCCGCCATGGTCAGGATATTCGTAGCTCCAATACCATTGGTTGCCGATCGCCTTCAGCGTGATCGCATTGGCGGGCGCGGGCTCATATTGTGCGGCAAGCAGGCGGATCGATGGGATCGCGATCAGCGCCAGGATGATGACCGGTGCCGCGGTCCACACGATTTCGATCATCGTGTTGTGCGACGTCTTCGACGGCACCGGGTTGGCGGCGCGACGATAGCGGATCATCACCCACACCAACAGCGCCAGCACGAACAGGCAGATGACCGTGATCACCGGCACCAGGATGACGTTGTGGAACCACTTGGCGTCGTCGCCAAGGTCGGTCGCCTGCGGCTGGATGCCGATCGAGCGATCGACCGGCTGGCCGATCCCGTCGGTGGGGGTCAGCCGGGGCGAACCATCGGCGTTGAGCGTGGGGTCGGCGGGCGAGGCTGCCTCGGCGGCAGTCGCGGTGGCGGCCGATTCGCTATCGGGGCCGGTGGTGGCGGGGGTGCCGGGTTGCGCCGCAACAGGCGCGCTTACCGGAGCGGCGGGCGCCGCTTCCTGTGCGATGGCGGTACCGGCAAATGCCAGCCCCGCCGCAACCAAAATCGTTTTGAACCCGTTCATCCGCATTGTCTCAGGTCATCCTAGCCGAGCCGCGCCCAATCGCGCGCTTGCAACCACCCGTCGGTCGTTTGCGGCTGGCCTATACGCATGGATGCCGCTTGTCTCAAGCTTGTCACACCCGGTTTTTGGCCCATGGTTGCGATGCAGCGCGCCGAAGCCTATTCTGTGCGCCTCCAAACAGACCGGGAAGCGCATGACCGAAGACGAGATTCTGGGTGAGTTCCGCGCTGCCGAGGCGCTGCTCGAGGGGCATTTCATTCTCTCCTCGGGGCTTCGTTCGTCCCGCTATCTACAATGCGCGCGCGTGCTAATGGATCCCGCGCGTGGCGCACGGTTGGCCGAGGCGCTGGTGCGCGTGCTTCCCGACGACGTTCGCCGGCGAATCGAAGTGGTGGTGTCGCCCGCGATGGGCGGGGTGATCGCCGGCCATGAAATGGGCCGCGCGCTGGGGGTCGAGGCGATGTTTCTCGAACGGCCCGAGGGGGTGTTCGAACTCCGCCGCGGCTTTCGCCTAGTTCCCGGGCAGTGCGTGCTGATGATGGAGGACGTCGTCACCACCGGGCTGTCGTCGCGCGAGGCGATCGCGGCGATCGGCCGCGCGGGCGGCGCGGTGATCGCCGCTGCCTCGCTCGTCGATCGGTCGAACGGCGCCGCCGATCTGGGGGTGCCCTTCTTCCCGCTGATCCGGCTCGACGTGCCGAGCTACGACCCCGCTGACCTTCCCCCCGAACTCGCGGCGATTCCCGCGATCAAGCCGGGTAGCCGGGCGGCGCCATGACCGCGCTGGCGGCGCTGGCCGCGATGGTGGCGCTTGCGGCCCCTGCGCAGACGCAGGCGCTGTTGGTGCCGCCAGAGGCACGCGCGATCGCTTCGGCGTTGAAGGCCGGGCGGTTTTCGGGCTTTGCGATGGTTGCGACCAGCGACCGGATATTGTGGCAGACCGCGCGCGCGCGCTGCGTGCCGCCCAGTGCGGGGAGGGTCACCCCGATCTGCCACCAGCGATCGACCGAATATCAGCGCTGGCCGTGGGCGTCGGTGACCAAGCAGGTGCTGGCTATCCTCACGATGCAGCAGCTCGACGCCGGCCGGATCGCGCTCGACACGCCAGCCAACGCCTATCTGTCTGCGTTGAAGGCGGCGGGGGTCGCGCCCACCATCCGCGAACTGCTCCAGCACCGCTCGGGGCTGCGCAACCCGGACGATTCGCCGATCGATGCCTCGGGCAATCCGGGCTTTTATTCGACCGGCCCGACCGGGGCGGCCTGGTGTCTGGTCGATCGGGGTGCGCCGGCAGGGCCGTGGATCTATAATAATTGCGACACCATCGTGCTGGGTGCGGTGCTCGAAGGCGCGACCGGCAAGACGCTGGCGGCATTGTTCGAGGAGGGGCTGGCCAAGCCGCTGCGGCTCGAAGGCACGCGCTTCGTCGGGCCGGGTGACGATTGGATGCCCGATTATGCCAAGCCGCTGGCACGCGGCTATGCACTGCCGTTCGAGCGCTATGGCGCAGCGGGCGGGCTGGCGGGCACCGGCGCCGACCTGCTCGCGATCGACCGCGGGCTGCTGGCGGGCACGCTGATGTCGCCACAAGCGCTGGCGACGATGTGGCAAGGCGATCCTTCGCTCGGCTATATGGCGCTGGGGCAATGGGTGTTCGATGCGCCGCTGCGGGGATGCGCCGCGCGCGTGCGCGTCGTCGAGCGGCGCGGCAATATCGGCCGCTACCAGGTGCGAAACATCATCCTTCCCGATTTGGATCGGATCATCATCATGTTCAGCGACGACCAACGGCTCGACTTCGGCGAAATCTGGGCGGGCAGGGGGCTTACCCACAATCTGCTCGCAGCAGCGGTGTGCGGATGACCCACGCGCTTCGCCTTGGCGTAAATATCGACCATGTCGCGACGGTGCGCAACGCGCGCGGCAGCGGCTATCCCGATCCGGTGCGCGCCGCGCTGCTGGCGGCGCAAGCGGGGGCCGACGGCATCACCGCGCATCTGCGCGAGGACCGGCGACACATCACCGACGACGATATCGCGCGGCTGGTCGCCGAGCTGACGGTGCCGCTGAACCTGGAAATGGCGGCGACCGACGAGATGCTGGCGATCGCGCTGCGCCATCGCCCGCACGCGGTGTGCATCGTCCCCGAAAAGCGCGAGGAGCGCACCACCGAGGGCGGGCTCGACGCGGCGGGCCGGTTCGACCTGCTCGCGCCGATGGTCGAGTCCCTCGCTGCCAACGGATCGCGCGTGTCGCTGTTCATCGAGCCCGAGGCGCGGCAGATCGACGCCGCGGTCCGGCTGCGCGCGCCGGTGGTCGAGCTCCATACCGGCTTGTATTGCGAGCTGGCGGGCGAAGCGCAGGTGGCCGAGCTGCGGCGGATCGCCGATGCCTCCGCGCTGGCGGCGAAGAACGGGATCGAGGTGCATGCGGGGCATGGGCTGACCTTCGACAACGTCACCCCGATCGCCGCGATCCCGCAGGTGCGCGAGCTCAACATCGGGCATTTCCTGATCGGAGAGGCGATCTTCGATGGCTTGGGCGCGGTGGTGCAGCGGATGCGCGCGCTGATGGACGAGGCGCGGTGATGGGGGCGGCAAATCCTCTCCGAGCTCGCTCGGGGAGGGGGACCAAGCGCAGCATGGTGGAGGGGAACGCCGCGGGCGCACCGCTCGTGGCTTTGCCCCTCCACCACGCCCTGCGGGCGCGGTCCCCCTCCCCGAGCGAGCTCGGGGAGGATTGGTTGTGATCCTCGGGCTCGGGTCAGACCTTTGCAATATCGAGCGGATCGAGGCGTCGGTGGCACGCTTCGGCCAGCGTTTCCTCGATCGTGTGTTCACGCAGGCCGAACAGGCCAAGGCGGCGCGGCGGCCGCTGACGCGCGCGGGCACGCTCGCCAAGCGCTTCGCCGCCAAGGAGGCCTTTTCCAAGGCGGTGGGCACGGGATTCAAGCGCGGGGTGTTCATGCGCGACATCGGCGTGGTGAATGCTCCCTCGGGCGCGCCGACGCTGGTGCTGACCGGCGGTGCCCGGGCGAGACTTGACGCCATCACCCCGGCGGGCCACGTCGCGGCGGTGCATTTGACGCTTACCGACGACCACCCCTGGGCACAGGCCTTTGTGGTACTCGAAGCAGTGCCCGTGGAGACGATGATCTGATGGCGGCGGAAGACTTGGCGCTGGACCCCAAGAGCGAGCCGGTGGCCGCTCCCGACAAGCGCAGCACCAGCGGCACCGATTGGTGGGGCGAGGTGAAGGGCATCTTCTGGCTGATCCTGGCGGTGCTGGGGTTCCACAGCCTGATCGCCAAGCCCTTCTACATCCCGTCGGAATCGATGATGCCCGGCTTGCTGGTGGGCGACCGGCTGGTGGTGACCAAATATCCCTATGGCTATTCGTTCATCTCGCCCACCTTCCATCTGCTGCCCTTCATTTCGGGGCGGCTGTTCGGATCGATGCCCGAGCGCGGCGACGTCGTGATCGTCTCGCCGCCGGGATCGCGCACCGATTATATCAAGCGCGTGATCGGCCTGCCCGGCGACGTGCTCGAAGTACGCGGCGGCACCATCTTCCTCAACGATGTCGCGGTCGAGCGCCAAGCCGCAGGCAACCGGCTGATCCCGGTGGATGCCAATACGCGCTGCGACGCGATGCATTATCCCGACGCGCTGGTGAGCGGCGAGGGCGGCGCGCATTATTGTCGCGTCGCGATCTTCCGCGAAAAGCTGCCCAATAGCGCAAGCTACGACACGATCGACATGGGCTATACCCGCGGCGACAATTTCGCGCCGGTCGAGATCCCCGACGGCCATGTCTTCCTGATGGGCGACAATCGCGACAACAGCGCCGACAGCCGTTTCGGGGTCGAAGAGAATGGCTTGGGCGGGCCAGTGCCGTGGGAGAATATCGGCGGGCGCGCCGAATTCGTCACCTTCTCGCTCGACGGCAGCGCGACGCTCAACCCGCTGACCTGGTGGCAGTCGCTTCGCCCGAGCCGCACCGGCGCTTCGCTCCATCCCGACAGGGCCGACGCCGAATGACCGGCGCGGCGGCTTCGGGCTATGTGCTCCACGATTATTTTCGGTCGTCGGCGAGCTATCGCGTTCGCATCGCGCTGAACCTGAAAGGCGTCGCCTATCGCCGGCACGACGTGTCGCTGGTCAAGGGCGACCAGCGCAGCCCCGAGCATCTGGCGCGCAATGCGCAGGGCTTCGTCCCCGCGCTCGAACTGCCCGACGGGCGGATGCTGGGGCAGAGCCTGGCGATCATCGAGTGGATCGAAAGCGCGCATCCTGAGCCCGCGCTGTATCCCGCCGATCCGTTCGCGCGCGCACGGGCGATGGAGCGCGCGCTGCTGATCGCGTGCGACATCCACCCACTCAACAATCTGCGCGTGCTGCGCTATCTAAGCATCGCTCTGGGCGCCGAGCAGGCGGCGCGCGACGACTGGTATCGCCACTGGGTAGCCGAGGGGTTCGCGGCGCTCGAGCAGATGGCGGGCGATGCGCGCTTTCTGGGGGGCGAGGCGCCGGGCATCGCCGATGTCTGCCTGGTGCCGCAGATGTTCAACGCGCGGCGGCTCGAGCTGGATGTCACGCCCTATCCGCGACTGGTGGCGATCGATTCGGCGATGGCGGCGCTAGACGCGGTGGCGGCGGCGCATCCCGACCGGGTGCAGCCGGCGGTTTAAGCGCGCGCTGCGACGAGCCGGCCAAACAGCGCCAGATAGTCGCCGATCGGATCGTCATCGCCCGCCGCGCTCGGCTTCGGGCGAATCGCCAGCGGCGACAGCCACGCATCGAGCGCCGCCACCAGCGCAGCTTCGTCGTCGCGCGCGACGATCGTCCCCAGCGCGGGCGAGGTGACCAGCTCGGGGATCGCCACGCTCGAATCGGTCGAGACCACCGGAGTGCCCTGCGCGATCGCCTCGCGCAGCACGCCCGGCACGCCTTCATGCTCCGAGGTCAGCGCGACCACCGCCGCGCGCGCCATGGCGGGCAACGGGTCGGCGGCGTGGCCGGGCAGATGGACGCGGTGGGCGACGCCGAGCCGCGCCGCCTGGTCGGCAAGTGCGGGTCGCATCGGGCCTTCGCCTAGGATCACCAGCGCGACATCGTGATCGGCGAGGCGGGGGAGCGCGGCGATCAGCCGGTCCCAGCGCTTTTGCGGCGCAAGGCGCCCGACTCCGAGCACGAAGCGCCCGGCAGGAAGCGATACCGGCTTCGCGTTGCCCCGAGCGCGCGCGGGCGGGTTGGCGATCACCGAGATACGTTCGGGGGGCATTCGCATCGCGCGCTCCGCCTCTGCCGCCATCGCTGGGGTCATCGCCACCAGATGATCGATGAAGCGCGGCTGCAGCCGCAGCCAGGCGGCGTTCCCCCACGCGATCGGCGGGCGATGGATCCCCGAAAGCGCGTTCGACAGCTTGCTGACGATCGGCGCGCGAGTCCCGCTGCGGGATGCGAGCGCGATCGCGGTATAATGATTGCCCGGGCAGAAGACGATGTCGGCGCCCAGCGCGCCGATGCCGCGCGCGGCGCGCATCAGGTCGCGATAGCCCGCCCCTCGCGCCGCCACCGTCTCAACCTTTTCAGGTAGTTCCTGGCGCAGCGGCCCGGTCAGATCGCCTGCGATCAGCGTCACGCGGTGGCCGCGCGCGGTCCAGCCATCGGCCATTCGCAGCAAGGCGCGCTCGACGCCGCCGCCGGCGAGAGTCTGGACGAACGAGGCGATATGCAGGGCGGGCGGAGTGGGCATGGGTTGCGTCCTGCCTTGAGACTGCCCAAATCGTCCATCAAGAAACCGCAATGTGCGGCGTAAAAGCCGCCTTGACGACCAGTTTGCTTGCGTATCCGCCGACCTGCTACGGGGCCAGCGGCATTGGACTTCCTTTTGAGCCGCGGATCATCCTCGACGTGAAGCATTCAGATTACCGCGCCTCTTCGTCCTACGCAGCGGCCGCGCCCGCGGTCGAACCGCCGTTGATTTCGGTCCCCGAACTCGATTCGCTCCAGCCGATCGAGACGATCAAGCGCCGCTGGCCGCGGATCCTCGGCGCTGCGCTCAGCCTGGCGATGATCGTCGGGCTGGGTTTCGAATTGTTCGGCGAGGGGCTGGCGGCGCTGCAGCAGGCGGTGCCGACGCATCCTGGCTTCTACATCGCATTCCTGATCCTCTACCTGTCGCCCCCCACCTTTGATTATGTGATCTTCCGCCGTTTGTGGGGGATTCCACTCGAAGGGATGATGGCGCTCCACAAGAAGCGGATCGCGAACGAAGTGGTGATCGGCTATTCGGGCGAGGCGTATTTCTATGCCTGGGCGCGTGCGCGGATGAAGATGGTCGCGGCGCCCTTCGGCGCGGTCAAGGACGTAACGATCCTGTCGGCGATCGCGGGTAACGGCATCACCTTGCTGATGATCGGGCTGGCGCTGCCGTTCGGCGCGACCTTGCTGACCGAGAACCAGTTCGAGACGTTGCTCGGGTCGGCGGCGGTCATCGTTGCGACCTCGCTGCCGTTCCTGCTCTTCTCGCGCCGCGTGTTTTCGCTGCCGCGGCCGACCCTGTGGTGGGTGTTCGGCATCCACTGCCTGCGGCTGCTGGTGGGCTCGACGATGATCGGGCTGGCCTGGCATTTCGCGATGCCCGACGTTTCGGTGGGGATGTGGCTGTTCCTGGCCGCGGGGCGGTTGCTGGTGTCGCGCCTGCCGCTGGTGCCCAACAAGGACCTTCTTTTCGCCAACTTCGCGATTATTTTAATAGGGCAGGGCGAAGCACTGTCCGAACTGATCGCCGTCACCGCAGCGATGGTATTGCTGCTGCACGGCGTGTTGATCGGGCTCTTCGGCATTCATGCTTTGATTAGGAACCCGCGATGATCGCGAAGACTTTATTGGCGACGGCAATCGCCGTCGCGGCGGTGAACCCCGCTTTTGCGCAAGCCGAAATCCTTGGCAGCGACCGGCAGGCTTGTGTCGGCGACGGCGGCCCGGCGATCCGCGTCAACGTAACGGGCTTGAAGGACCGCACCGGGCGGCTCAAGCTCGAGCTATATCCCGCAAACGAAGCCGATTTCCTGAAGGACGACCGCGACCTGCTCGCCGAGGGCAAGGTGTTTCGACGCGTCTGGGCCGATACCCCCGCCAATGGCGCGGTCAGCCTGTGCATCCGCACCCCGCGCGCGGGGCGCTATGCGATCCTGTTCACCCATGATCGCGACGGCAAGAACAAGTTCAATTTCTGGAAGGACGGCGCAGGCTTTCCCAGCAACAAGCGGCTGGGGCGGAGTCGTCCCAAGGTTACCCAGGCGGTGATCGACGTCGGCAACGGGGTGACCGCGACCAACATCCGCGCGCAATATCTGCGCGGCCTCGGCGGCTTCGCCCCCAGCGACAGCTGAGCCAGCCCGATGCGCGTCGTCGACGTCAACGAATTCTACTCGCCCACCGGCGGCGGGGTGCGCACCTATCTCGATCGCAAGATGGGGATCATGGCCGATCTGGGGCATGAGCTGATCGTCATCGCGCCGACCGCGCAGGACGATTGGGTCGAGGAGCGCCCCGGTGGCGGGCGGATCTTCTGGGTCAAGGCGCTGCCTTTGCTGCTCGACCGCAATTATTGCATGTTCCGCGACGGCGAGGGGGTGATCCCCCTGCTCGACCAGCTGAAACCCGACGTGGTCGAGACCAGCTCGCCCTGGCGCCCGGCGTTCTTCGTCGGCGAATGGCAGGGCGATGCGGTGAAGGTCTTCTTCGCGCACAATGACAATATGGCGGCCTATCCGCTGCGCTGGTTCGAGGGGATGGCGAGCCCCGAGCGGATCGAGCGCGCCTTCACCTGGTATACCAACCGGTACGAGCGCTTCCTGCGGCTGTACGACGCCTTCGTCACCAACGGCCCCGCGCTCGCCAAGCGCAACCGCGCGCGCGGGCTGCGCGTCGACGCGTCGATGCCGCTGGGGATCCAGCGCGGATCGTTCTCGCCCAGCCTGCGCGACGAGACGCTGCGCGCGGCGCTGCTCGCGCAATGCGGCTTGCCGCCCGAGGGGCATTTGCTGATCGGGTTGGGGCGGCATCATCCCGAAAAGCGCTGGCCGCTGGTGATCGACGCGGTCGAGCGCGCGG
This sequence comes from Sphingomonas sp. S1-29, assembly GCF_026167545.1. NCBI lineage: Bacteria > Pseudomonadati > Pseudomonadota > Alphaproteobacteria > Sphingomonadales > Sphingomonadaceae > Sphingomonas > Sphingomonas sp. S1-29. The sequence continues at coordinate 1,840,978 of NZ_CP110678.1, read as the reverse complement.
GCGCCGACCTGCCCGTCGGCCTGATCCTGCTGGGCAATGGCCCCGAGCGCAACGCGCTGGCCAAGCGGGTCGCCGACAGCCCGCATATCCGGCTGTTCCGCCCGATGTACGATCGCGATCGCTTCACCCGCGTGCTCGCGAGCTGCGACGCGCTGATCCATGGTTCGGATATGGAGCCGTTCGGGCTGGTCGCTGCCGAGGCGCTGGCGTCGGGGCTGCCGATGATCGTCCCCGACGAGGGCGGTTGCTTCGAGATCGCCGAGCCTGCGTTCGCCGAAACCTATCGCGCGCGCGATACCAAGTCGGCGACCGAGGCGATCCACCTGATGTTCGCGCGCGACCAGCAAGTGCTTCGCGCCGCGGCGGTCGCGGCGGCCGATCATGTCCGCACCGATGTCGACCATGCGCGCGACCTGATGGCCTATTATCAGGAGCTGGTCGACCGGCGCCGGGCAAGGTCGGCGCTGCCCGCCGGGGCGTAGACGATCAGCGTCTTGCTCCCCAGCGCGAAGGCACCGAGCGCCGCGTAATCGCGCCCGAGCGCGGCATGCAATTGGCGACGGATCGCGGGGCGTTCGCCGCGATAGCCGGTATCGGCGACGATCCGTTCGGGGCGTGTGGCGAGCGCCGCCGCCAAGGCCGCGGCTTGATCGACCCCGACCGCACCACGCTCGCGGCTGCGGCTGAAATGGCTCGGGAAGACCAGGTGACTCGTCCGGCAGCGCCCGGTGGCGGGATAGAGCATCGTCGGCCCCGAATAGACCAGCAGGCAGCCCGGGCCGGTGCCCACCGCGTCGGCGATCGCCGCGAACTGCGCGGCGGACCCGCGCTCGTGCCGTTTGAACAGCAGGATTCCCTGGCCGCCGATGAACAACGCCACCAGGAAGATCGCGGTGGCGCGCGGCGTCCGCCGATCGCCGGCGAAGAACCCCGCGGCGCAGGCGCAGGCGGCGGCGATCACCGGCAGCGCATAATGATCGTACCAGCCGCCGAACGCGAACAATCCGCCGAGCGCTGCCAGCAGCCACAGGTGGAGCAGCCCCGCCACCGCGCTGCCGCCGCGTCGCCCGAGCCAGGCGAGCACCAGCAACGGCGCCAGGATGACCGCGACGAACGCGAAATTGCCCGCCTGTTCGGCGATCGGATCGCGGCTGCGCGCCAGGATCGACAGGAAATTGGCGTAGAGGAACGCCTCCGACTGCCCCGCCCGCGCGTACCACAGCCATGCGGCCGCGGTCGGCGCGAGCGCGAGCGCGATCATCGCCGCTGCCAGGCCGGCGACCGCCAGCGCACCATCGCGGCGGCGCTGCCACAGCACCCAGCATCCCAGCGCCGCGCCTTCGAAGACGACGCTGTATTTGATCTGGATCGCCAATCCGAGCAGCAGCATCGCCGCAAGCGCGCGCGGGCGGGTGGCGCCGCCCGCGAGCATTGCGACCGCGCCGACCACCGGCAAATTATAGAAGACCGGCGACTGGCCGCCCTGACCCTCGGCGAAGTTGAGCCACAGGATATAGAGGATCGCCGCCGCGAGCGCGCCGCGTCGCCAACCGGCACGCTCGGCCAGGACCGATATCAGGAACGCGGTCCCTACCGCCGCCGCCAGCGCGAAGATTTGATAGACGATAATGCCATCGGGCCAGCCCAGCGCGGCAGCGGGCAGATAGAGCAGGAACAGCCCGATCGGCTTGCGATCCCAGATATCGACATAAGGCAGCGCGCCGCCGTGCATCGCGTGCGCGGTGACGAAGTAGAATTGCTCGTCGACCTGGAGGATCGGGTTGCCGAGCGTCACTGCCCGCGCGACCAAGGCCACCAGCAACAGCACCGCCCAGCGCGGCAGGCGCGACTGGCTCCGGGATCGGGGGATGCTCGCCATCCGCCGCGCATATCGACGGCGCGCAGCGGTGTCACGATCCCGCAATCAGCCGGAGGCACAGAGGGTCGCAACAGGGAGCCCATCATGACCATTCGCATCGACCGTCGATCCTTCATGCTCACCGGTACGCTCGGCCTTGGCGCCTTCGCGCTGCCGGGGTTCGCGCAGGTCGCCAATGTGCTCGGTGGGCGCGGCTTCACCCATGCGGTGGCGTCGGGCGAGCCCGCGGCCGACGCGATGCTGTTCTGGACGCGCTACGTCCCCGCCGATGGCGGCGCGGCGAAGCTTCGCGTCGAGGTCGCCGAGAGCGCCGATTTCGCGCGCGTCGTCGGCGGCGGCGAGCTGGTGACCGGGCCGTGGCGCGATCATACCGCCAAGATCACCGTTACCGGCCTCAAGCCCTTCACCCGCTATCATTATCGCTTCGTCGCGCCCGACGGCAGCTTCTCTCCGATCGGGCGCGCCAAGACGCTGCCGCTGGGTGATACGCGCGCGTTCAAGGCGGCGATCTTCTCGTGCTCGAACCTGGGCTTCGGCTATTTCAACGCCTATGCGCACGCCGCGCCGCGCGACGATATCGACCTGACGATCCATCTCGGCGACTATGTCTACGAATACGCCCCCGACAATTATCCCGCGGCGGCGCAGGTGGTGGGTAACCGGATTCCGCAGCCGATGAAGGAAATGGTCGCGCTCGCCGATTATCGCCTGCGCTATGCCAGCTATCGTGCCGATCCCGATCTGCAGGCGCTGCACCAGAATCATGCGATGGTGGTGCAGTGGGACGATCATGAATCGGCCAATGATTCGTGGGAAGGCGGCGCGCAGAACCACCAGGCCGACGAAGGCGACTGGGCGACGCGGCGCGCGGCGGCGGTGCAGGCGTTTCGCGAATGGCTGCCGGTCAGCGACGAACCCTGGGGCAGCTATGCGGTCGGCAATCTGGCGACGCTGTTCCGCACCGAGACGCGGCTGTTCGGGCGCAGCAAGCCGCCCGAGCTCGCGCCGCTGTTCATGGCCGGGGGCGATCCGATCGCCGCGCTCACCGCGTTCCGCGATGGTGCGTGGCAGGATCCGTCGGTGACGATGATGGGATCGACGCAGGAGGCCTGGCTCGACGCGGCGATGGCGCGATCGGTGCGCGATCAGGTGCGCTGGCAGGTCGTCGGCTTCGGCACGATCATGGGCCAGACGCGCGCGCCCGAGGAAGCGCTCGGCTGGATCAAGGCCGATGCGCCCGCACGGGTAAAGGCCTATGTCCAGGGCGGCGTGGCGGCGAGCAAGCTGGGGCTGCCGAGCAATCTCGACAATTGGGGCGGCTATCCCGCCGCGCGCGCACGCTTCCTGAAATCAGCGCAGCGCCATGGCGGCAGCACGATCGTGATCGCGGGCGACAGCCACAATGCCTGGGCGTACGACCTGGCGCAGGACGGCAAGCCCGCCGCGGTCGAGTTTGCGGGGCAGGGGGTGACCTCGCCCGGCTATGAAAGCGCGATCGGCATCGATCCCAAGCGAGTCGCCGCGGCGCTGGTGGCGACCAACCCCGAGCTGAAATGGTGCGACACCTCGCGGCGCGGCTATATGGCGCTGAGCCTGACCCCCGACACCGCGACCAATGAATGGATCTTCGTCGACGGCGTGCGCCAGCGGTCGCCTGCGGCGAGCGTCGGGCATAAAGCGACGGTGCGGCGTGGTCGGAATGTGATGGGGTGAGGCGCATAAAGCCCTCTCCCCTCTGGGGAGAGGGTTGGGAGAGGGGCAGTGCGATGCGCTTCGTTACTGCCCCTCTCCCGCGCTTCCCCGGCTTGCGCCGGGTCGCTTGCCCTCTCCCCGGAGGGGAGAGGGCGAGGTTCAGTCCAAACTCTTCGCCACCTGCTCGAACATGTCCTTGCTCAGCCCAGGCGTCGCCAGGATCCGCTCGAGCTCCCCGCGCATCAGCGCAGCTCGCCCCTCGTCGAAGCGCTTCCAGCGGCCGAGCGGCGGGACCAGTTTCGCCGCGGTCTGCGGGTTCAATTTGTCGAGCGCGATCAGCTGGTCGGCGACGAAGCGATAGCCGCGGCCATCGGCGGCGTGGAAGGCGCGCTGGTTGACGCTGAACGCCCCCACCAGCGCGCGCGCGCGGTTGGGGTTGGCCAGCGTGAAGTCGCGGTGGCGCGCCAGTTCCTCGACCACCGCCAGCGTGTCGTCGCGCGACGACAGCGCCTGGGTCGAGAACCATTTGTCGAGCACCAGCGGATTGTCCGAATAGCGGTTGTAGAAAATGTCGAGTGCGGCGATCCGGCTGTCTGAGTGCGAGCTGACCAGCGTGGTCAGCGCGCCCTGCCGGTCGGTCATGTTGTCGGCATTTTCGAACTGGACGAACGCCAGCTCGGCGGCGTCGGCGGCGCCGCTCGCGGCGATATAGCCGAGCGACACGGTGCGCAGACGGCGCGCGCCCTTGGCGGCGGGGGAATATTCGAAGCGATTGGCGCGCGAGCGTTCATACGCCTCGCGCCAGTCGCGCTCGAGCGCGCGGCCAAGGTCGCGGCGAAGCGCATCGCGCGCCGCCGACACCGCGTCGGGATCGACGATCGCGAGCTGGTCACCGATGAAGCTGTCCGAGGGCAGCAGCACCGCCTCGGCGATGAACGCCGAATCGAGGCTTGCGTCGGTCAGCGTGTTGCGGACCGCGTCGATCACCGCGCGATGGTCGGCATGGCCGTGGGTCACCGCGGTCACCAGCGTGTCGAGCATCAATTGCTGCATCGCTTCGTAGCGCGCGAACGGATCGTCGTCGTGCGCGCTGAGGAAGGCTAGGTCGGCGGCGGTGCGGTTGGTCTCGACGATCACCGGCGCCGAAAAGCCGCGGTTGATCGACAGCACCGGGGTTTCGGTCACCGTCTCGAACGCGATCTCGGCGGCGGCGTCGCGCAGCAGGAACAGCCGTTCCTCGCCCAGCGGCTTGCCGGTGTCGGCGCCGAACAGCTTGATCCGCAGCGGCAGCACCATCGGCTGCTTGACCGGCTGGCCCGGCGTGGCGGGGACGTGCTGGCGCAAGCTGAGCATCGCACGGCCATCGCCGGCATGGTGGGTAAGCGTGGCGGTGACGCGCGGGGTGCCGGCCTGCGAATACCACAAGCGGAACTGCGTCAGGTCGATCTCGCCTGCGTCTTCCATCGCCAGCGCGAAATCCTCGACGGTGGCGGCGGTGCCGTCGTGCCGGTCGAAATACAGGTCCGAACCCGCGCGGAAGCGGTTCCGGCCGAGCATCGTCGCCATCATGCGGATGACTTCGGCGCCCTTGTTGTAGATCGTCGCGGTGTAGAAGTTCGAGATTTCCTGATATTCGTCGGGACGCACCGGATGCGCGAGCGGCCCCGAATCCTCGGGGAATTGCGCCGCGCGCAGCGTGCGGACGTCCTCGATCCGCTTGACCGCCGCCGATCCCTGGTCGGCGCTGAACTGCTGGTCGCGATAGACGGTGAAGCCTTCCTTCAGCGAAAGCTGGAACCAGTCGCGGCAGGTCACGCGATTGCCCGACCAATTGTGAAAATATTCGTGCGCGACGACGGCGGCGACCGCGTCGTAATCATAATCGGTTGCGGTGTCGGGATCGGCGAGGATGTAGCGGCTGTTGAAGATGTTCAGCCCCTTGTTTTCCATCGCGCCGAAGTTGAAATCGTCGACCGCAACGATGTTGAAGACGTCTAGGTCATATTCGCGGCCATAGACCTCCTCGTCCCAGCGCATCGAGGTGCTCAGTGCCTGGAGCGCATGGTCGGTCTTGGCGAGGTCGGGCGCACGCACCCAGATCGCCAGCGACACCTCGCGTCCCGACCGCGTGACGAAAGTCGTGCGATTGGCGACCAGATCGCCCGCGACCAAGGCGAACAGATAGCAGGGCTTGGGGAAGGGATCGTCCCAATCGGCATAATGCTTCCCATCGTCGAGGTCGCCGCTGCCGACCGGATCGCCATTGGCGAGCAGCACCGGGAAGCGCGCCTTGTCGGCGATCAGCCGCACCTTGTAGCGACTGAGTACGTCGGGGCGGTCGGGGAAGAAGGTGATGCGGCGAAACCCCTCGGCCTCGCACTGGGTGCACAGCAACCCGCCCGAGGCATAGAGCCCCATCAGCTGGGTGTTGCGCTCGGGCGCCAGCAGCACTTCGATCTCGACGATGTGATGGTCGCCGGTCAGCGGGATTTCGAGCAACCCGTTGCTGCGCGTCCAGGCATCGGCCTCGAGCCCGTCGATCCAGACGATCGAGGGTTCGATCATGTCGCCGTCGAGCCGCAGTGGGCGATCATGCGCGCCGTTGCGTGCGACCGACATCGTCGTGCGGACATGCGTCTGCGCGGGATCGAGATCGATCACCATCGCGATGTCGGGCACCAGCCAATCTGGCGCGGCATAATCGGCGCGGCGGGTGACGCGGGGCAGGGCGGGGGAGGCGTGTACATCGTGCATGGCAATGACCTAATCCAGCGCGCCGCGGCGCCCTAGTGAAAAGCGGCGCGCGCAAAAGCGTTGCCACCAATATTGGCGCTGGGCGGGCAGACTGCTACGCCTGCGCTTTCGTACCGATTGATACCAAGAGGATGCCCATGCTCCGAACCGCCGCGCTGTTGCTTGCCCTGCCCCTGAGCTCGATCGCCTTCGCCCAGACGGCGCCGGCGCCCGCACCTGCTCCAGCTGCCGCCGCGCCGACCGAGAGCGTCGCGACGATCAATACGCGGGTGAATGCGGCACTGCCTGCCGACCAGGCGGCGATGAAGGCGCATGTGATGTTCCTGTCGTCCGACGCGATGCAGGGCCGCGAGGCGGGGACCGAGAGCTACAATGTCGCCGCGCAATATGTCGCATCGCAATTCTATTCGGCGGGGCTGACCCCCGCGGGCACCGACGGCAGCTATCTGCAGACGGTGCCGCTGGTGAGCTACAAGCCCGCGAGCAAGGGCAGCTTCCGCTACACCCCGCGCGGCGGTAGCGCGGCGCCGCTGGCGTTCGGCGAGGAATATCTGCCCGCGCCCGATCCTTCGCGCGCCAAGACCGTCGTCGATGCGCCGGTGGTGTTCGTCGGCTACGGGATCGACGCACCGCGCTTCAAGCGCAACGACTATGCCGGGGTCGATGTGAAGGGCAAGATCGTCGCCTTCTTCGCGGGCGCACCGGCGAGCTTCCCCGGCGAGGAGCGCGCGCATTTCGGCAATGCCGCGAACAAGGCGGTGGCAGCGCAGGCCAAGGGCGCGGTCGGCTATCTGACGCTCGAATCGCCGACCAGCGCGAAGGTTCGTCCCTTCTCGCGCCTCGCCGAAAGCTATGACAGCGCGCGGATGACCTGGGCGCGGCCCGACGGGACCGGCTTCTTCGCCGCCCCCGATGCGCCCGCGCTCGGCTCGCTCAGCATGACCGGCGCAGAAAAGCTGTTCGCCGGCGCGCGCACCAGCTGGGCAAGCGTCGTCAAGACCGCCGAGACCCCCGCCGCGCGCTTCGAGGCGGTCGAACTCCCCGGCCGGCTCGCGATCGAGCTCGCCACGACGATCGCGCCGGTCACCAGCTACAATGTCGCGGGGATGCTCGAGGGCAGCGATCCGCAGCGCAAGAACGAAGTCGTCGTGCTGACCGCGCATCTCGACCATGTCGGCGTCGGCACCCCCAAGAACGGCGATGCGATCTACAATGGCGCGATGGACAATGCCGTCGGCATCGCGGCGATGATCGAGGAGGCCAAGCGCTTCAAGGCATCGGGCACGCCGCCCAAGCGCAGCATCCTGTTCCTGGCGGTCACTGCCGAGGAAAAGGGGCTGGTCGGTGCCGATTATTTCGCGCGCAATCCCTCGATCGCCAAGGAGCGGATGGTCGCCAACGTCAATCTCGACATGCCGATCATCACCTACAAGTTCGAGGACGTGATCGCCTTCGGGGCCGAGCGTTCGACGCTGGGCGGCTATGTGAAGGCCGCCGCCGCCAAGCTCGGCGTCACCTTCTCGCCCGATCCGATGCCCGACCAGGGGCTGTTCACGCGCAGCGACCATTATCGCTTCGTCCAGCAGGGCATCCCCTCGGTCTTCCTGTGGCCGGGCACCAAGGGGCCGGGCAAGGCGGCGGTCGATGAATTCTTCGCCAAGCATTACCACCAGCCGTCGGATTCGATGGGGCAGGTGCCCGCGATCGATTGGGAATCGGGCACGCGCTTCATCGAGGCGAACTACATGATCGCGCGCGAGATCGCCGACGCGCCCGAGCGCCCCGAATGGAACAAGGGTGATTTCTTCGGCACGCTGTACGAGGGGTATGGCGCCAAGTGATCCGCACCGGCTTCGCCGTCCTGGCGGCGGTCGCGCTCGGCGGTATTGCGCCGGCGCAAACGCTGCCCGCCGACCAGGCGGCGATGAAGGCGCATGTCGCGTTCCTCGCCGCCGATTCGCTCAAAGGGCGGCAGGCGGGCAGCCCCGAATATGACATCGCCGCCGATTATGTGATCGCGCAGATGGAGGCGGCGGGCCTGGCGCCCGCGGGCGAGCGCGGCGGCTGGCGCCAGCAGGTGCCGCTGGTGGCGTCGCGACCGCTAACCGCCAGCGCAACGCTGACGCGCGGCGGGCGCGAGACGGTGCTGACGCTCGGCACCGATTTCGTCGGGCGCGCGAGCCTGACCCAGGCCGAGCGCGTCGTCAGCGGCGAAATGGTGTTCGCTGGCTATGGCGTGGTCGATCCGACGCGCGGCATCGACGACTATCGCGGGCTCGACGTGCGCGGCAAGATCGTTGCGGTGATGTATGGCGGCCCGCCGGGGATGAACAGCGAAGTCGCGGCGCATTACGGCAACCGCGACGTGAAGGCCGACCTCGCTGGCAAGCGCGGCGCGGCGGGGATCGTCTTCATCGAATCGCGATCGACGCGGGCGAGCTACGACTTCGCGGCGATCGTCGAAAGCTGGTCGGGGCCATCGATGTCGTGGACCCCGCCCGCCGGCAGCGCGCAGGTGCAAAGCGCGCCGCAGCTCGCGGCGATCAGCGAGCGCGGGGCGGCGACGCTGTTCGCGGGATCGAAGCTCGCCTGGGCGAAGGTACGCGCCGCCGACGAGGCGAGCCGGCCGCTACCGACCGGGCCGCTCACCGGCACGATCGCGTTCCGCCAGACCAGCGAATTGCAGCAGACCGTCAGCGCCAATCTGGTCGGCCGGCTCGAAGGCAGCGACCCGGCGCTCAAGGCGCAGCATATCGTGCTGACCGCGCATCTCGACCATATCGGCGTCACCGATCCGGTGAACGGCGATTCGATCAACAATGGCGCGATGGACAATGCGATGGGCATCGCGGCGATGCTCGAGGTCGCCAAGTCGTTCCGTGCATCGGGCAAGCCGCCGAAGCGCAGCATATTGTTCGTGGCGGTGACGGCGGAGGAAGCCGGGCTGATCGGATCGGACTATTTCGCGCGCTATCCGACGGTGCCGCGCGCCAGCCTCGCCGCCAACGTCAATCTCGACATGCCGATCATGACCTACAAGTTCGAGGATATCGTCGCCTATGGCGCCGACCGGTCGAGCATCGGCCCGGCGCTCGGCCGCGTGGCAAAGGCGCAGGGGCTGACGCTGACCCCCGATCCGACGCCCGACGAAGCGTTCTTCGTGCGCACCGATCACTATAGCTTCGTCAAACAGGGGGTGCCTTCGGTCTCGATCGATGCGGGGCCGAAGGGGCCGGGCGCGGCGGCGACCGCTGCGTTCATCGAGCAGCATTACCACCAGCCATCGGACGACCTGAAGCTGCCCTTCGACTGGGACGCGGCGCGGCGCTTCGTGCGGCTGAACTACGATCTGACGCGCGCGCTGGCCGATGGGCCCAAGCCGGTGTGGAACAAGGGTGATTTCTTCGGGACGTTGTATGGCGGTGGGAAGTGAGGGGCGCTTCTTCCCCCCTCCCTGAAAGGGAGGGGCCGGGGGTGGGTCGAGGCCTGATGCTACGGAGCCGTGTGCGTTCCTGGTCGCCGTATCACCCGGACCAGACCCACCCCCAACCCCTCCCTTCCAGGGAGGGGAGTAAGACATGCGCCTATTGATCTTCGGCCAGGGCTACACCGCTGCGCGGCTGCGGACCCACCTCGAAGCCAAGGGCGCGCGCGTCGCCGGCACCACGCGCGACGGGCGCGAGGGCACGCTTGCCTTTGCCGATACCGATCGCGTGGGGTTCGAGATCGCCAACGCGACGCATATCCTGTCGTCGGTGCCGCCGGCCGAGGGTGTCGACCCCGTGCTCACCACTTACGGCGCGGCGCTGGCGGACAGCCGCGCGACGCTGGCCTATCTCTCCTCGACCGGTGTCTATGGCGACGCAGCCGGCGCCTGGGTCGACGAGACCACCCCCGCCGGCACTGGCCGCCGCCCCGCGCGCAACCAGGCCGATGCCGATTGGCTGGCGCTTGGCGCGCGCGTGTTTCGCCTGCCGGGCATTTACGGCCCAGGCCGTTCGCCGCTGACCCGCGTTGCTTCGGGCGAGGCGCATCGCGTCGATTTGCCCGGCCAGGTGTTCAGCCGCGTCCATGTCGGCGACATCGTCAGCGGAGTGACCTTGGGCTTCGACGCCCCCGCCGGCGCGTACAATTTGTCCGACGACTATCCCTGCGGCCAGAACGAAGTGATCGAACATGCGGCGCGGCTGCTTCACCTGCCGCCGCCGCCTTTCGTGCCGCTTGAAAGCCTGTCGCCGATGGGGCGCAGCTTCTATGCCGAGAACCGCCGCGTCGCCAATGGCAAGGCCAAGCGCGTGCTCGGCTGGCGGCTGGCCTATCCCGATTACCGATTCGGCCTGCGTGCCTTGAGCGCGATCACCAGCCCGGTCAGCGCCATCGCCGCGCCGCTCGCCGCCAGCCACGACCAGCGATAGCCCTCGAACGCGGTCGACAGCGCCATCGCGATCACCGGCACGATCACCCCCGAATAGGCCGCCTTGGCGGGGCCGATGATCCGAAGCACACCGAAATAGAGCGTGAACGCAACGGCGGAGGCGACGATACCCAGATACAGCACGCCGGCGATGTAGCTGGCCGACCAGTCGAACACCGGCGGGCCGGTGGTGATCCAGGCGAAGCTCGCGTCGATCGCCGCGCCGATCAGCATCGCGTGGCCAAGCATCGTCGCCATCGGATAGGCCTTGGCGGTGCGCGTTCCCTGCATGATGTTGGCGACCGAGGCCGAAAGGACGCCGCACAAGGTGATGACGATGCCGATCATCACCTCGCTGCCATTATTGGGATCGACCCGCGCTTCGTGGGTGAACAGCATCGCGATGCCGCCGATCGCGACCGCCGATCCGATCAGCAATTGCCGCCCGAGCATCTGCCCCAGGAAAATCCGCCCCAGGATCGCATTGGGCACCAGCAGCAGCGCGAACACCACCGCGACCAGCCCCGAGGTGATGTGCTGTTCGGCGCGATAGACGAAGTTGAAGTTCAGCACGAACTGCATGACCCCGAGCATCGCGGCAAAGCGCCAGCCGCGCGCATCGAGCGACAATTTCTCGCGCCGGAACGCCGCCCAGCCCAGGATCACGACGCCCGCGATCACGAAGCGATAGGCGACCGACCAGCTCGGCGGCACCTCGCCTAATTGGCCGCGAATGACGATCCAGGTCGATCCCCAGATCAAGGTGACCAGCGCGAAGGGGATCAGGACCGTCAGCCGGGTCGATTGCGGCTTGGCTCCGCTCAAAGCGCGGCGATCGCTTGCGCGAGCGGGGCGACGACGTCTGCGCCCTGGTCCCAGGCGGTGACCAGCCGCGCTTCACCCGCGCCCCAATCGTAGAAATCGAAGCCCTGCGCGCGAAGCCCAGCTGCTTCGTGGGCGGTGAGGCGCAGGAACACCTCGTTCGCCTCGACCGGCTGGACCAGCCGCTCGCCTGCCGCCTGCGCCAGCAATTGCGCGCCGGCATTGGCGGCGCGGGCATTGTCCAGCCATACATCGTTTTCGAGCATCGCCAGGATTTGCGCCGCCAGGAACCGCCCCTTCGACAGTAAATGCCCTGCGCGCTTGCGGCGATAGCGGGTGGCGGCGGCAAGCTCGGGTTTGAAGAACACGAGTGCCTCCGCCCCCATGCCGCCATTCTTGACGAAGCCGAAGCTCAGCGCATCGACGCCGGCGCGCCAGGTGACATCGGCGGGCGAACAGCCCAGATGCGCGACCGCATTGGCAAAGCGCGCGCCGTCCATGTGCAGCCCGAGCCCGCGCGGGCGGATCACTTCGGCGATCGCGGCGACTTCGGCGGGGGTATAGACGCGGCCATATTCGGTGGCGTTGGTGATCGACACCGCGTGCGGCTGGACCTGGTGGACATCGTCGCGGATGTTGCCCAGCGTTTCGGCGAGTGCCGCGGGGGTCAGCTTGGCCCCGTCACCCTCGACCAGCAGCAATTTGGCGCCATGCGTGAAGAATTCGGGCGCGCCGCATTCGTCGACCTGGATATGCGCCTCGGCATGGCAGATCGTCGCGCCGTGCGGCGGGACCATCGCGGCGAGCGCGAGCGCGTTGGCGGCGGTGCCGGTGGGCACCCACAGGCACGCGACCTGCGTTTCGAACAGATCGGACATCGCGCCGTCGAGCCGTTTGCTCCAGCGGTCGCCATCATAGGCGGTGTCGAGCGTGTTGGCCGCCAGCATCGCGTCGAGCACGGGTTGGCAAACGGGGGCGGCGTTGTCCGAGAAGAAGCGCATGGGGGAGCAATGGGGAAGGGCGTGAAGGGCGTCAATAATCCTTCTCCTGCCGGCGGGAGGAGGCCAGCCGCATCCTCCCCCGCCAGGAAGGTGTCAGCCAAAGGCTGACGGAGGGGGAGGTAAGCGATGCGCTTCGGTATGCGCCACCACGATTTCCTGATCCGCCCCCTCCGACGGGCGCCGAGGCGCCCGCCATCTCCCCCTGGCGGGGGAGGATTTGGGGTGGGCGGCATCCTGTGCGATTTGGGTCACGACCGACCCCAAGCTCGGCCGGCATGATCCTCCCCCGCCAGGGGGAGGTGTCAGCCAAAGGCTGACGGAGGGGGAGGTAAGCGATGCGCGTCGGTATGCGCCACCACGGTTCCCCCATCCGCCCCCTCCGACGGGCGCCGAGGCGCCCGCCACCTCCCCCTGGCGGGGGAGGATTTGGGGTGGGCGGCACCCCGGGCGGTTTGGGTTGCGACCGACGCGAAGCTTCGACCAGCATGGTCCTCCCCCGCCAGGGGGAGGTGTCAGCCAGCGGCTGACGGAGGGGGAGGTAAGCGATGCGCTTCGGTATGCGCCACCACGGTTTCCCTATCCGCCCCCTCTGACGGACGCTGGAGCGTCCGCCTCCCCCTGGCGGGGGAGGTGCGTTAGGTTCAGAACGCTTCCTCTTCGGGCGGCGGTTCCTCTTCGCGGCGCCTTTCCCCGGGGCCCATCTCGATCTCGCCATCGGGGCCGACGCGCAGGTTCAGCCCGAGCCCTTCGAACTCGCCCTGAAGGTCGATCGGTGGCACCTCGACGCCGAATTCGTCGCCGAGCATCTCAGCGACGTTCGCGGCTTCCTCGACGACTTCGATCGCCTCGGGCGGGCGGCCGCCCGCGCTCGCGCCGGTCGCGCGCATCATATAGTCGCGCCAGATCCGCGCAGGCACGCCGCCGCCCGACAGCCCGGCGTTCGGCGTATTGTCGTCATTGCCGACCCACACGCCGGTGACGATGCCGTCGGCATAGCCGATGAACAGCGCGTCGCGATTGTCCTGCGTCGTGCCGGTCTTGCCGAACGCCTCGACCGACAGCCGCGCCTGCCGCCCGGTGCCCTGCGCGATCGAACCGGCGAGCAGGCTTCGCATGTCTTCGAGCTGGCGAGCGGGGATGCGCTGCGTGTCGATCCCCAGCCGTTCGAGCCAGCTCCCCTCGGCCACTTGCGACAGCCCGCGCGCGCGCACCGGCGCTTCGCCCGCGGCGATCGCGGCATAGGCGGCGGTCAGCTCGATCAACGAGACCGAAGAGGTGCCGAGCGCGATCGTCGCCTCGTTGGGGATCGGGGTCGAGATGCCGAGGTCGCGCGCGGCCTTGATCACCGCTTTCGGCCCCAATTGTTGGGTCAGCCGCGCGGCGGCGACGTTGCTCGATCGCGCGAACGCCTGCGCCAGGCTGATGTCGCCAAGATAGCGCCCGTCCGAGTTTTTGGGGCTCCATTCGCCGATCGTCACCGGGCGGTCCTCGACCATGTCGTCGGGCTCCATCCCCGCGCGCAAGGCGGCGAGATAGACGAACAGCTTGAAGGTCGATCCCGGCTGGCGCCGCGCCTGCGTCGCGCGGTTGAACGGGCTCTTGGCGTAATCCTTGCCGCCGACCATCGCGACGATCCGCCCGTCGGGCCGCATCGAAACGATCGCCACCTGCGCCTCGCGCAGGCCCGCATTGCGCACCGCGCGTTCGGCGGCACGCTGCAGCCGCGTCTCGAGCGTGGTCTTGACCGTCTGGTCGGCGCCGATCGCGCCCGCCTGGTCGCGCGCCTGCGGCATCACCCAATCGGCGAAATAGGAGCCCGTCGGCAGCCTTTTGGTCTTGGCCATCTTGAGCCGCGCGGGCGACACGTCGTCGGCCTCGGCTTCGCTGATGAAGCCCGCATCGGCCATCGCCGCCACCACCAAGGCCTGGCGCGCGCGCGCACCTGACAGGTTCTTCGACGGCGCCAGCCGCGACGGCGCCTTGACCAGTCCTGCGAGCATCGCTGCCTGGCCGATGCTCAGATCCTCGGGGTCGCGGCTGAAATAATGGTTGGCGGCGGCGTCGAGGCCGTAGGCGTTGTCGCCGAAATAGACGTTCGACAGATAGCGCGACAGGATCTCGTCCTTGGTCAGCCACGCTTCGAGCCAGAAGGCGATCATCAGCTCCTGCGCCTTGCGGCCCAGCGTCCGGTCCGACGAGAGAAAGGCGTTCTTCGCCAATTGCTGGGTGATCGTGCTGCCGCCCTGCGACGAGCGGCTGGTGAACACGTTGTTGACGAAAGCGCGCGCGATGCCGCGCGGATCGACTCCCCAATGGCTGCGGAAGCGGCGGTCCTCGATCGCCAGGAACGCCGCCTTGACGTGCGCGGGCAGCTTGGTCGCGTCGACGCGCGTGCCGATGATCGCGCCGTGCCGCGCGATCGGGTCGCCCTCGGCCGACAGCAAGGTCACCGACGGCGGCACCGGCGGTTCGAGCGACTTCGACATCGGCGCGGTGATCGCCAGCCACGCGATGACGAGCACCAGCAGCACGATCAGCCCGGCCAGGCCGCGCGCGATCCAGCGCATCGGGCTCGGGCGCCATGATGGCGGCAGCGGGGGTTCGCCCGGCGGCGGGGCGGGGGGCGCGGGGTTGGGCGACGACAAAGCGGGGGCGAACGGATCACCGGGCGCGGGCGTCGGTCGCCATTGGTCGAGAGTGTCGATACGCATATGCCCGCTGCTGTATTATCGCGCTAATACGCTGCGCGCAAGGTGGCCAGCATATACCGCGGGTTTACCCTCGTCACGTCGGGAGTTGGGGGCGGGGCGGGGCCGTACCCCAAGCCGTCACCCCGGACTTAATCCGGGGTCCAGCGTGCAACAACCCGTGCCGGTGGTTGGGGAGAGGTGGACCCCGGATCAAGTCCGGGGTGACGGAAGGGGGATGGGGTGAGGTCGGTGCCTCACCGCATCCCCGCTTGCTTACTGCCCCCCGGCAGGCGCAGCCTTGGGCAAAGCCTCGGCCAGCCCCGGCACATATTGCGCGCCCTCGAGCACCTGCAGCGTCGATCCGGTGAAATCGTCGCCGATCGGTTCGGCCTTGCCGCCCAGGCACTGGCCCAGGAAGCCCTCGGCGACCGCATTGAAGCTCAGCCGGTTGGGCGGGCGCTGGAAGCCATGGCCCTCGTCGGGATAGTTGACATAGGTCACCGGCAGCTTCTTGGCGCGCATCGCCTCGACGATCTGGTCGCTCTCGGCCTTCACCACGCGCGGGTCGTTCTGCCCTTGCCCGATCAGCAGCGGCACCTTGATCGCATCGACCCGGCTGATCGGCGACTGCGCCATCATCCGCTTGACGTCGTCGGGCTTGGTCGGGTCGCCGATATGCTTGTAGAAGGTCCCCTCGAGCATCGGCCGCCAATAGGCCGGGAAGCTCTCCATCAGCGTCTTGAGGTTCGACGGGCCGACGATGTCGACCCCGCAGGCGAAGGTCTCGGGGGTGAAGGTAACCCCGACCAGCGTCGCATAGCCGCCGTACGAGCCGCCCATGATCGCCACCTTGTCAGGGGTCGCGACCCCCTGCTTCACAGCCCAATCGACCGAATCGAGTAGATCCTGGTGCATCTTGCCCGACCATTCGCCGATCGCTGCGTTGACGAAGCCCTTTCCGAACCCCGTCGAGCCGCGATAATTGACGCTCAGCACCGCATAGCCGCGATTGGCGAGCCATTGGTGGGTGCCGTTATAGCCATAGCCGTCGCGCGCCCATGGGCCGCCATGGACGAACAACACCATCGGCACCGGCTTGTCGGCCTTGCCGTCGCCATTGGCATCGGCGCCCGCGGGCAGCGTGAGGTAGCTCACCAGCGTCTTGCCGTCACCGGTGGGAATTTCGACCGGTTGCATCGGCTGGAGCCTGTAGTTCGCAAGCTCGGGGCGGACGTCGAACAGCTTGGTCAGCGTCTTGGCCTGGCGATCGTACAGATACGACGTCCCCGGTGCCTCGGCGGCGAAGGCCGCGACCGTCGCCAGCCGGCCATCGTCGGTGATCGAGGTGATCGCGATCTCGCCGGGCAGCTTGCCCTTCAGGAAGGCCAGGTCGGCCTTCGCTTCGGGGGTAAGCCCGGTCCAGTCGTTCTTGAGATAGTTCACCGAATAGGCGATCGGCTCGAAGGTCTTGGGGTCGGCGATGATGCCCTGGATGTCGGCGCGGTCGCTCTGCGCGATCATCGTCGACTTGAGCGTCGCGGGGTCCATCCGCATCAGCGCCGCCTTGTCGCGGCCGCGGCTGTCGACCCAGTAAAAGGCGCTGCCGTCCTTGTTGAAGCCCACCGGGTTGGTGGTGAAGGCGTCTTCGTTGGCGATCTGAAACACCGGCTTCCAGCTGCCATCGGCCTCGCGCCGTTCGACGCTCGATCCGCCGCCGGGCACCTGCTTCATCCCGAAGCGCGGCTTGAACTGGTTGTCGGTCAGGATCGAGCCATAGCCGGGGTTCTGCAGCACCAGCTTGCGCGTGCCCGCCTTGTAATCGATCTCGTACAGATCGAAGAATTGCGGGTCGCGATCGTTGAGCCCGACCAGCACGACCTCGGGGCGAAGGCTGCTCACCCCCTGCACCATCGCGCGGACCTTGCCGTCGACGGGGGTCAGGTCGCGCGGCGCGCCACCCGCTGCGGCGACCGCGAAGACGTGGAAATTTTCGTTTCCGCCGGCGTCTTGGACGTACATCACATGGCTCCCATCGGGTGCCCAGAAATATTGGGTGATGCCGCGGCCCTTGTCGGCAGTGATCGCTTTTCCTTGGGTCGGCGTGGCGATCGGCGCGACCCACAGGTTCATCACCCCGTCGACCGGCGCCAGCCACGAGACATGCTTGCCGTCGGGGCTCACCTGCGCGCCCGACCGGCTGGGATTGCCGAAGATCAGCTCGCGCGGGATCAACTGGCCGGCGGCGGGCGCCGGAGCGGTCTGCGCCGAAATCTGGAATGGCGCGAGCAACGCGGCACTAAGCGCTGCCAGCGATGCGGCACGCGCGAACGACGGATATTTCATGCTATTTCTCCCCAACCTTGCGGTGACTTAGGAGGCTATAGCACCGTCAGTATCGTTGCAATCGAAACCGTTACGCGTCGAGTTCGACATCCCAATACAGCCAGTCGTGCCAGGTCGCGTGCAGGTAATTCGGCGGAAAGCGCCGGCCATGTTCCTGCAACTGCCAGCTCGTCGGACGAATCGGCGTGACGTGGAGCGGCATATGCGCCTGCTTCGGGGTGCGCCCGCCTTTCTTGAGGTTGCACGGCGCACAGGCGGTGCAGACATTCTCCCAAGTCGTCCGCCCGCCTTGCGCGCGCGGGACGACGTGATCGAAGGTGAGGTCCCCCAGCGATCCGCAATATTGGCAGGTGAACTTGTCGCGCAGGAACAGGTTAAAGCGGGTGAACGCCGGAAACGCCGACGGGCGGACATATTGCTTGAGCGCGATGACCGAGGGCAATTTGATCCGCGCGCTGGGGCTGCGGATTTCGCGCTCGTAATTGGAAACGATGTTCACGCGATCGAGGAACACCGCCTTGATCGCGGTCTGCCATGGCCAGACGCTCAGCGGATAATAGCTGAGCGGGGTAAAGTCGGCGTTGAGCACCAGCGCGGGACAACCATCGGGGTGCCGGATCAGATCGGGATGGTACATGAGGCTCCCAACTCCCTCTACTCGCTTCCCTGTCGCGATTTACCGTGACGTGCGTATGACAGCACGCCGCGTGACTCACGGTCAAGGGGGCTGAATTGGGGCGAACCGAGCAAAGGAGGGAGCCGATGATCGTTTCGCGTTTCGCGCCGAGCCCCACCGGGCGGCTGCACGCCGGCCATGCAGTATCGGCGATCGCCGCGCATGATTTCGCGCGGGCACGCGGCGGCCGCTTTTTGCTGCGGATCGAGGATATCGACGGCACGCGCAGCCGGCCCGAGCATGTGGCGGGGATCCTCGAGGATCTGGCATGGCTTGGGCTGACCTGGGACGGGCCGGTGGTGTATCAATCGGCCCGGCTGGCGCGGTATCAGCAGGCGCTCGACCGATTGCGCGCGCGCGGATTGCTGTATCCGTGTTTCTGCACCCGCGCCGATATCGCCGCGAGTGGTTCGGCGCCGCACGGGCCGGGTGGCGCGGTGTATCCGGGGACCTGCCGGTCGCTGTCGCCCGAGACACGCACGGCGCGGATGGGGCAGCCGCACGCCTGGCGGATCGACATGGCGGCGGCGGTGGCGATTGTCGGCGCGCTCGACTGGCATGACGAGCGCGTAGGCACCGTCCACGCCGATCCGCTGGCGCAGGGCGACGTCGTGCTGGCGCGCAAGGATGCCCCCGCCAGCTATCACCTGGCGGTGACGATCGACGATGCCGCGCAAGGCGTGACCGACGTGGTGCGCGGAGTCGACCTGTTCGGCGCGACCGACATCCACCGGCTGCTCCAGGCGCTGCTCGATCTGCCCACCCCGCGCTATCATCACCACCCGCTGGTGCTCGGCGCCGATGGCGAGCGGCTCGCCAAGCGCAGCGGCGCGCCGAGCCTGGGGGCGATGCGCGCCGAGGGGATCGACGGCGCCGCCTTCGCTACCGCCCTAAGGACAGGGCAGCCATGGGTTGGATTTTCGAGCCCGAAGGCCTAAATCTTTCCCATGAACACCTTCCTCGTCATCCTGCTCGTCGCTGCGATGCTCGCCACCGTCGTGGCGTTGGTTCGCGGCATCGTCATCTTCCTGAAGACGACCGAAGCCGAACTCAAAGGCGAGGGGGTCAGCGCGCCGGCGCTGCGATCGAACAAGATGATGCAGGCGCGCATCTTCTTTCAAGCGATCGCGATCCTGATCGTGGTCGCGATCCTGTTCGTCGGCGGCCGGACCTGATCCGCTGGTAAAGCTCAACCGCATCTATACCCGCACTGGCGATGCCGGGACGTCGGGGCTGGTCGATGGCTCGCGCATCTCGAAGAGCGCGCCGCTGATGGCGGCGATCGGCGATGTCGACGAGGCCAATTCGGTGCTCGGCGTCGTGGTGGTCCAGATGGCCGCCGGAGCGCAGCGCGAGCTGCTGCTGCGCATCCAGAACGAACTGTTCGACCTTGGCGCCGACCTCGCGACGCCTTGGGGGCCAGAACCCGGCGCGCACGACCTCCGCGTCACCGAAGGCCAGGTCGAGCGGCTCGAGGAAGCGATCGACCGCGCCAATGACGATCTCGATCCGCTGACCAGCTTCGTGCTCCCCGGCGGCGATCCGGTCGCGGCGGCGCTGCATGTCGCGCGCGCGGTGGTGCGCCGTGCCGAGCGCAGCATGGTCGCGGCGAACGAGGCCGCGCCGCTCAACCCGGCGGCGTTGATGTACATCAACCGGCTGTCCGACCTGCTGTTTGTTTTGTCGCGGCATGTGAACAAAATGGCGACGGGCGACGTTTTGTGGGTTCCCGGAGCGTCACGCTAGGCGTCGCTCGCCGTCCGACCTCGCCCTGCGGCGTTCGTTGCTTGCCCCCGGAGTTTTCGCCATGCAGCCACGCCGCGATCGTGCCTTTGCCCCCGACGAACTGGTGCAGCGCTTCCAGGCGGTGCGCGGCCTGAGCGCGGCGCTCGTCGCACGGCTGAGCGATGCCGATGCGACGATCCAGTCGATGGACGATGCATCGCCAGCCAAATGGCATCTGGCGCATACGACCTGGTTCTTCGAAACCTTCGTGCTGCGCGATCATGTGCCCGGTTACACGCTCCGCGACGCGCGCTTTCCGTTCCTTTACAACAGCTATTACGAGGCCGAGGGCGCGCGCCACGCGCGCAACCGGCGCGGGATGATCACCCGCCCGACGCTCGACGAAGTGCTCGGCTATCGCCACGCGGTCGATAGCGCGCTGGTCGCAGCGATCGGCGACTTGCCCGGCGATGCGCTCGAGCTGATCGAACTCGGCTGCAACCACGAACAGCAGCACCAGGAATTGCTGCTCACCGACATCCTGCACCTGTTCGCGCAGAACCCGGTCGAGCCCGCGATCTGGCCCGCGCCGCGCAAGGTGCCGGTGCCGATGCCCGCGCCGATCGGCTGGACCGAGGGAGCGGCTGGGATCGCCGAGATCG
Organism: Sphingomonas sp. S1-29; assembly: GCF_026167545.1. Taxonomy (NCBI): domain Bacteria; kingdom Pseudomonadati; phylum Pseudomonadota; class Alphaproteobacteria; order Sphingomonadales; family Sphingomonadaceae; genus Sphingomonas; species Sphingomonas sp. S1-29. Next base: position 1,820,320 of record NZ_CP110678.1, on the reverse strand, counting down.
GCCATGCCGGCACGGACTTCGCCTTCGATTGCGAGGGGCCGCGCCATGCCACGTTGCTCCACCCGCACGCCATTGCCGATCGCACCGTCACCAACGGCGAATGGGCGGCGTTCATCGCCGATGGCGGCTATGCCGAGCCGCGCCACTGGCTCGCCGACGGCTGGGCCTGGGTCCGCAGCGAGGGGATCGAGGCACCGCTCTATTGGCAGCGCGAGGGGGAGGGTTGGACTCGCTTCGGGCTCGACGGTCGCCGCGCGGTCGATCCCGCCGCGCCGGTGACGCATGTCAGCTTCTTCGAGGCCGATGCGTATGCCGCCTGGGCGGGCGTCCGTTTGCCGACCGAGGCTGAATGGGAAGCCGCCGCCGCGGCGCATGATCCGCAGGGTGGCAATCTGCTCGATACCGCCGGCCCGGTCGAACCGCGCCCGTCGACCGGCGGCCCCGCCTTTTTCGGCGATGTCTGGGAATGGACCGGCAGCGCCTATCGCCCCTATCCGGGGTTCCAGACTGCCGAGGGCGCGGTCGGCGAATATAATGGCAAGTTCATGAGCGGCCAGTTCGTGCTGCGCGGCGGCAGCTGCGCCACCCCGCGCGGGCATGTGCGCGCGAGCTACCGCAACTTCTTCTATCCGCACCAGCGCTGGCAGTTCACCGGCGTCCGGCTCGCCAAGGACCTCTGACATGCTGAAACCCGAATTCGAGGACGGTCAGGCGTCGCTAGCCGATCCGGCCTTTCGCGCCGATGTGCTGAATGGCCTGGCGGCGCGGCCGCGCGCGATTCCCGCGCGCTGGTTCTACGACCGGCGCGGATCGGAGCTGTTCGAGCGCATCACCGACCTGCCCGAATATTACCCCACCCGCACCGAAGTCGCGCTGCTCGACCAGGCGGCAGGGGCGCTGGCGGAGGCGGTGGGGCCGGGTCGTGCGGTGATCGAATTCGGGTCGGGGTCGTCGATGAAAACGCCCCGGCTGCTGCGCGCGGTCGCCCCCGCCGCCTATGTGCCGATCGATATCTCGGGCGAATTTCTCAGGGCCTCGGCCGCCGACCTCAGTCGCCAGTTCGCGGGCCTGGCGGTGCATCCGGTCGAGGCCGATTTCATGCACCCGGTACCGCTGCCCAGGGCGGTGGCCGAATTGCCCAAGCTCGGCTTCTTCCCCGGATCGACGATCGGTAACATGACGCCCGCCTCGGCAACCGACCTGCTGCGCGCGATGCGCCAGTCGCTCGGGCAGGGATCGTTGCTGCTGATCGGGATCGACCGGGTGAAGGACGAAGCCGTGCTGGTCCCCGCCTATGCCGATTCGGCCGGAGTCACCGCGGCGTTCAACCTGAACCTGCTCGAACGGATCAACCGCGAGCTCGGCGGGACGATTCCGATCGATTCGTTCGAGCATCGGGCGGTTTGGAACGACGATGCCTCGCGGATCGAAATGCACCTGCGCGCGACGCGCGACCTCGCCTTCACCGTCGACGGTCGCGATTTCGCCATCGCGGCGGGCGAGACGATCCACACCGAGAACAGCCACAAATATGGCGAACGCGGCGCGCGCGTGCTGCTGCGCGCGGGCGGCTGGACTCCGGTGGCCGAATGGACCGACCCGCAGGGGTGGTTCGCGCTGATCCTGGCCGAGGCGAAGCCGGCGGAGACTGCGCCCTGAGCTAAGCCCGGCCCAACCGTTCGTTTCGAGCGAAGTCGAGAAACGCTGATGGCCCGCTAACCCCGGTTTCTCGACTTCGCTCGAAACGAACGGCGGGTTAGCGCGCCACCTCGGCCCGCCAGATCGTGATGTAATCCATGCTGCCGCGGCATTCGGACATCGCCGCCATTTCGGTCATCCGCAACCGCTCACCGTCCCAAACGAACGACTGCGTCGTTCCGCAATCGCCCAGGCCCCGCCCCTTGGCATAGGTTGAGAGCACGCCATGGGCGAAGTCCGGGTTTACCACCGTCGGCACCGGCTGCGCCTCGGGACTCATGCCGGTGTCGGCATCGAGCTTGGCGGGCACCGGCTTGCCGTCGGCGCCGATCACGAACAGCGCGGCGATCGCGTTATACGCGCCGCGGTCGCACGGCAGCAGCACCAAAGTCGTGCCGCCGCCCAGCGCGTGCGTTTCGGCGCGCGGCACGTCGTCGACGAAATCGGCGATGCCGCATTCGGCGGTCTTGCGAAGCTCGGCCTCGACCGCCGGCGTCAGCGTCGCGGCGGTGCCCGCGGGCGCGATCGCACGGATCACCGGCGCGACCGGGGCGACGCTGCGATCGGGCGCGGCGCCCTTCGCCACCAGTGCGCCCGCGGTGTCGGCGCGCCCTTGCTGTGCGTCGATATAGCGCAGCGCCGCCGAGGCGCCGGTGAGTGAATTGATCGCGGTCTCGCCGCCTGCGCGCACCACCGCGCTACGCCCGCCGGCAATCGCGGTGGCGATCGCCAGCGCCTGCGGACCGGCAAAGCTTGGGCCTCCCTCGGCCACCGGCTTGCCGTCGATCGCGATCCGCACCGGCGCGGTCGCCTCGCTTTGCCCAGACAGCGTCACGCGGATCGCGCCCTCGGCACCGGCGTCGCGCTCGATCGACAGCAAAAAGGCGGGCCAGTCGCCGACCCCGTCCTCGGGGGCGAGCGCCACCGCCTGGCAGTTGCGCAGATTGTCGCAGCCTACCGTCCAGTCGCCGAAGGTCTTGAGCTCGCCCGGCGTCGTCGCGGCGGGCGGCGCGGTGGGAGCCGCAACCTGTGGCGCGGCCACGGCGGGCGGCTCGGCGACATTGCTCACCGCCACCTCGTTGGCGGGCGAGGGCGCGGAGCAGCCGACAAGCGCGGCGAGCGAAGTGGCGATCAGGAGCGTGCGGTGCATGGTGCCGGGAACATCTACCGGGTAATGGCGTCGCACAAGTACCGAAATCGGGAGGATTTGCATGCAAAGCGTTGGCGTGATCGGGGCGGGGCAGATGGGCGCGGGAATCGCGCAGGTATCGGCACAGGCGGGCTATGCCGTGCTGCTGTCGGACGTCGACAAGGCCCGCGCCGAGGCGGGCAAGGCGGGAATCGCCAAGGCGCTCGCCCGGTTGGTCGACAAGGAAAAGCTGACCGCGCAGGCGCGCGACGAAGCGCTGGCGAACATCGAATGCGTCGATGACGTGTCGGCGATGGCCCCCTGCGAACTGGTGATCGAAGCCGCGACCGAGCGCGAGGCGGTGAAGCGCCAGATCTTCGAGACGGTCGGGAAGGTATTGTCGCCGAACGCGATCCTCGCGAGCAACACCTCGTCGATCCCGATCACCCGGCTGGCGCAGGCATCGCATGATCCCGCGCGCTTCATGGGGGTGCATTTCTTCAATCCGGTGCCGGTGATGGGGCTGATCGAGCTGATCCGCGGGCTTGCCACCAGCGACGCCACCGTCGCTGCGGTCGAGAAATTCGGCCAGTCGCTGGGCAAGGAAATCGTCCACGCCAACGACGCGCCGGGCTTCATCGTCAATCGCGTGCTGATGCCGATGCTCAACGAGGCGTGCTTTGCGGTGGGCGAGGGGGTGGCGACGATCCCCGATGTCGATACCGCGTGCAAATTGGGGCTCAACCATCCGATGGGGCCGTTCACGCTGGCCGATTTCATCGGGCTCGACACCTGCCTGGAAATCACGCGCGTGCTGTTCGAAGGGACCGGCGACCCCAAATTCCGCCCTGCGCCGCTGCTGATCAAATATGTCGAAGCCGGCTGGTATGGCCGCAAGACCAAGCGCGGGTTCTACGACTATTCGGGCGAAACCCCGGTGCCGACGCGCTGACCCGATCCTGGGGACCGCCGCGCAGCGGTGGTGGAGGGGGCGGGCGCGGGCGGGGCGTTTGGGGCTACGCCCCCTCCGTCAGCCCTGCGGGCTGCCACCTCCCCCTGAAGGGGGAGGAGTGATGTCGGCTACACCGGCACCCTGAAAATCCTCCGCCGCCAGGGAGCATCGGGTCGGATCGTCCCCCGGACGATCCTTGACCATGCGGGGCATGGTCAACCCGATGCTGGGGACCGCCGCGCAGCGGTGGTGGAGGGGGCGGGCTCGGGCGGAGCGTTTGGGGCAAGGCCCCCTCCGTCAGCCCTGCGGGCTGCCACCTCCCCCTGAAGGGGGAGGAGTGATGTGTGCTACGCCGGCACCCTGAACATCCTCCCCCGCAGGGGGAGGGGGACCGCCGCGCAGCGGTGGTGGAGGGGGAGGACGCGAGCGATGCGCTTGCGGCGAGGCCCCCTCCGTCAGCCCTACGGGCTGCCACCTCCCCCTGAAGGGGGAGGATTAGGCCCGCCGCTGGGCCAGTGCTACCAGGCCGATCGCTAGCGCGTCTTCGGCGACCGCCACCGGCCAGTCTTTGCCCAACCGCTTTGCCAGCCGGGTGCGCAGCCGATGCCCCAATTGCGTCCCCACTACCGCACCCGCGGCGCCCGCGATCCCGCCGACGACCGACACCCGGCCGCCGCGCACGAACGCGCCCGCCAGCGCGCCGCTGACGATCCGCCCCGCCGCCGCGCCAGCATCGGTGCGATCGGGTGCGCGCGGATGCTTGTCGACCGCCAGTTCGCCCAGCGCTGCCACCGCGAGCACTGGCCCCGCGAAGCGCCGGTGTCGGCGAAGCGCGACCGCGGCGGGCGGGGTCATCGAGCGGAGGCCGGCGGCGATGCCGATCAGGAAGGGGGCTAGCATCTTCCCCCAATGCGCGGCCGCGCGATCGGTTGCTCAGCCCAGCGCGATGATCGCAATCTGGCGGCCATAATCGGGCTCGCCGGCATGCGTCGCGCGGCGATAGCTGAAGAAGCGCTGCGGATCGGCATAGGTGTCGAGCCCCATCGCCTCGATCCGCGCGATCCCTGCGGCGGCCAGCCGGTGCGCGACATAGCCTTCGAGGTCGAAGCGCGCATGGCCGGGCCGGGCATCGGCGAAGAAGCGCTCATTCTCGCGGTCGCCGGCCAGGAACCGGTCGCGGAAGCCGTCATCGACCTCGTAGCTCGCGCGCGCGATGCACGGGCCGATCGCCGCGACGATCCGCTCGCGCTTGGCGCCGATCGCTTCCATCGCCGCGATCGTCGTGTCGGTGACGCCGCCGAGCGCGCCCTTCCACCCGGCATGCGCCGCGCCGATGACGCCGGCGGCAGGATCGGCCAGCAGCACCGGCGCGCAATCGGCGGTCAGGATGCCGAGCGCGAGGTCGGGCCGATCGGTCACCAGCGCATCGGCGTGCGGGCGAAACTTCTCGTCGAACGGCTGGAGCACCGTCACCGCATCGGCCGAATGGACCTGGTACAGCGTCAGCAGCCGCGCCCCCGGCGCGACCGCTGCGCTCGCCAGCGCGCGATTCTCGGCGACCGTCGTGGCATCGTCGGCCGATCCCAGCCCGACGTTGAGCCCGGCATGGATTCCGCCCGAAAACCCGCCGCGCCGCCCCAGAAAGCCGTGGCGCACCCCGTCGAGCGCGGCGGCGCGGATGACTTCGACCTCGCTCACAGTGGCAACCGCATCAGTATATCCTCGTCGGCATGATCGCCCACCATGAAGGCATAGCTGCCCGCCTCGATAAAGCCGTAGCGCTGGTAGAAGCGCCGTGCGCGGTGATTGTCGATGAACACCGACAGGAAGATTTCGCTCGCGGCGCGCGCCCGCGCGGTGGCGATCACCCACGCCATCAGCGTGTCGGCATGGCCCTGACCGTGCCAGGGCTTGAGCAGATAGAATTGGCGCAGCTCGATCGCCGGCCCGCGTGGCTCGATCGGCAGCTTGGGCGGGGCGAGCTTGGCATAGGCAACGGCGCGCCCGTCCGCCTCGCCGATCCGCACCGCATAGGCCGGGTCGGCAAGCTCGGCGGTCCAACCCTCGTGCGTATGCCCGGCAAGGAACGCCGCCAGATCCTGCGGGCGATACAGATGCCCGAAGGTCTCGGTGAAGCTGTCGCGCGCCAGCGTCACCAGTGCGTCGGCATCTGTGGGGCCGGCATCTGTGGGGCCGGCATCGCGCCAGTCGATCACGCAAACCCCTCGGGCACTGGCCAGCCGGGGGCGGTGATCGCCATCACCTTGAACAATTTTCCCATCGCCTCGGCCCCGGTCAGCCGCTCGCGATCGACCGCGACCGCTTGTGCGCGCTCGGGCTGCGCGCGGGCCAGCGCCGCCGCGCGCGGCCCGATGCCGAGCGCCTCGAGGAACGCGCCCTGGCCCACGGGGCCGTGGATCACCGCTTCCTCGGCGGCGGCGGCTTCGGCGAGTGTGCCGAAATCGACATGCGCGGTCAGGTCCTGCTCGCCCGGATCCTCGAACGGATTGGCAAAGGCATGGCCGCGCACCGCCTGCAGCGTGTCGCCGATCGCGGGGCCGACATAGCCATAGTCGATCACGATCGCCGCGCCGCCCTGCGCGACGATGCGTTTGGCGAGCGCGCGCATCACTGCGACGCTGGCGGGCGAGGTTTCGAGGATCGCACCGGGTTCGGCGTCGCGAAACTGCGGCGGGATCACCGCGTCGAAGCCGTGATCGCCGACGATCGGCAGGAACAGCGTGTCCTGGCAGGCGACCAGCCGCTCGCGCCAGCCCATCGGCGTCTTGACCAATTGCCGGATCGGCAGCGCGTCGAAAAACTCGTTGGCGACCACCAGCAACGGGCCGTCGTCGGGCACCCCGACCAGATCGACATGCCATTCGGCATCGGGCACCGCCTTTGCCTGCGCCGCGCGCAGCACCGGGCTGGTCTCGATGAAATGTACCGGCGGCGCGAGGCCAACCGTCGCCATCGCCCGCAGCGCATCGGCGGCGAGCGTGCCGCGACCGGGGCCGAACTCGACATAGCGCGCGGCATCGGACTGGCCGGCGCGGTGCCACAGGTCGGTGAGCGCCAGGCCGATCAGCTCGCCGAACATCTGGCTGACTTCGGGCGCGGTGGTGAAATCGCCGCGCGCGCCCAGCGGATCGCGCGTCGCATAATAATGCGCGTTGGCCGCGCCCATGAACTGCGACAGCGCGATCGGCCCCGCGAGCGTGATCGCCCGCGCGATGCGTTCGGGAAGCGGGCCTTCGGTCACGCGGAGGCCCCCAGGGCGGGTTCAGCCGAGACCGTTCGTTTCGAGCGAAGTCGAGAAACCACCGCGCAGCACTCCATCAGCTTTCTCGACTACGCTCGAAACGAACGGAGGACGGCGCGGAAATTCACGCCACGCTCTCCTGCCCCGCGATGCTCTCCACCCGCTGGCGCCGGCCCTTGGCGGTCGCGATCAGATATGCGCCGCCCAAGATCATCGGCATGCACAGATATTGCCCCATGTTCAGCCCGGTCGCCTGTTGCAGCCACATCAACTGTTCGTCGGCCTCGCGGAAGAACTCGACGAAGAAGCGCGACGCGCCATAGCCCAGCAGGAAGATGCCGACGAGCTTGCCCGGCTGGTAGCGCGCCTGCGTCCGCCAGAAGAAGAACGCCAGCACCAGGAACAGCGCGATGCCCTCGAGCCCGGCCTCGTAGAGCTGGCTGGGGTGGCGCGGCACGTCCATCCCGGTGCGCGGGAAGACCACCGCCCAGGGGACGTCGGTCGCGCGGCCCCACAGCTCGCCGTTGACGAAATTCGCCAGCCGCCCGAAGAACAGCCCGAACGGCACCGCGCACGCGACATAGTCGTGCACCCGCAGCCAGTTGAGCCCATGTTTGCGCGCCAGCACGATGATCGCGATCATCACCCCGATCGCGCCGCCGTGGAACGACATGCCGCCGTCCCACAGCTTGAGCACCTGCAGCGGCTTCAGGAACAGATCGGGGCGGTAGAACAGGATATAGCCGAGCCGTCCGCCCAGGATGATGCCGAGCGTCGCGTAGAAAATCAGGTCGTCGGCATGCTGGCGCCCCATCGGCGCGCCGGGCCGCGCGAGCAGCTTGAGCAGATACCACCAGCCGAGCAGGATGCCGCCGATATAGGCGAGCGAATACCATTTCAGCGTGAAGAAGCCCAGGTCGAGCGCGACCGGATCGAGCCCCAGCTGCTCGAAATGGATATACTGGCCGGTGGCCTGGCTTAGCATGTCGAGCACGAGCGGGTCCTTGGGGCGTAGGAACGATCGGCAGCGTCGTAGCGTGCGATTCGGCCAAGGTCACGAGCTGTATTCTCCCCTTCCTGGAAGGGGGAGAA